>JBFMHL010000251.1:0-29742 GCA_040753055.1 Thermodesulfobacteriota bacterium | reverse complement strand
GACGGCCCGTCCGCCTTGGAGGCGTTTACGGCGGCTTCCGCCGATTTCGACGTGGTCATGACGGACATGACCATGCCCAAGATGACCGGCGAGGACCTGGCGCAGAAGATCAAGGCCATCCGGCCTGACATTCCCGTGATCCTGTGCACGGGCTTTGCCCGGGACCTGAACCCGGAGGAGGCGAAAGCCCGCGGCATCTCGGGCTATCTGAAGAAGCCGGCCCAGCTCTCGGAGCTATCCCAGATGATGCGCCGGGTCCTGGACGAGGCGAAGAGATAGAAGGGATTCCACCGGCAAGCCCGTCCGCCCTAGATCCCGGCCTTTTGGCAGAGCTCCTCCCATATCCGGCCCAGCGCCCTTTTCCATTTCGGGTTTTCCAGGGCAAGCCCGCGCCAGGCCTCTCCCTCGCCCCCGGCTTTTTCCAGCGCGCGCCAAGCGGACGCGAAGTCGAACTCCCGCCACAGAGCTCCGGCCCGGTAGAGGTACTCCGGGTTTTCCCGCAAAAGAAGGACCTTGCCTCCTTTTTCATAATCGAAGCTCTTCCAGTGGGCGCCTGCGTAGAAAAGGTAGCCCGGATCATGGAGGGCGCAAAGATGGGATAGCGCAAGGGCAAAGTCGAAGCTCTTCCACTCCAGTCCGGCGTGGTAGATGAACTTGGCGCTTTTGAGACGGAACAGCGCGGCCAGGCCTTCCGTGAAATCAAAGCGGGGCCAGAGCCTGCCCGCCCGGAAAACCGCCTCGGCGTCGCCGAGGGTCTCCAGCTTCCGCAGCCCCGCGGCATGGTCGAAGCCCGGGGCGGCTTTCCCCTGCTCGTAGATTCGTTGCGCTTCATCAATCATGGTTCGGTTTTCCCGATCGCCATAGCTCGATCCTATAAAAGATGGTTTTCCCCATCCCTATAGGCAGTGACCTCATCGTTGCCATCCCGGGACGCGCAGTAAAAAGTTTTGCCTTAAAAAGGGGGGAGAGGGAAAAAGCCGCTTCTTCCCAAGGGATTTGTCCGCTCTCCCCTGCGGAATTCCCTTCTTTCTATTTCGGATTCGGCACTGCCACCGTGACACCGAAGGGCGGGGCAAAGCATTTGGCGCGGTCCTCGGGAAGCACCCATACGGTGGCGGGGTAAGGCCGCAATGCGTTCATGTCGTAGATCTCGCCGTCGGTCAGGACCACCAGGGCGCCTCTCCGGCCCGGCATGTAGCTGTTGAAAAGCGGTGCGAAGAAGGTGGCTCCCCGGCTTCCGGTGCGCAAGCGCTTCCAGTCGCCCCTGCGGTAGGTCCCGGGCCGGGCCGTGCGTGCGGGCAGGCGTTCCCCGGCCGTGCGCGCCGGCACGAAGAGCTCCTGGTCCAGGCATAGAAGGTTCACGGGGAAGGTGCGGGCAAGATCTTCCACCACGCCGAAGGCTGCCGCGATGGCTCCGGGCTGCGCGGCCATGGAGCCGGAAACGTCCACCACCGCCGTGACCGCGGGGTCCTGGCGGAGGATGCGGCCGGGCGCAACCAGCCCCGCGTCCCAGAAGCGGCGGTTGGGCCGGGACCGGGAGAGGTCCCACCGGGCCGCGGGTGAGAGCGTGCGGACAAGCCCCCGCAGCCGGGCTTTCCAGGCGACCCGCGTCCTTTCCGGCTCGCCCATGAGCCCGGAGAGCTCCGTCATGATCCGTTCCCCCACCGCGGGCGCGTTCAGCACGGCGAAGCGCAGCACCCTGCGGGCCGTTTCCCGTGCCTGTCCGGCTTCCTCCGGGATGCCGAAAAGATGCACGCCCGTGGGCAGCGTCTTGCCGTTCCTGTCCTTGAGAACCATCCCTTCGGTTGGAGGTTCCGGCGCATCGCCTTTTCCGCCTAGATTCCGGTCCGCCCGGAAAAAGGCCGGCCCCTCTCCGCCATTTTCTTCTTCGCCTTTCTTGCGGGAGAGGAAGGCGTAGACCTCCTCCCAGCGCAGGTCGAAGAGCCCGCCCGCCTTCTGCGCCAGAGGCTCCGGCACCCGGGGAAGCCCGGGAGGAAGCAGGAGGAGCGCCACCTCAGCGCGTCCCTTCTTGGCGAAGAAGCTTCTCGCCGCCTTCTCGCAGAAGCTGTTCACCACCATGTCCTGGGCCAGGTTCTGCAAGGCCGGGTCTGCGCCCGGAATGGCCCGGAAGGGGTGGTTCGCGGCGATGTGGAGGATCTCGTGCACCAGAAGCCCGATCAGGTGCTCCGGGTCGGTCGCCGCGATGAACGCCGGGTTGTAGATGAGCCGCATCCGGTTCCGGACCGCAACCAGGGCCAGCGTGGGGATGTTCTCGTCGGCGTAGAGGTCGGCCTGCTGGAAGAAGTAGGAGCAAAACCGGCTGCGGGAGGAAAACAGAAAAAGCGCGTGGTCCAGTGGAGAGCTTTTCATGGCTCGGAAAGGATGCCGGAGAAGAAGTTGCGTAGGTCCTCGGCCGCGCACCGGTCGTCCATTCGCGCCAGGGCCTCGGGGATCCGGGAAAGGAGCCCGCAGCGCCGCGCCAGCTCCAGGAAGAAGGACGCCCGCTGGTCCGCGCGGATGCAGGCGGCAAAGGCGAGCGCATTGCAAAGCGCGCGGAGCCCGTCCTCTTTCAGGTCGCCTCCCGTTTCCGCTGCCAGGGCCCTAAGCTCGGCCACAACTCCGCTGAAAGCCCACAGGACGTCCTCGGCGGGGATCTTGTCATCCCGCAGAAGAGCCAGCTTCCCGGCGTCTCCGGCAAGCACCTGGGAGGCGGTCAGCGCGCGGGGCGCAACGATCTCGTCCACGAACTCGGCGCCGGCCGCGGGCCCCAGGAGCGCCTTCAGCATCTTGGCGGCTTGTCCGTCCGGCTCGCGGCAAAGCTCCTGATGAAGCTCCGATTCGCCTGCAAGCCCGCAGGAGAGGGCCAGGGCCTGGGACGCCTGGTGCCATGCCCGGGGGTTGGGAAGAATGTTTCGTTCGTCCCAGAGCCGGTCGGGGAAGGCCGCAACGTAGCGCAGGACGGACGGGTGCAGGCCCTCCCGGAAAGCCCAGGCGAGCCAGCTCCCGGCGTCGGGCTTAAGATGGAAGATGGCCAGCCGGCCGTCCAGGGCCGAGTCGTCGAAGTCCGTGACCTGGGTCTCGTCCTCTTCCCCCAAGTTGCCCGCCAACACGATGAAGGTCCGGGGCGAGAGCCTGTGCTCCCCGCAGACTTTCTCCGTGATGATGGTGAAGAGGGTCTGGATGACGGTGGGATGTGCGCGGTTGGCCTCGTCCAGGAACCAGAGGATGCCGTCAAAGCCTTCCGGCACTTCCTCGGGCGGAATGAACCCGGGACGGTAGTAGATCATCCGGCCCGCCGCGTGGTCCGGCACCGGGTAGCCGCCCAGGTCAATGTTCTCCTTGAAGGCGAGCCGGGTATCAATGAAGAGGAAGTTCTTCTCCCGGGCCGTCTGCCGCACCGCGTCCGATTTGCCTACGCCCGGATGCCCGACGATTTTCACGGCATAGGAAAGCCCGGGGGCTTCCAGGTAGCGCCCCAGAATCCCCTTGAGCTCCGGCATGCTGACGCTGATGGCGGGCTTGCGCATGGAGGACCGGGAAGGAAAAAATCCAAAAAAGGTTAAAAGATTTGGGGGGGAGGGGGACAAACCCTTTTGAAAACCCGGGCTTTTTCCCCTCCCCCCCCCTCCCCCTTTTCCGCAAAACTTTTTTGATCGCGGCCGGTAGGGGGATTGTTCAATCAATCAAGCCGGAGCCTGTCGCCGGGTTCTCGCAGCAATAGGCCTTTTTTAAAGCCCTTCCTCTTAAGGATTCATTTGATAGACATCAACCAGCGAGTAGACATGCTCGTTTAAGACCTTGTCGAACTTGGCCGCATCGTGGACCGGGGCTTTCATCATCTTGACGCAGGCGGCCTTCTGGATTTCGGTGGCGGCGGCTTTGCCCTGGATGTCCATCGCGTAGCGGGAGAAATCGCGCACGAATACGTTGAAGATCATGTCCAGGACGTCGTCCTCGACCTTCTCCATCTGGGCGCTCTCGATGACGAGCTGGCCGTAGGCCACCAGGGTGAAGATTTCGCCCACGGCGAGCAGGAAGTCGAAGTCGTTCAGCATCTGGTTGCCCAGCTCCATGCCCGACGCCATGAGGAACTCGGTGTAGGCCTTGATCTGCTCCTTGAACACGGTGACGTTGGGGAGATCCACGGAGTTGTAGGCGATGTTGTAGTCGTGGAACTGGATCCTGCCGTAGCCCCGGGTGCGGCCCTGGCGGAACAGGAAGTCGTCGTTCTCCGGGCCGTTGCGGCGTCCCACCACGGGGTAGGGCCTGGGGTTGAAGAAGTAGTTGGGCAGAAGCTTTGCGATGAGCGCCATGTTCACGTGGCGGGTTCCCTCCAGCTTGGGGAAGCCGCGGAGCTCCATCACGGCCTGGGAGAAGTAGCAGTTCTTCTCGAAGCCCTTGGCGGCGATGATGTCCCACAGCATCTCGTGGACTTCTTCGGCCTGGATGGCCACCTTCATTTTCATGATGGGGTTGTAAAGCATGTAGCGCTTGTCTTCTTCGGAAGCGGCCCGCATGTAGTCGGTGGCCCGCAGCCCGAAGAGCTTCATGGCGGCCAGGCGGCAGTAGCTGTCCATGAACAGCCGGCGCACGTGGGGGAACTCGGTGACGAACTTGCCGTACACGTTGCGGTGGGCGGCATGGTTCAGCGCTTCATAGAAGGAGTGGGTCACGATGCCGGTGGCGCCCGATCCGATGTTGAACTTGCAGATGTTGATGGTGTTCAGCATGTCGTCCCAGGCCTTGGGGCCGCGGGCGGAGATGTCGGCGTCGGTGATGGGGTAGTCGTGGAGGATGAACTCGGACACGAAGTTCTGGGCCTGGATGACGTTCTGCACCAGCTCGTACTTGGGGTGCTTGGAGTCCACCACGAAGAACACGTACTCGTCGGTGTCGGCGATCTTGCCGAACACGGTGATCTGGGAGGCCTCGTTGCCGTTGCCAATATAATATTTGGAGCCGCGGGCCAGGTAGGTGCCGTCGGGCTGGGGGTAGAGCTTCATTTCGGAGCTGTAGATGTCGGCGCCGTGCTGCTTTTCCGAAAGGCCGAAGGCGCAGAGGGGATTTTGCCGAAGCGTCTGCACGGCCCGGTGCTTGAGCTCCTCGTTGTCGCCCAGGAAGATGGGGTCGAGGCCCAGGGTGGACACATGGTACATATACCAGTATGCGGTGCCGTAGAAGCCCGTGATCTCGGAAAACTCGTACATGCGGTAGGTGGAGTAGTACTGGTCCGGGTCTCCGTACCCTTTGGGCAGAAACAGGGTTTCGAAGATCCGTTCCTTTTTCACGAACTCGGCGAAGTCGTAGGTGAACTTGAAGGAGTAGAAGTCCTCCTTCATCTTGGCGAAGCCCTTGTTCTCGAAGAAATCTATGGTCTTTTGCATGATCTCTTTCGAGCGGGCGTCGGGGTAGTTGCGGTCCTGGTACTTCTTGGGGTTCAAGAGCAGCATGTCGTTTCCTCCTGGTTCGTTGGTATGATGCCTGGTGTCTTGATATGATAAAGAAAACTAAGGAAATCAAATAAAAAGAATAATTATAGAATCGGAAGAAGAAGCGTGTCAAGGATCAAGGAGCAGGCCCTCCGGAGGGGGCGGGAGGCAGGCAGGACGCGGGGAGAGGGGGGCGGCAGGGCAGGGACAAAGAAAAAGGGGGCTGCGATTTCTCGCAACCCCCTCGTTTTATGCTGGTAGCGGGGGACGGATTCGAACCGCCGACCTTCGGGTTATGAGCCCGACGAGCTACCTGACTGCTCTACCCCGCAGCAAGAATTCATTCTCTTAGCCCAAGAGCGCACGGCTGTCAAGGCGCTTTTACGGCTTCTGGCCGTTAAATCAGCAGCCGATGTAGCGGGAGATCACGATGCGTTGCACCTCGGAGGTGCCCTCGCCGATCTCCAGGAGCTTCTGGTCGCGGTAGAAGCGCTCCACCTGGTACTCCTTCATCAGGCCGTATCCGCCGTGGATCTGCACCGCGTGGTTCACCACCCGGCCCATGACCTCCGAGCAGTAGAGCTTGCCCATGGAGGCCTCCTTCTCGAAGGGGCGTTTCTTGTCCCTAAGCCAGCATGCCTTGTAGAGGAGGTTCCGAGCGCACTCGATCTCCATGGCGCAGTCGGCCAGCTTGAAGGCGATGGCCTGGAACTTGCTGATGGGCTGGCCGAACTGCTCGCGCTTCTTGGCGTAGTTCAACGCCATCTCGTAGGCCCCCTGGGCGCCGCCCAGGCCCATGGCGCCGATGGACAACCGGCCGCCGTCCAGGGTTTTCAGCATCTGCTTGAAGCCGTCGCCCTGCTTGCCCAGGATGGCGGAGTCGGGCAGCCGCACGTTGTCGAAGAACAACTCGGCCGTGTTGGAAGCGCGCCACATGAACTTCTTCTTCATGGGCCGCTGGGTGAAGCCCTTGGTTCCGTGCTCCAGCAAAAAGCAGGTATACTCCTTGCGGCCGTCGGGCTTCTGTCCGGTGACGGCCTGGACGGTGACGCCCAGCGACATCTCGCAGGCGGCGTTGGTGATGAAGATCTTGGAGCCGTTCAGCACCCACTCGTTGCCGTCCCGGACGGCCGTGGTCTGGCTTCCGCCCGCGTCGGAGCCCGCCTGGGGCTCGGTGAGCCCGAAGCCCCAGAGGTACTTGCCGGAGCAGAGCTTGGGGAGGTACTTCTTCTTTTGCTCCTCGGAGCCGAAGTAGTAGATGGGGCCGATGCCCAGGGAGTTGCCCGCCGCCACCGTTGCCGCCTGGGACCCGTCCACGCGGGCCACTTCCTCCACGGCGATGATGTAGGAGAGATAATCCATGGCCTGGCCCTCGTAGGCATCGGAGACGAACATGCCGAACAGGCCGATCTCGCCCATCTTTTTGGTAAGCTCGGGCGAAAACTCCTCGTTTTCATCCAGATCCAGGGCCCGCGGAGCGATTTCGCCCTCGGCGAAGCTCCGCACGGCGTTCCGGATCATCTGCTGCTCCCTGGTAAGGTCGTAGTCCACGCTTTCCTCCGGTTCCGGGATGATGAGGTGATTTTTTTCTTGGCTCTATAATCCCCGGGCAACAAAAAGGCAAGAAGCTCGGCCGCGTCGCGATTGCGTTTTCTATGGGTCCGGTTTCTCTCGTTGTTCCTGTTTTTCCAAGAATTATGGCTGTTTGCCTTGACAAGTAGCCTCCGGAAGGAGAAAATAATTGTTTAAAGCTCCCCGCGGGGGGCTGTCGCCAGTGCAACCCACTAAAAATCCGGGAAATAATTTTGAAACACGACAAGAACTCCCTCTTGCGCATCCTTCCCTCCGTGGACCGGGTCATCGCGCTCCTGGCCGAGTCCTCCGCAACGGCACCCCGGCAGGCCGTGAAGATTGCCAGCCGCAAGGCCGTGGACGCGCTCCGCGAGGAGGCCCTGTCCGGCCTTTCGAGCGTCCAAGACCGGGAGGGCATGGAGTCGGCCGCGGTGAAGAAGGCGGAGCGGATTCTCGCCGGGATGCTTTCCGAAAGCCCCCGGCCCGTGGTGAACGGGACCGGCGTGGTGGTGCACACCAACCTGGGCCGCTCGCTCCTTTCCGAGGAGGCCCTCCGGAACGTGGTGGCCGTGTCCCGGTCCTACTCCAACCTGGAGTTCGACCTTGCCGAGGGCAGGCGCGGCTCCCGCTACTCCCACGTGGACGAGATCCTGTGCGAGCTCACCGGGGCCGAGGCCTCGCTGGTGGTGAACAACAACGCGGCCGCGGTTTTCCTCTGCCTGGAGACCCTGGCCAAGGGCCGAGAGGTGGTGGTGAGCCGGGGAGAGCTGGTGGAGATCGGCGGCTCCTTCCGCATCCCGGACGTGATGGCCCGCTCGGGGGCGGTCCTCCGGGAGGTGGGAACCACCAACCGCACCCACCCCCGGGATTACGAAGAGGCCATCGGGCCGGAAACGGCTCTTTTGCTCAAGGCCCACACCAGCAACTTCGCGGTGGTGGGCTTCACCGCCAGCGTTCCGCTTGCCGAACTCACGGCCATCGGGGCCCGGCGCGGGGTGCCGGTCATGGAGGACCTGGGCTCGGGCTGTCTGCTGGACCTCTCCGCCTACGGGCTCCCTGCCGAGCCTACGGTGCAGGACTCGGTGGCCGCCGGCGCGGACCTGGTCACCTTCTCCGGGGACAAGGCCCTGGGAGGGCCCCAGGCGGGGATCATCGTGGGCAAGGCGGACATGGTCGCCCGCCTGCGGAAGAACCCCATCAACCGCGCCCTGCGCATAGACAAGATGACCCTGGCGGCGCTGTCCGCCACCTTGCGCCTCTACCGCGACCCCGAGCGGGCGCTCTCGGCCATTCCCACCCTGGCCATGCTCACGGCCGCACCCGAGGCCTTGCGCCGCCGCGCCCGGAGGCTTTCCGCCGCTATAAAGCGGGCCACCGTTCCGGGGGCCGCCGCAAAAACCGTCGCCCTTCGTTCCCGCGTGGGCGGGGGCGCGCTGCCCTTGGCCGAGCTTCCCAGCTTCGGCGTGGTCCTTTCGGTGGAAGGCCTTTCGGTAAACGCCCTGGAGCGCGTCCTGCGCACGGGAGACCCGCCGGTCATCGGCCGGATCGAAAACGACGCGCTGGTGCTGGATGCGCGCACCCTTTCCGACCGGGACATCCCGGCGGTGGCCGCAGCCCTTTCCGCCGCGGCCGCGAAACGATAACCCCTTTCCTTCGGGAACACTCATGACCATAGCCAACGAACCCCAGGCGGCGGATAAGAAAGTGACCGGACAGTTCTTCCGGGAGGACTCCGGCGAGCTCTTGCGGGCCAGCCGGAAGGGCGCAAAGCTCCGCGTCGAGCCCGGTCTTGCCGGAAGCTTTCTGGCCAAGGCCCTTTCCCGCCTGTCGGAAACCAAGAAGTTCGCCGCGCTGGCCGTGCGCCTGGACAAGGAGACCGCAGGCCTTGAGAACGGAAATCGTCCCGCGCTCTTTTCGGATTTCATGGGCCACATGGGACGGGTGGTGGACCGGGCCGGCGGCGTGTGGGGGCTCCTGTGCCCCGGCGTGTTCAGCCTGGTTCTCCCCGGTGCCGACGCGGCCGAGGCCGAGAAGGCGAGCCGCATGCTCCGGGATCAGGCCATGGCCGCGGGCATGGGATCGGCAACGGTGGCAGCGGCGCTTTTCCCCACGCTTTCCTACGGCGTGGAGGAGGTGATCGCCCACAACTCCCTGAAAGCCCTGGATCAGGCCTCCCTTGCCGGGCCCGGCTCCTATGCCGTGTTCGACAGTATGACCCTTGCCATCTCCGGGGACCGGCGCTTCCAGGAAAACGACTTGGCCGCGGCCGTCTCCGAGTATCGGCAAGCCCTTGCCCTGGACCCCCAGAACGCCAACGCGGAGAACAGCCTGGCCGTGTGTCTGGCCATGTCCGGTAAAAACTCCGAGGCGGTGGAGGCCTTCCTTCGCGTGCATGAGAAGGAGCCAGGAAACGTCATGCCGCTCTTCAACCTGGGCCTTCTCTGCGCCCAGGAGGGGGATTTCCAAGGGGCGCTCTCCTTTTTCGAAAAGGCCCTGGCCGCGGCGCCCGACGAGCCTGCCGCGGCCTTCCAGGCGGCGCGGGCTGCGCAAAGCCTGGGCGATTTTGAAAAGGCGGCCAAGTTGTATGAGCGGTCGGCCAAGGCCCAGCCCGAGGCCTGGCAACCTTTCCGCGGCTTGGGAGAGTGCCTGTTCATTCTTAAAAGACCGGGCGAGGCCCGGAAGGCCCTGGAGGCCGCGGTTCGGAAAAACCCCAACGACGCGGTCTCGCTTTCGCTTCTGGCCGAGGTCTTCACGGCCCTGGACGTGGACACGGACATCGCGCTCTCCTTTGCCCGCCAGAGCGTGGACCTGGACCCCGGGCAGGGGCGCCACTGGCTCAGGCTCGCGCGGCTCCTGGAGCGGAGCGGGGACCAGTACGAGGCGGCCCGGGCCTACGAGAAGGCCCGGAGCCTGGGAATCATGCCGGAAACCGACGGCGCAGGAAGCGGGGAGGCGGCCCGCCCATGAGGCAGATGATCGAATCCATGGCCGAGGAGTCGGCCCGGGTGATCCGGGAGAGCATCACGCAAAACGTAGGGCTTCTCTATGCGGCGGCGACGATGATCGCCGAGGCCCTGGCCGCGGGGGGAAAGATCCTCCTCTGCGGGAACGGCGGCTCTGCCGCGGACAGCCAGCACATCGCAGCCGAGTTCGTGAACCGCTTCGCCATGGAGCGCCCCGCCCTGGCCGCGGTTGCGCTCACCACCGACACCTCCACGCTCACGGCCATCGCCAACGACTACAGCTTCGACGACATCTTCGCCCGCCAGGTCATGGCCCTGGGGCGCCCCGGAGACCTGTGCTGGGCCATCTCCACCTCCGGTCGCTCGCCCAATGTTCTGCTGGCAGCGGACGCGGCCCGCAGGCTGTCCATGCGCGTCCTGGCCTTCACCGGCGGGGCCGGGCTGCCCTTGTCGGAAAAGGCCGATATCTGCTTCATCGCGGCAAGCTCCTCCACACCGCGCATCCAGGAGGCGCACATTACCGCCGCGCACATCCTGTGCGATCTATCGGAAAAGATCCTGTTTCCGCGAAGCCGCGAGGTCTAGCCGGGCCATCGCCCTCCGCCAGCGCGGGAGGCTCGGGGGGAACAGAATCATTCACCCGGACGACCGGGAGGGCCGTATCGTGAAAACCAAGTTCCCGGAGCTGGACCCCAAAAAGCTCTCCACCTGCTCGCTCACAAACCGCGTAAGCCTGGTGTCGGAGAGCGACTTCGCCCGCCCCTGGACTCCGGGTGCCGGGCTCTCCGAGCTTTTGGCGCGTCTTCCCGGCTTCCTTGCGGCAAACGACCTCAAGGCCGTCATCGCAGCCGTCGTCTGCGCCGCCCGGGCCCGGAAGACCGTCATCTTGGGCATGGGCGGCCACGTGGTCAAGACCGGCCTCGCGCCGCTCCTTACCGACCTCATGGACCGGGGCGTCATCTCCCTTTTTGCCGTGAATGGCTCGGTCATCGTCCACGACACCGAGATCGCGCTCATCGGCAAGACCTCCGAGAACGTGGCCGCGGCCCTTCCGGAAGGCCGCTTCGGCACCGCCCGCGAGACCGCCGAGTTCCTCTGCCGTGCGGTGCAGGATGCGGAGGCACGGAAAATCGGCCTGGGCCGGGCCGTGGGCGAGGCCCTCCTTTCCGAGGGCGCTCCCTTTGCGGAGAGATCCCTGCTGGCCTCCGCAGCCCGCCGGGGAGTGCCCGTCACCGTACACGAGGCCTTCGGCACCGACGTATGGCACATCCACCCCGGCTTCGACCCGGCCGCCTGCGGAGCGGCCACCCACCGGGACTTTCTTGCCTTTGCGGGCGCCGTGGCCACCCTCTCTCAGGGAGTCATCATAAACGCGGGCTCCGCCGTGATCCTGCCCGAGGTCTTTCTGAAGGCCCTTTCGTTGTCGCGGAACCTGGGCCATCGCGTTACGGGATTCACCGCCGTGAACCTGGACATGGTCCGCCAGTACCGGCCCATGCAGAACGTGGTGGGGCGTCCCGTCTCCGAGGGAGGGCAGGGCATCCACATCACCGGCCACCACGAGATCATGATCCCCCTTCTATGCGCCGGCATCGTGGAAGGGCTGGAAGCGAGGGAATAAAGACGGCGGGCGGATCGAGACGATCTTTTTCTACGGGGAGCAACAATCATTTCCATTCGCGGTAATCCTGCAATGGGGCGTAAAACCTGCCCAACCTTCGGCCGGCACGAAAGCCCGGAGAAATGGTTTCTTCCCGTAAATAATTCATCCATCGGCGAGGCGAAGATGCAGTGCAGGAATCATCCGGACCGGGAGGCCCGGGTCCGTTGCGAGAAGATGCAGGTGGGGTATTGCGAGGACTGCCTGGACAACTGCGAGGCGTGCACGGACCCGTGCGGCTACTGCAAGTTCCGCTCCTCCTGCATCATCTACGACCAGTGCAAGAAGAGCGACAAGGCCAAGCGCCTGAAGGAGGAATCCCAGGGCGTGAAGCAGTAGAAGCCGCCTCGGGGAAGGGAGGTTTGCATGGCCCGGGAACGGGGAGGAAACGGAGGGCTGGGCCTGTTTCTCGCGCTGGGGCTCATCATGTCCACGTGGATAGCGGCCAACGCGGTGCGCGATGTCCGCATGTCCAACCAGATCATCAAGGTGCGGGGATATGCGGAGAAGGCCGTGAAGTCGGACGTGGCCGAGTGGACGGTTACGGTGGACGCGCGGGAGAAGACGGGAGAGGAGGCTTACGCAAGCCTGAAGAGCCAGGCGTCGCAGGTGGTTTCCTTCCTGCGGGAGAGCGGGGTGGCGGAGGACCGGATCAGCCTGAGCCCGGCCCGCGTGGAGGAGAACCGCAGGCTGGTGCACAGCCCGGAGCAGAAGGAGCAGGGACGACCGCAGGAGCCACCGGTGGAGCTGGTGGACTATACCGCTTCCCAGGCCGTGACCGTGAAGACCCAGGACGTGGACAGGATCGAGAAGATCGTTCCCCAGATCTCGGCGCTCTATGAGAAAGGCCTATCTCTCAACATCGGGAATCCACGTTACTTTTATAGTAAAATCAATGAGTTGAAGAGTGAACTCCTGACCGCGGCCACCCGGGACGCCAAGCAGCGGGCCACCACCCTGGCCGAAGGAAGCGGCGTGGGGCTGGGGGCCCTGCGGGCGGCGCGCCAGGGGGAGTTCTCCATCCTCTCCGCGGACCGGACCACCCTGGACACGGAGTATGCGGCGGACAACGAGGACTCGGTCCAGAAGAAGGTGGCGGCCGTGGTCACGGTGGATTACGCCATGAAGTAGGGGGGAGCGCCCGGAACCGAGGGTGCGGTATAATTTCAGAACGCTTTAGACAATACCCGGAAGGCCGCGTTGATTTCCGGTTGGAGACGGTTTTTCTAGAAGCTGTTTCATGACTCCGGAACTCCGCCCTGGGGCGTCAGATGGGGTAATGAAACAGCTTCCAGTTAGTATAGGGTGTAAGGCTGTGGCATCCGCACTCGGACGCAACATATTAAGTTTTTATGGAAAAAGGATGGGCTCCTCGTTTTCATACAGGGTTTGTCCCCTTTCCCTCGCAAAATCCTTGCCGGCCCGATTTCGGCCGATGGAGCGTGAACAATGGAGCAGCGGGCCAAGATGCTGGCGCGATGCCTCACCATATGCGGCCTGGGGCTTATGTGCATCGTCTATGCTTCGTCCTATATCCTTCTCCGGCAGGACCAGGCTCTTGTCCACAAGCAGACGATCGAAGGAGGAAGGAAGCGCCATTCCATCCAGGGAGGCGCGCCACCCATGTCCCGGGAGGAGCGGACCAAGCTTTTGAGCGCTCAGGACATGGCCACGGCAGACCCCCTCATCCGGCGGCTCCGGAGGAGGGAGAAGCTGATCCTGGCCCTTTATGCCCCGGCCCGCTGGGTGGAGGAGCTCTACTGGGCCCACGAGGACCCATAGACGGCTTCACGCCGCATACCAAGGTGCAGTCAAACGCCTAACTGGTGGCTTCGTCTCCTCGACGCATGACGGCAGCCGCCTGCATCGCCCCATCCTTGCAGCCTTGTGATGCGTCTGGTTGCAGCTTGGCATCATCCCACCGATCAAATCCGCAAGCGACCGGGCCACTTCGCGATCCCCTGCCCTCCTGGCCCTTTCTTGTAGTCTCCATCCCATCAAGACACGGGTTCGCAGAAACCGGCCAGGGGCCCGGAAGGGGCTTTGGCGGGAAACGGGAACGGGACGGAATGCCTGTGAAGGCGAGAGCGATAGTCAGCTCAGGGGGGAAGGGGGGGGCGGCCCCGCAATACCGGGGCGAAGCCCCCCCCGGAAAACGGTCGGGCTCAGGGCGCCAGGGTGTCGCGCTCCTGATTGTAGCGAACCCAGTTGTCGCGGTCGGCGAGGGGGTCGAAGGCAAAGGGTTTGCCCACCGAGCCGTCGGCCCGAACGCGTACTTCCTGCATGGCCCGGATAATGGCCGTCCACTCTTCCATACTCACGGGCTTGGGGCCGGAAACGGAGGCCGGGCCGGAAACCGAGTGGGGCTCCGAGAGGGGTTTGGGCCCGGCGGCCGAGGCCGCGTTCTCGGGCTTTTTCCCATCCACCTGCACTTCGCCCTCATAGCATTTGACCACCGCCGAGTAGTCTTCGTTGGCGTTTACCCGGAACACGGTGCCCCGGACCCCGGACACCATGCTTTTGGTGGAGACGGAGAACCCGCCGGAGATGCCTGCGGCGCGGGCCACCTTGGCCCAGAGGCGGCCCAGGGCCATGTGCACCTTCATGTTTCGGGTTTCTCCGGGTGAAAACGCCAGGGCCTCCAGGGTGAACTGGGTTTTTTCGTCAAAGCGGACCACGCTTTGGTCGGAGAGCACGATCTCCATGCGGCTTTTGCGGCCCAGGGTCACGGTGTCGCCGGGGCCCAGGGTATCGCCTTCGGCGAGTATGGCCAGGTCTCCCCCGGCAGCCCGGGTGACGGATGCCGTGCCGGTAAGCTGGGTGACTTTGGCCGAGTCGGCGGCCACGGTGAGGGCCGAGGCCGTGCCCGCGGCCGCCAGAAGAAGCACCAGCGTGAGGCATACCGAGAGCTTTTTGGCCATGGAGTTTTCCTTTGCCTCATCCCAAGCCGCGTTCAAACGATTTCCCGCGGAGGTTTGCTCCCCGATTTTTCGGCGCCCACCCGCACAGGCTCCCGCCGTTCCTTCCTCGCTGTCCGGCTTCACCGTCCGATTTCTCTTTATCCATCCGCCTTGAGCAGAGTCTTGAGCGCGCGGATGGATAAGAGCGCGTCCGCGCCGGAAACCGGCCCCATGGGGTCGAACTCGCCCGTGGCCAGGTCCTTGGCGGCCATCAGGTTGCGGGAGGTGCAGACCATCACGGAGTTGAAGTAGGAAACATCCGAGCGCACGTCCGGGAAGGGCGAGGGGCTGTCAATGAAGCGGGTGGCCAGGGCCTCGTCGCCGGTGGCCTTGATGAGGATGTCCTCCAGCATCATGGCGAACTCGGCCCGGGTGATGGGTTTGTCCGGCTGGAAGGTGTGGTCCGGGTAGGGCGTGAGCCCACGGATGTCCGACTTGATCACGGCCTCGATGTCGGTCTTGAGCACGTGGTCGGAGATGTCGGTGGCTTCCGGGGCCTTGACCACGGTTTCGGTGGTGAAGATCTGGTCCGGGCTCTTGAAGGAGGGGTCGAACTTCTTCTTGGCCGCGAAGAGCTTGTCCAGGCCGAGCTCCTGGATGAAGAGGGCGGCCACGTCGCCCCGGGTGATCTTGTCCACCAAGGCGATCTTTCTGCCGATGGGCGTGCCGGGCTTGGCGCGTTCGATCTTCTGCACGTCCGCGTAGGCGCGGTCGGCCTCGCCCACGAACTTTCCGTTTAGGTCAATGACCTTGCTGAACATGGTCTCGGCCTGGGGCAGGTCGTAGTCGGCCCGGTAGGCCATGCCCATGTAAAAGTAGGCGGCCGGGTCGTTGGGAAGGAGCTTCTTGGCCTGGCTGAACTTCTGCTCCGCCTTGGCGAGCCAGTTGTCCGACACCGCTTTCTGGGCCAGGGTGTAGAAGCGGATGTACGTAACGCAGGCTTCGGCCTCCTGCTCCGGAGTCTTGGCGTACTTGTCGGCCTTTTTCAGGAGATCCCCGGCCTTTTCGAAGTTTCCTTCCGTGGCGGAGGCAAGCGCCAGGCCGCCGTAGGCGGGGGAGTACTTCTTGTCCAGCTCCACGGCAAGGGTGAACTCGCGCTCCGCATCGGCCACCTTGCCGGAGGTGAGGAGCTTGTACCCGTTGGCGACGTGGTGGTCCGGGGTATCCAATGCGGCCCGCGGCGCGCGGGGCTTGCCGCACCCGGCGAAGCCCAGGGCGCCGCAAACGAGGGCAAGGCACAGAAGCAATGCGATCCTGTTTTTCATGGGCGTCACGCCTCCTTTTCCGCTCCCGGGGTATTCCTCCGGGGCAGGGGGCAGGAAAGGGCCGGCCCGAAGGTTCGGCCCCTTTCATTTCTTGCTCGGCTTTTTAGGCGAACCAGGTTGTCGGATCAGTCCAGCACGATCATGACCCGGCATTTCTTCAGGAACGAAAGGTTCTCGGAAGCGGCGCGCAGCTTGGCCGCGTCCGCGTTGCTCACCACGACGTCGGCGCGTCCGTTTCCCTCGGTGCGGATTCCTTTGATGGTAGCCGGGTTGTTGGTGACCCGGGAGTTGGTCTGGGCGGCGGTGATGTCCTTGGAGTATCCGGCCATGCCCTGCTGCACCGCGAACTCACGGGAAACGAAGGCGCTGCCGTAAACCTCGTTGCCGGCCTCGTCCAGAATGCGGGGGGCCATGGCGGGCCGGGCGGAAAGCCCGCGGGCGTCCACCACCAGGCCGGTGAAGACCTCGGGAGCCGCGGGAGCCGAGCCGGAGGCCGGGGCCGGGGCCGGAGGAGCGGGGGGCTCTTCCGAGAGCTGCTTCACTTCCCGGGGCAGCAGGACCTGGGTGAAGGGGCCCGTGAGCGGCATGCGGAGGGTCACTTCCACGGTGCCGTCGGATAGATAGTCCCTCTTGACGGGCTGGGCCCCGCGCACCATGCCTTCCACCTGGGCGTTGATCTCGTCGGACTCCGTGGAGAAGTCGCGGACCGTGGTGCTGGAGGTGACCCGCACGCCGTTCACTACCTCAAGCAGATTGCGGTAGGCGTCCAGCTGGGCGGCTCGAAGGGCCATGGGCCGGGCCTGGGGCTTGCCGTAGAAACGCTCCGGAGGAGCGCCGATGCCCGTGGCCTCGACGTAATCCGCCGTCCAGTTCACCTTGCCCTTCATGCCTATGTTTTCCACCACCGAGGTCCAGTCCTCCTGCTGGGCTGCGGCCGGCAGCAGAAATAGGCCGAAGATGAGGAGAAGAGCAGCGCCAGCAAAAATTCCCGCCTTGGTCCGATTCATGGGTTCCTCCTTGTGTATGCCCCGTACCGGGGGAAGGCATTCCGATCTTGCATGCTTTCGAGCCGGCTTCGGGCAGGTCCTTGCGCTTGCTTCGTTTCGCGCCGGGCCGTAGCGAAGCCGGGCGGGGCCTACTGCTTGATCATGTCCAGGTAGTAGGTCGCCGCCTTGTTCTTGGGGTCGTACACCAGCGTCTGTTGCCAGTAGCGTTTGGCCGCGATGCGATTTCCCGAGGAAAAGGCCTGCCACGCAAGGCTGTTGTTCGCTCGCGCCAGGTTTTCCCGGGCCTCGGTGTCCTGGGGGCTTATGTCCAGCGTTTCCCGCCATTGGGCCATGGCCCCTTCCACGTCCTCCTGGTTGTAAAGCACCCAGCCCAGCGCGTTTTTCGTCCTGGTATGCCGTTTGGAGATGGCCAGGGCACGAAGATACTCCAACTGGGCGTTTTTTACCATCCCCACGTCCGCGAAGGAACCCCCCAGGCGGTAGTGGGTCTCCGCCTCGTCCGAGTCCGCGTCCCGTGCCTTCTTCAGGTAGAAGATGGCTTTTTCCGGGTTGTGGGCGAGATAATACAACGTTCCCAAGAAGTAGTATGCGTCCGCGTCTTTTTTGTCTACGGAAAGCGCCTTCTCAAACCACACCCGCGCCTCCTCCATCTTCCCCTCCCGCAGGAGAAGGAGGCCCATCCAGCGCATGGCGAAGGTGTTCCTGGGGTCCAGGGCGGCCACCCGGGAAAAATTCTTCAAGGCCGCCGCGTAGTTTTTCTTTTTGACGTTGATGACCCCCAACTGGTTTTGGACGTAAACGTTCTTCGGGTCCGCGGCAGCGGCTTTTTCGAACATGTCCGCGGCTTTGTCAATCTCTCCTTTATAATGCAGGTCCGCGGCCTCGAAAACCAGGCGGTCTACCGTGGCGTCCGCCCGCAGCATCGGCGCGGCCAGCACAAGAACCAGGGCCGCACCGAAGGCGTATCGCAGGCCCCTTGCTATCACGCTGCAAACCCCTTGGCAAATGCCATCGCAATTTTGCGGCGGAATTCCGGCCGGGCGAGCCAGGACTCGTTCTCCGGGTTGGAGATGAACCCCGCTTCCAGAAGGATGGCCGGCATCTTGGCGCGGCGCAGCACGAAGAAGTTGGCCGACTGCACTCCCCGGCTTTCAAAGGGAAGGGCCGACTCGCTCCTCTTCTGGAAGGTTTCCGCGAAAGTCCCGGACTTTTTCCAGTACAGCTCCTGCTCCATGCCCAGGAGCATGGCTTCCAGGTCAATTTGAAATCCGGGCTCCGAAGCGGCGGGGTTGTCGTATTTTACCACGGTGTTCTCGAAGGCCGCCACCCTTTCCGCCTCCTTGGTGGAGGCCTTGCGGGAGCAATAGTAGGTTTCGAAGCCGCGCGCCGCGCGCTTCTCGGCCGCGTTGATGTGGATGGAGACGAAGAGGTCGGCCCGGAACTGGTTGGCGGCCGCGGTGCGGTCGGACAGGGCCACGTAGTAGTCGCCGGTACGGGTCAGGCGGGTCTGCACCGAGCTCCCGGCCTCCAGGATCTCCGCGAGCGCCAGGGCGATGTCCAGGGCCACGTCCTTCTCCTTCAGGCCCCCCTTGCCCACCGCGCCGGGGTCGAAGCCGCCGTGGCCGGGGTCAATGACCACCCGGCGCACCTGGTAGGAGAGCCCGGAGCTGGCGGAGAGCCGCTGGGCTATGAGGCGCTCCTCCTTTTCCGCCTCCAGCTCCAGCGCGGTCATGGGCTTTTGCGGCTTTTCCTGCCGCGCCACCGGCCGCTGGGTGAGCATCTCCAGCATCATGCGCGAGTAAGTGTCCGAAGGATTGAGGTCCGCGGCCTTGCGGAACGCGGCCACAGCCTCGGGAATCTTTTTCAGCCCGTGGTAGGCCCGGCCCAGGAGCCCCCAGCACCAGTCGTTCTCCGGTTCCAGGGACACGGCCTTGGCAAGCGGCCCCACCGCCCCGGCAAAGTCGCCGGAAGCGATGGCGTCCTGCCCCGCCATGCAGAGGTCCATGGCGTTTTCCCGCGCCAGGGCTGGGAAGGGCAGGGCGGTGAGCGGCAGGGCAAGGAGGGACAAGCCGCCGGCGGCCCGCAGGAAAACCCGGCGGCCGAAAAGCGGATGCCCTTCGGCGGATTGTTTCCTTTCCTTTTTCTCGGAAAAAGGCTTCATGCTCGGCTGCCCCTGCGCGTTTGCCTGGCTGCGTCACTTTCCCGCCTGCGCCGCCTCCTGGTTTTCCTCGGAAAGATAGGGGGTGATGCTCACGTTGGGTCCCCAGATGAGGGACTCGTCCGGTGGAGCCGCCCCCCACCAGTTGTTCCGCACGTCCAGGGTGATGGAACTCATGGCCTGCAGGTTTACGGAGTTGCCGAAGATGTTGCAGAAGTGGACGCCGGGGTTGGCCCGGCCCAGGGCCTCGATGCCTCCGCTTCCCTGGTTCCGTGTGATGGCGCAGTAGGTGATGGCCGGGGACGCGTCGTTGACGGCCCGGATCCCCGCCTGGCTGCAGTCCGCGATGAGGCTGTGGGAAATCTCGGGCGCGCCCTGCTCCACGGCAACGCCCACGGTGGCGTGCCGGATCACGCAGCGGGAAAGCAGCGAGGTCTCGTTCGAGGCGGCCAGGAAGCGCACGGCCGTGTCAAAGGCGCCGGGGTTGGGCGATGCGCCCGCGCTCTTAAATATGATGGGAGCGCCGATCCTTCCCCGCGCCGACAGCGACCCGCCGGCCACCTCTATGGCCGCGCCCGGCCCGTAGGAAAGCACGCTACCCGGCGCGATGACCAAGGATGCCCCCTGGGCCACGGTGACCTTGCCCTTCACGGCAAAGGGCCCGTAGGCGGCCAGGCACACCAGGTCCTTCTCGATGGTTTGGGGAAGCTCCCCCTTGCACAAAGGCAGGCTCAGGTCCTTGCCGTTGGGGACGGCCGCGTCCAGGACGGTGTCCAGCACCACCCGGCCCGAAAGCCTGGCGATGATCTCGGGTATCCTGGTTACGCCGAAGAAGTTGCCCGGCGCGTCCACCGGGGTTCCGTCCACCGGTCCGGCGATGTCCGGGCCGCGGTTGTCCCGGATGTTGTTCCGGTACACCCCGGAAAAGCCCCGCAGGGCCTTGATGCCGGAGCCTCCGTTGCCCATGATGTTGTTTCCGGTGACAGCGGGCGATCCGATCTCCACCAGAATTCCGGACCCGCCGTTGTCCTGGATGTCGTTGCCCAGGATGGCGGGAGAGGCTCCCTCGTGCACCGCGATGCCGTCCCCGCGGTTTCCGTGGATGGTGCAGCCGGAGATCACGGGTTTGGAAAAGGCTCCGGCCATGTCCACGCCGGTGCCGTTCTCCAGAAGCTCGCACTGGGACAGAGCGGGGGAGGCCGATCGGCAGGTGACCGCGGCCGTTGCTCCGGAGATGCGGCAGAAGAAAAGCGCATTCTCCCGGTCGCCGGTGTCCGCGAAGGCGATCCCCGCCCAGGAGGAGCCGTTTTTTGCCGAGAAGCGGATGAAGGTGTCCGACAGCCCCACGGCCATGAGCCGGCCGTTCACCACCAGACCGTGGCCGTCCGAGACCACCGAGACGCCCGGTTGGAGCGTCAGTACCGCCGTGTCCGCCACGGTGACGGTGCCGGCGAGCACGTAGGGCGACCCTCCCGCTGCCCAGACGGTGTCCCGGTCAATCAGCCCGGATACCACTGTGGGACCGGGGGGCACCGGCATGGCGGAAACCGGCCCGGCGGGCTTGCTCTGGTTTCCGGCAAGATCCCTGGCCGCCACCTTGAAAAAGCGCGGCACGTTGTTGGGAAGACCCTTTTGCGAAAACAGACAGAACTCGGTGCTTCCCGCGGGCGTATAGCCCGTGAGCGGCGTGGCCGATGCGAAGATGTCGTAGGCCGCCATGTCGGGCTCGGTGTTTTTGTTCCACCGCAACACCGCCTCCTGGTCCATCCCGATCCCCACCAGCCCCGACGGCGTTGCCGGGGGCGCGGTGTCCAGGGTGATGAATCCCACGGGGTCTATGTAGCTGGCCGTATTCCCCGCCGGGTCGGAAAGGAAGCCGATGAGCGGGGCGTCGGCCACGTTGTCGCCGGGCATGACCGTGTAGGTCCCCACGTAGACCCCGGGCTCCTTTTCGTCCAGGGCGATCTTGGTTCGGTACTGGCCGATGTCCGCCCAGGCGGTCATGTTGGCCTCGCCCGTGAGCATGATGGTGATGACCGAGCCGGCTTTCTTGGGTTTGTCCTGGGTGTCCTGGACCACCAGGTTGATGACGGGCGGCCTTCGGGAGGCCATGACGTCCGGGGCCGGGATGGTGGTGACCATGTCGCGGAAAAGGTCGTCGCAGGCGCGCAGAAGCTGGATTTGGCGCATGTTCATGGACGTGGAGAAGATGGTGGCGGCAAGCCCCAGGAGCGAGGTGGGGATGCCTCCCTCGTGGTAGCGCACCGTGTGCTTGCCCTCCCAAAGCCGCGTGCCGTCCTTGCCGTACATGGCCACGTCGGCGCCCACGGCCACCTGGGAGTAGATCACGGCAAAGAGCTTGTCGAAATTGGACACCTTGCCCTTGACCACCGCGTCCACGCCCAAAAGCCTGCACAGCTCCGCCGGGTCCGCCTCATAGGCCTTCTGCGGCTCCAGCAGGCCGTTCATGGCCAGCACCCGGTCGGTCTGGAAGAACTCCTTGTCCTGGAAGCCAAGGCTGGAGAAGTGATTGTAGAAGCCCCGGCGCACGATCTCGGAGCCCTGTTTGCTCCCCGACACGTCCCAGAAGGGAAGAACGGCCACGGTCTTGGGCATGTCCTTTTCCATGGCCGGGTCCACGGTGTACTCTCCGCCGAACTGGGGCAGATGCCGGGCCACGCCGGGCTTCTTCGTTCCCGTCTCCACACATCCGAAAACCAGGGCCAGGCAGGCCACGGCTATCCACAGGAAGCTCTTGCGCATGGGATCCTCGATTAACTTACTTATCTCAAAGTTGATTTTTGATGGGTCATCTTTACGCTTTACCTATCGTTTCGTTTTCCATCCCAGACGGTTTTTGCCATCACTGGGATTCGGTAAGCCAAAAGCAGT
The DNA here is from genome assembly GCA_040753055.1 of Thermodesulfobacteriota bacterium. Classification (GTDB taxonomy): domain Bacteria; phylum Desulfobacterota; class Desulfobacteria; order Desulfobacterales; family Desulfatibacillaceae; genus JBFMHL01. Next base: position 7,836 of record JBFMHL010000251.1, on the reverse strand, counting down.
GGTAGTTGAAAACGCGTTACAAAGATTCGCCTCCAAGGAGGGAGGGGGAAAGCCTTTCTTTTCAAAAAGGGTTTTCCCCGCTGCCCCGCAAAATCCTTCCCGGTCCGATCATTTCCGGGCGGCGTCAGAACAGGCCGCCCACCGAAGCTCCCCGGTAGTAAAACACAAGAATGTCCCGGTAGCCGCTGCCCGATTTGGCCATGGCGCGGGCGCCGTACTGGGACATGCCCACACCGTGGCCGTAACCCGCCCCGGAGAGGACCACGCCGCCGTCCGCGCTTTCGATTGTAAACCGCGTGCTCCGTATTTTCGCCGGGCCCACCAGCAGCCGGAACCGGTTGGCGTTCACGGGGACCGAGCCCCGGGTGCCGGTGACGATCACGCTCTCCATGCGCCCGGACTCGGAAACCGGGCCTGCGGAAAGGCCGGTCACCCGCCCCGGGGACTCTCCGCCCAGGGCGCTTTGAATTTCATCGAAGGAAAGCCGCTGGGAGAAGGTTCCGGAAGGCAGGTCCGCGGTGAAGGGGTCGGGAACTCCGGACAAGTAAGGGATCCCCGTGCCCCATACCTTGGCCGCATCTTCCGTGTGCCCCGCGGAATCGGAGTGGAAATAGGCCATGGCAAGGTCTCCGCCGAAAAGGAGCGTCTGCCCCCGGGTCTCGTCCACGGCCCGGTTGCTTTCCGGGCGCTCCGCATCCATGCTGCCGTAAACCTGGCTTCCCGTGTCCGCGGAGAGATCGAAGTCCGCGTCCTTGCGCCGGGCCGCCGCGTACAGGGCGAAGGTCCGGGCCGCCACGGCCTGGGCCTTCAGGGCCTCCCGGGGCCAGGAAGCGGGCATCTCCCGCGGGAGGACCCCGTACAGGTAGCTCTCCACGTCCAGGCGGTTTACTGCCTGGAGGCCCGTTGCGTCGCAGGAAACCAGGACCTCCCCCCGGTAGGCCTTGCCGTTCAACGTCACGGCCCCCGAGGGGCTGGAAAGCAGCAGGGGCGCCAAACACGGGGGGCCGCCGTTCACCGCGACATCTTCCCCGGCGCAGGCCAGGGAGAGCGACTCGCCGTCCGCCACGGATCTCCCGGCCGGGTCCCGGGCCTGCAACCCCTGGGGCGAGGCCGCCATGATGCCCGGCTCCCCGGAAAGGATCCGCACGCGGATCGTCCGGCCGACCTCCGGGAGCCCGGTATCCGGGGGCGCCTCCTCCAATCTGCGGCCCGCCTCTTCTGCAAAGATGCGGGCCGATGACGCCAACGCGCTTTCCGGGCGGCGCTCCGCAAAGCGGAGCAAGGCCGCCCTGGCTTCCTTATACCGTTTATCGGCGAAAAAGGCCATCGCCTTCTGGTAGCGGGCCTTTTCCCGCAGGGGCGAGGCGGGGAAGTCGCGCAAAAGCGCGTCGTAGAGCCGGACGGCCTCCTCCGGGTTGGACAGGTGGGAAGACGACACCCCGGCCATGTAGAACAGGGCCCGGGCCCTCTCCCCCCGGTCCCGGGGATTTTGGTAGATTTCCTCGTAGGCGGAAAAGGCCTCGGCAAAGCGTCCCTGGGCGAGAAAGGCCGAAGCCTGGGAGAAGCGGGGGTCCTGCGGTTGGGAGATTGCGGGGCTGCTCGGGATCAGGTACACGGCGGCCGCAAGGAGCAGCACCAGAAAGCCGCAGGCAGGGGCGCGATTGCGGCGTTTCGCGTCAGGTCTCTTCACGCTTGCCCTCCTGTCCCGTTGCCTCGGCCCCTCCGGCGGGGCCGGCCAGCGCCGCGTCAATGCGGCGGAACTCGCTCACGAAAACGAAGGAAAGCATCACCTGCAAAAGCAGCGGAGTGGGGCGGACGTACCAGGAAAACTCCAGGAACACCCAATAGATGGCCAGGTAGAGCAGGAGAAGCTGGAACAGCAGTGCTTGGAGCCTGGACCGGGTCTGTTCGAAGAGCGCCACGGTGAAGCGCAGGAAGTAGCTTTTCCGTGCGAGCCCGGAAAGAGCTCCGGCCACCCGGTCAAGGCGCACTCGTCCGACCACGGCCGTCCAGGCCCGGCGAAGGGCCGGGATCCGGGACAGGCGGATGAGGACCTTCCCCGGAAGGGAGTGCTCATTTTTGTTGAAGAACAAAAACGTGTAGCAGATCGCTGCGAGGAAGAGCAGGATCATGTATCCGGAGGTGGAGGGCTCGCCCACCAGCCGATTTTTTTCCAGGCCCAGGAAGAGGTTGATGTGCACCCGCACGCCCGGCACGTAACCGTGTACGGGGAGGAGCTTGTTGTCCCCCAGGCCGGTTGCCGTGGCCGCCACGAACACCACCTTGCCGGAAAAGTACTCCGCGGGCACCCTGCCCAACGCAACGTCGTAAAAGGAGATCTCCCGCACGGAGAACTCCCGGTCCAGCATGGGGATGCGGGTGCGCAGGTCCTGGTCCGCCGGGATGAGCCGGTCGCCCACGATGACGTGGTGGTTGCGGAAGACCACGGACTCCCGGCTCACGTTGTGGAGCCTGCGGTAAACCTCCAGGGCGATGGTGGGGTACATGCGGCCCCCCACATTCACGAACACCGGCATCTTTCGCAGCACGCCGTCGGTGTCCGGGTAGGCGTTGGACAGGCCGAAGCCGGAGAGCGCCCTGAAGATGGGCTCCGGCATGGGGAAGAAGCCTTCTTCGTATACGGCCCGGTCGGCGACATTGTGAAGGTTCGGGTAGCTCTCCGCGTCGAACTCGCCCCCGGACTCATCCACGGATGCGGCGAAATGGGCCACGAAGGAGGTGGTCTCCTTCATGCGGGCGGCCAGCGCCAGGTCCACCTCGGGGTCCGGATGGGCGTCGGCGAACAGGATGTCGTAAACCACGGCCCGGGGCTTGCCGGCTACCAGATGGGCCAGCGCCTGGACGTGGTAGCGGCGGTAGGTTTCGGGGTTGTAGGCGGAGAGCTTCTGCAGGGCGCGGTCGTCCAGCGCCACCAGGACCACGTCCGACTCACCGGCCGGGCTCTTGCCGGCCAGCCGGTCGCTGGTGGCCAGCATCTGGCCGTAGAGGGCGTTGTCCATCTGCGAGAGCATGTTGGCGAACACGCCGCGGCTGACGATGGACCACGTGAGCAGGGAAAAGCTCATGGCCGAGAGCACCAGCACGATCCAGAGGCTACGGATCCTTGCCTTGGCGCGGAAAGTCAACATGGCTCACCGGAGGCTTGGGTGGTCTGCCTTCTACTCCTCGGCTGCGACGTCCCGCTCCCGGTTCCATTTCACCCAGGGGTCCTCCCGGACCTGGTCCTCCGTGATGTCGGAGCGGGAGTAAGTGCCGTCGTTCTTCACCACCAGCCGCTGCATGGCGGACACGATCTCCACCCACCGGGCCATGGTCACGGCGTGGGGCCCGGGAACGGAGGAGGGAGCTGAAACCTTGCCGGGAGAAGAGAGGCCCGCGGCCGGCAGGGCCGGGGCAGCTGCCACCTTGCCCTCGAACACGGAGATGTCCGTCTGGCCGCTGTCGGTGGACACGTTGAAGACGGTTCCCCGCACGGCGCACACCGCCTTGTCCGTGCCCACGGAAAACTCCCGGTTCTTGTCCATGGTCTTGGACACCTTGGCCCAGATGCGGCCCGCCCGGGAGAAGACCGCCACACTGGCCTTCTTCTCTTTGAAATCCGCGCGGGCGATCTTGTGGCTTCCGTTTTCCCCCATGCGGAGGATGGAGCCGTCCATCAAGGTCACCTCGCAGCGGGAGTCGGCGCCGGTGGCCACGGTGTCACCGGTGCGAACCTCCATGGAGAGCTTGGCCGGCACGGGCTCTTTGCCTTCGGCGGCCACGGAGGCATCGCCCGTGAGGAAGGTGATGCGCGCCGGGGCCTTTTTTTCGGGTGCATCCCCGGCCAGGGCCGGGAGAATGGAAAGCAAAAAGACCGCCGGAAGCAGAATGCAGACGGCGGAGAGGGTCTTTGACCGCATGGGGAGTCGTCCTTCCAAAATCAGGGTAGGGGTTCCAGTCGGGCGGCGCCGGAGTCTTCCTCCGCAACATCCCGCTGCGATGCGCGGGAGCCTCCCGGTGCGGGCCCGGTCTTCCTTTTATTTGCTCTTCATGGAGTAGGCCCCGTTCCAGTCGGGCGGGGGCGGGTTCTTGGCGTAGTCCTGGCAGCGGCGCATCATGGTGAGGCTGGGGCCGTCGTCGGACTTGGAGGCCAGCGCGGCCGAGAAGAACTTGCTCGCCTCGTCGAACTGGCGCGCCCGGTAGGCGGCCAGGCCCTTTGCGTAGTATCGGTTCGCCTCGGTCTGGGCCGGGGCCACATCGCCGGGAAGGCCCTGGACCTCATAGATGGTGATGGGCTCGCCCTTGCCCACCACCATGACCCGGTCCAGTTCCCGGGCCGCGATGGCGTGGCTTGCGTCCATGTACGTGGCCCCCGAGATCATGGTGTAGGTGCCGTAGATCTTGTTGACGCCTTCCAGGCGGGCGGCCGTGTTCACGGTGTCGCCCATCATGGTGTAGTCCATGCGCATGGCCGAGCCCATGTTGCCCACAACCGCCTTGCCGGTGTTCAGACCGATGCGCATGAAGAGCGCCGGCTTGTTCTGCGCGGCCAGCTCCTGGCGAAGGGTCACGAGCCTTTTCTGCATCTTGACGCAGGCCACGCAGGCGCGGGCCGCGTGGTCGGGCATGGGGAGCGGCGCACCGAAGAAGGCGATGATGGCGTCGCCCTCGTACTTGTCCACCGTTCCCTGCTCCTCCAGGATGATGTTGCTCATCTCCGTCAGGAAGACGTTCAGGAGCTCCACCAGGGCGTGGGCCGTGAGGCGCTCCGAGATGGAGGTGAAACCCTGGACGTCGGAGAAAAAGGCCGTGATCTCGCGTTCTTCGCCTCCCAGGGAGAGCTTCTCCGGGGCCTTGATGATCTCGGCCACCACGCTGGGGGCGAGGTAGGTGGAGAAGGCGTTCTTGATGAAGCGCTTCTGCGCTTCTTCGGTCATGTACTTGTAGGCGGTCATGGCCACGTAGACCACGATGAGGGTGAGCTCCGGGTACACCAGGTTCAGGACCACGCCGCCGTGGGAGAAGAGCGCCTGGCACAGCAGGATGTAGGCCGTGAACAGCACGAACGCGAGCCCGGTGCCCGAGGCCACGCCCAGCCGGGGGAGCATCAGGCCCAGGGCGAGCCCCAGCAGCAGGATGGCGGCCAGGTCCACCAGGGTGGCCCAGTTGGGACGGCGCAGAAAGTCGTTTCTCAGAATGTTGTCCACCACGTTGGCGTGGATCTCGAGCCCCGGGTAGACCTCGTCGAAGGGCGTGACCCGGAGGTCGTAGATGCCGATGGCGGTTGCGCCCACCAGGACGATGCGGCCGGAAAGGTCGGAGGCGGGGATGCGGTTTTCCAGGATGTCGGTGACGGAGATGTGCCGGAAGGTCTTGGCCCGGCCCAGGTAGTTGATCAGAAGCCTTCCCGACTCGTTGACCGGTACGCTTTCGTTCCCCAGGCGCACGGAGGAGACGCCGAAGTCGGCGATGCTGATGGAGAGCTCCTGGCCCTTGTAGGCCCGGCACGAGGTGAGCGCCAGGGGCGCGAAGTACTCTCCCCGGCAGCGGATGACCATGGGCATCCAGCGGACCGTTCCGTCCGAGTCGGGGAACATGTTGAAAAAGCCCGAGTAGTCGGTGGATTGGGCGATCTCGGGGATGTTGGACTCGGGCACGTAGGCCTCGGCCAGGTCGGTGAAGCGCTTGCCCTTGTCGGTGATGTGGACCACCTGATACTTGGAGCCCGAGGCGCTCTCCACGGCCTCGTGGAGGGCCTCGTCGGTGAGCGGGGTCAGGTCCTCCTTGCGCATCTGGAAGAAGTAGCCGAGGACAACCTTGGCCTTGGAGTTTTTTATGGAGTCGGCCAGGGCGAGGTCGTTGTCGCCCTCCTGGGAGAGCCGGGCAAGCTCGTCGTAGAGGTCCTGGTTTCCCATGTTCCGGTCGCGGATAACCTTCTCCACCTGGCTGATGGCCGCGCTGGTATTGTTGGTGTCCGGCTCCAGGAACCCGATGTCCAGCCCCACCACGGCCGCCCCGGCCTCCGACAACCGCTCTATCAGGGAGGCGATCTTCTTGCGCGGCCACATCCACTTGCCCTGTTCCTCCAGGCTCTTCTCGTCAATGACGGCCAGCACCACCTCCGGTCCGGGGTTTACGGGCCCCCGTACCTTGAACCGGAGGTCAATGGTCTTGAGCTCCATGAGGTCCAGGAAGGAAACCTTGCCCAGATAGGAGGCGATGCCCACCAGCACGATTACGGCGGTGATGGTGAAAGGATTCAGCCGAAACAGCTTGCGGAAAAGTTTTCCCATGGTTCTTTCCGGGCTCGATGGCGTAAGTGCATGGCCGGGCGCGGGTTCCGTTTCGGATCGAGCGGAGACCCTATCTTGCTTCCGGCCGCTTTTTCCCCGGGGGATGAATTATAAAATTCCCTGATTTCATAGCAATTGAGGGTTTGTTGGTCAAGCCGGGCGTTGCGACGCTCGCCTCTCCGGCCCTGCCAGGCCTTTTCGCCCTTGCGCGGAACAATGCTTGCCGCCGGGCTTTAAAACGTGATATAAATCACAATACCGACCAAAGGTTTCACGCGTAAAAGGGTTCTTTTCCCTCTTGGATCTCTTGTCCGACCGGCTCTTCGAGCACAGCGATCTCTTGGAAAACATTGCGGATATGCCCGGTGGTGCCCGCCAGGCAATGCATTGCGGGGTATCAGTGGAAGCGGAAAATACGGGGGAGGCAATTTACCGGCCGATTTTTTTATTTCCCTAAAAGGAGGAGACATGGCGCGTACGAAAAGGACGTTCACGTGGGTGGTGGCTGCGCTTCTCGTCTTGGGCTTCTGCGCCCAGGGGGCGTTCGCCAAGGATGTGATTCGGTGGAAGATGGCCACTCTGGCTCCCAAGGGCCTGGGGTATGCGAATCTCATGGAAACGCTCATCCTGCCCTGGCTCAAGGAGCAGACCGACGACAACGTCCGCCTCAAGGTCTATTTCGGCGGCGTTCTGGGAAACGACAAGGAGTACCTGGAGAAGATGGCCATCGGGCAGCTCAACGGAGCGGGCCTGGACGCCATGGGCGCCAACCTGGCCTGCCCGGAGATGACGGTTCTGGGCCTGCCCTTTTTGTTCAACAATTACGATGAGGTGGATTATATCCGGGAGGTCATGTACCCCACCTTCGATTACTACTTCCAGCAGTACGGCTACAAGTTCTGGATGTGGCTGGACCAGGATTTCGACCAGATCTACTCGGCCAAGTGGAAGTTCGACAAGATCGAGGACTTCGGAAAATCCAAGTTCCAGGCATGGTACGGCCCGCTGGAGACGACCATGCTGGAGGACCTGGGGGCCAAGCCCATCCCGGTCCAGCCCACCGAGGCCAACATGGCCTACCGGACCGGCCTCATTGATTCCAATATCGGGCCCGCCATCTTCCAGGTGGGAACCCAGATGTACACCTCCTGCAAGTACATCAACACCATGAAAACCCGCTATTGTCCGGCGGCCATCGTCGTGAACATGAAGGACTGGAAGGAGCTGGACGCGGAGAACATGAAGAAGCTTTCCAACACCGACGATCTGGTCCGAAGGTTCACAATCGGCGTGCGCAAGGACAATGACCGCTGCATCGAGGGCATGGTCAAGTACGGCCTCGAGCTGGTGGAGATGACCCCGGAAAACAAGGCCTACATCGTGAAGAAGGCCTCCAAGGTTTACGATCAGCTCTCCGACAAGCTCTACCCGCGCGACCTCCTCCAGGAAGTGCAGCGCTACCTTGCCTCCTATCGGGCCGGCAAGCCCGTGGCCGCCGCGGCTCCCACCAAGCGCAAGGTCATGGGTAAGGAGCTGGCCGCTG
>JBFMHL010000250.1:0-10586 GCA_040753055.1 Thermodesulfobacteriota bacterium | reverse complement strand
GGTGAGCATCACGGGGAACGGGTTCCTGCAGGGGGCGGGCGTCAAGCTGAGCGGCGCCGACCTTCCCGACATTTTCGGGGAGAACATTTCCGTCTCCGGCGACGGCCAAGTGCTCGTCGCCACCTTCGAGCTCACGGACGTCCCCCTGGGGGCCCGGGACGTGGTGGTGGCCAACCCGGACGGATCCTTCGCCCGTCTGGACTCGGGGTTCACGGTGGAGGAGACCCGGCCGGCCCGGACCTGGGTGGACATCGTGGGCAGGGGCCTAGTGGCCGCGGGGCGGGAGCAGAAGTACCTCTTCACCTACGGCAACAGCGGCAACGTGGACACGCCTGCCCAGCTGTGGGTGGTGGGCCTGCCCTCGGACGCCCAGCTTTTCATTATCAGCGAGACGGTGGAGATCCGGATCGATTCCACCATCCGGCCGGCCGGCGACTCGGTATTCCTTGTGACCCAGGACTTCGGGACCGTCCTGCCCATCTTCATCCCCAAGGTCAGACCCAACGAAACCGGGGTCATCGCTCTGGGCATCAAACTCCCCGTCGGCTCCGTGGGCTCGGAATTCACCCTGGGAGCCTGGATCGCTAATCCATGAGGCGCGCCATGAAATACATGAAAAAGCAGGGCATCTGCACTCCGATGAATCCCGCGAGCCCGGGGGCCCATAAATGTCCCTATCCCGGCGCTCCCAAGCGCAGGAAGCTCTTTGCCCCCGCCCCGGGGTTCCGGCCCCGGCTGCTTGCCTTTCTCCTGTGCATTGCGGCCTCGGCGCTCCTGGCGGGAGTCCCGGCGTGGAGTTCCGTCACGGCGAAGAAGATGGACCCCCTGCTGACGGACCAGGAGTTCCCCGTCCCGGACCAGGACAAGGCCGTCTTGGCTGTGGCGCTCCAGGTGGCCCACGAGCAGGCGGAAATCGACTGGTTCGGGCCGCGGGTCCTGATGAGCCAGGACTGCGTTCGTGCCTCCCAGAGCCTGTCCAACGGGATTTTCACCCGTCTCACCCAGCAGGGTTTTTCCGACTGGAGGGTGCGGAACATCCGCGCCACCAACCGGTTCCACACCACCGTCATGCTCACCACGCCCGACGGCAAGCGCAACTACATGGTGGACAACTACCTGGGCTTTCCCCAGCTCACGATGCTGGAGCAGATCACGGTGGACGGGAAGGAGCTCTTCATCGCCGCCCAGGGCTGGGAGCTGAGCTCCACCTGGGTCTGGTTCGGAATGCGGTGGAGGGTGTTGCACGAGCTTGACAAGGACAAGGTGGACCTCTGCCGCTGCACCCAGGACCCGGACGAGAAGAGCAAGAAGGTAGGGGTCGTGAGCAGCCTCGACCCCAACGAGAAGATCGGGCCCTCCGGGGTGGGGGAGGCCCGCTACATCGCCGCGGGAGAGCCCCTGGCCTATGCCGTGTTCTTCGAGAACAAGTCCACGGCCACGGCCCCGGCCCAGGAGGTGGTGATCACGGACCAGCTGGACGGGCTAAGCATGGACCTCGCCACCTTCAGCCTGGGGATGATCACGGCGGGCGACCGGACCGTCACCCCTCCGCCCGGGCTTGCTCAGTACCAGACGGATCTTGATTTCCGGCCACAGCAGCCCTTCGTGCTGCGTATCCAGGCCGGCCTGGATGCGGGCACCGGCAGGCTCACCGTCCGGTTCAAGACCATAGATCCCGCCACGGGCGACCTCCCCGCCGATCCCCTGGTGGGCTTCCTGCCGCCCAACCAGACCCCGCCCCAGGGCGAGGGCAGCGTGCTTTTCAGCGTGCAGCAGAAGGGGACGCTGCCCACGGGCACCGTCATCGGCAACCAGGCCGCCATCGTCTTCGACGCAAACCCGGCCATGGACACCAACAGCTACACCAACACGGTAGACAGCTCGGCGCCGGCCAGCATGGTGGCCCCCATCCCCGCGGATGTCCAGAGCCCGTTCTCCGTTTCCTGGGCGGGTGCGGACCAGGGGGCGGGGGTGGGCGGCTACGATGTCTATGTCACCAAGGACGGCGGGAACACCTTCGAGGCCTGGCTGTTGAACACACCGGACACCTCGGCCCAGTTCACCGGCGAGGTGGGCATGACCTACGGCTTCTACTGCGTGGCCCGGGACCGGGTGGGAAACCGCGAGGCCAAGGCCGCGGCCGCCGAAGCCCTGGCAACGGTGGCCGCGCCGCCCGCCAATCCGCCCGCTCAGACTCCCGCCACCGGGACGACCACGAAGAGCAGCACGAAGAAGAGCGGCGGTTCGTGCTTTATATCCTCCTTGCTTTGATGTAAAAAGAAAGGATGCAAAAAATTTAAGGCCCCTTCCCCCCGGGGGAGCGCGGCAGGAGGTGGATCATGGCAGGCGAGGCGACGGCGAAAAAAGCCTTCGGCATGAAGGAACCCAAGGATCTCTCCCCGCGCGCCAAATGGTTGCGGGACTACTACTTCGAGGGAGTGGACAGGGCCTGGAACAACGAGTTCACGGCCTGGACCACGGGAACGGAGCACGACGTCATCTGGGACGAGATGACCTACTACATCGTCCCGGAGGTCTACCCCTTCATGCAGACCTTCGTGGGTAGCTTCACCCAGACCGCCCGGCAGGTCCCGCTTCCCAGCGGCTTCTGGGAGATGAGCCTGCCCGAGCGGCGGGCCTTCTTCATCAAGGAGGTCATGGTCCGCTGTCTGCCCGCCGAGGTCCTGCCCCACGACCTTTTGTGCGGGGCCAGGTTCAACATCCAGGCCTCCCGCTGCTTCGACAAGGCCGAGGCCAAGGAAAGAAGCCGCCTGGTGTCCGGCCGGGGCGGCGCCCGCTCCCAGATGAAGTGGTTCCACGATCACGGCTACGGAAACGCCGGGGCCACCTCGGGCCACCTCATTCCCGATTACCCCCGGATCATCAACCGCGGCTTCGCCGAGATCCACGAGGACCTTTTGACCCGCTACAAGGCCCTCTCGGCCGAGGACAAGAAGGGGGACAAGGGAGCGGAACTCCGGGCCATGATGATCGCGGCCACCATGCCCCGGGACCTGGCCGGCCGCTATGCCGACCGCTGCCGGGAGCTGGCGCAGGCGGAGGCCGAGGGGCCGCGCCGGGAGGAGCTGCTCCGCATGGCCGGGAACCTGGACCGCGTGCCCTGGCTGCCCGCCGAGGATTTTTTCCAGGCTGTGCAGTCCCTGTGGCTTACCCACATGCTGGTCATGAGCGATGAAAACTATCCGGGGCCGGGCGTGTCCTTTGGCCGGGTGGACCAGTACCTGCTGCCCTACTGGGAGAAATCCCTGGCCGGGGGCGAGGACCGGGAGTTTTTGAAGGAGATCATCCGGTGCTTCTTCTTCCACGCCAACACCGCCTACGACGCCATGATCCGCACGGGCGGAAACCAGGGCATCACCTCGGGCTACGGCCAGCTCATCACCCTTTCCGGCATGGGGCCGGATGGCCGCGACATGACCAACGACCTCACCTTCGCCTTCCTGGAGGTGATTGACGAGATGTCGCCCATCCTGGAGCCCAAACCCAATGTGCGGCTCCACAAGGGCTCTCCGGACGCCTTGCTGGAAAAGGTGGTGGAGATGGCGGGCGAGTGCCAGGGAGCGCCTTTTCTGCTCAACTTCGACGAGCGCTCCATGGCCGGCATGATGCGCGAGGCGGAGATGGCCGGGGTTTACGACCTCATCAACGAGAAAAACGTCTGCGAGTACTCGCCCGTGGGCTGCTTGGAAAACACCATGTGCGGAAACGACCGCTCCGGCACGGTGGACATCAACATCAACCTGGCCAAGGCCCTGGAGCTGGCCCTGGGCAACGGCAAGTCCCTGGCCAACTACCGCGACCCCATCATGGGGAAGGTCTACCCCATCATCCAGGAGGGGCCCCAGACGGGAGTCGCCGAGAGCTTCGAGACCTTCGACCGCTTTTACGCCGCCTTCGAGACCCAGGTGCGCTACCTCATCGGCAAGGCCATGCAGGTCTACGAGGCATCCGAGCAGGTGCGGGTGCGCTTCTGCCCCACTCCCTACCTGTCCTGCCTGGTGCGGGGCTGCGCGGAAAAGGCCATGGACGTGACCCGGGGAGCGGCCGAGCTCAGCTTTGTCACCATCGAGGCCGTGACCTTCGCCACCACCGTGGACTCCCTCCTGGCCGTGAAGCACCTGGTCTTCGACACCCGCTCCTGCACCATGGCCGAGCTCAAGAAGGCGCTGCTGGACAACTGGCAGGGCCACGACGTGCTTGCGGCCAAGGCCCGGTTCAAGGCCCCCAAGTTCGGCCGGGACGACGACGCGGCAGACGAGCTGGCGGCCAAGGTGATGGAGCTCTGGACCGCCGAGACCTGGAAGCACCGGACCGTGTCCAGCAACCGCCAGGCCCGGCCGGGCATGCTGTCGTGGAACTACTGGATCGCCGACGGCTATATCCTGCCCGCGACCCCGGACGGACGGCAGAAGGGGAGCTTCCTCTCCAACGCCATCTGCCCCGTGAACGGGGCGGACATAAACGGTCCGACGGCCAACGTGAACTCGGTAGGCAAGGCCCTGGCCGGAATCTCCCGGAGGAAGCAGGGCGACTTCCAGGGCATCGCCAACTGCCTGCCCAACGGTGCGAGCCACACCATCACCTTTTCGCCCTCGCTCCTGCGGGACCCCGAGCACAAGGAGAAGTTCAAGGCCTTCCTGCGGGGCTACATCCAAAACGGCGGCACCGCCCTCCAGGTGAACATGCTGGATGCCGACATGCTCAAGGACGCCCAGAAGAACCCCACGGATTACCGCCATCTCCTGGTGCGGGTGACGGGCTACAACGCCTACTTCACCGCCATCGGCAAGGAGCTCCAGGACGAGGTCATCGCAAGGATCAGCCACAACAAGCTATAAATCCGGAAAGTCTCGGTAAACGGAACCGTCATGACCGAAACCGCCACCATCCTCCACCTCCAGCGCATGTCCACCGAGGACGGCCCGGGCATCCGCACCACCGTGTTCTTCAAGGGCTGCACCCTGGCCTGCCGGTGGTGCCACAACCCGGAGAGCATCAGCCCGGCCCCGGAGGTCCAGTGGATCGCCACACGCTGCATCGGCTGCAAGACCTGCATCTCCGTATGCCCCGAAAAGGCTCTGGATCTCTCGGCCCAAGGCATGGCCATCAACCGGAAGAAGTGCACGGGCTGCGGCGTCTGCGCCGCGGAGTGCCCCTCCACGGCCATGGAGCTCCTGGGAACGGTCTACACCGTGGCGCAGCTCGCCGACGAGGTGGAGAAGGACCGGGCCTTCTTCGAGCAGTCCGGGGGCGGGGTCACCATCTCCGGCGGCGAGCCCACGCTCCAGCCCGCCTTTGCCGCGGCCTTCCTGGCCGAGTGCCGGAAACGCGGCCTGGCGACCGCCCTGGACACCTGCGGCGAAACCCCGCTCGCCTCCTTGCTTGCGGTGGCCGAGCACGCCGACATGGTGCTCTTCGACCTCAAGGAGATTGACCCGGCCCGGCACAAGAGGTTCACCGGCCGAGACAACGCCCGGATCCTGAAGAACCTGGCGGCGCTCTCCAAGGCCCTGGCCTCCCGGGAAAAGCCCGGCACCCTGTGGGTGCGGACACCCGTCATCCCCGGAGCCACGGACACGGAGGAGGTCGTTTCGCGCATCGGCTCGTACATGGCCCAAAATCTGGACGGCGCGGTTTCCCGCTGGGACCTCTGCGCCTTCAACAACCTCTGCCGGGACAAGTACCTGCGCCTGGGCCTCGTGTGGGACTACGCCGCCGCCGGGCTTCTGCCCAGGGAGCGGATGGAAGGGCTTTTTGCGGCCGCACGAACTACCGGGGTCCGGCCCGAGATCGTGCAATGGTCGGGCGCCACGGCGGATTGAGGGCGCTCCTTTCTTCAGGTGTATAAAGCAGATCCAGAAAACTCAGCCAAGGGGGGGACATGAACAAGAAGGCGCTGGCGCTTTTCGTACTGGCGACGTTTCTTTTCTCCGGATCGGCCCTGGCCCGGAAGCCGCTGCCTCGCTTCGAAGCCAACATTTCCGGTGGATATCTGGACGGGGACACAACTTACGAGATCGGGGGCCGCGTCTCCTATCCGGGCGGAACCGATCAGATTCCCTTTCCCATCAGCCGGCTGGAGTTCCCCTTCGAGCTGGGAGTCGCCGTCGCCGAAGGGGTCTACCGCCCCTGCGACAACTGGAGGCTGTCGGTATCCGGCATGAAGAACTTTACGGACACCGGCGAGGACATGAAGGATTCGGACTGGCTTTACGGAAACTACGGCGATCCCACCCTGAAGGACATCTACAGCCACAGCCAGGCCGACGCCGACCTCTACGCCATTGACGCCAAGCTTCGCTACGTCTTCGCCACGGCGGAGGAGAGGAACATCGAGTTCGGCTACACCGGGGACGAGCCGGACGTTCGCTACACCTTTTTCGCGGGCCTGGGCTTCCGCTACGAGAACTACCATTACGACGTCCACGACGTCCTGGAATGGTATCCCAACACGCCCTGGATAGACCCGAACCGCGTTTCGGGCCCGGCGCTCAAGTACGACCTGGACTTCATGATTCCCTTAGGAGAGATCGGCTGCGAGTTCTGGTGGTCGGAAAAGCTCCGCGTGGAGCTTTCCACCACCTTCTCCATCTTCGTGCACGGCTCCGACAAGGACCAGCACCTGCTGCGAAACCGCGTGAGCAGCTTCTCGTCGGGCTGGAACGGCAAGTATCTCGCCGGCACGGTCCGGGCCCAGTACTCGTTTTGCACGAGCTGGTTCGCCGACCTGGCCGTGACGGGCTCGCGCATCAACGCGGACGGCCTCTCCCACGCCAACGATCCCAACATCGGGCCCTTCATCATCGAGGAGAAGGTGGAGAACGTCCAGGCGCTCTTTACGGCCGGTCTGGGTTACCGCTTTTAGACGGCAGACCAAAAAAACGAAGCCCCAAAGGAGCCTTTCCCCGTGAAAATGCAGACCGAGCTTAGCCCCGAAGCCGTGGATGCCTTCCGTCAGGAGGCCAAGGTGGCGCTCCTTGCCACCATCAGCCCAGAAGGCCTTCCCCACGTCACCCTCATCACCTCGCTCATGGCCAAGTCCGATCGAGAGCTCACCTTCGGCCAGTTTTGCGAGGGCAGAAGCAAAAAGTACGTGGAGCAGAACGGAAACGCGGCCTTCCTGGTGCTCACCATGGACCGAAAGATCTGGCGCGGCACGGCCACTTGGACCGGGAAGAAGACCCAGGGCCCGGAGTTCGAAGCCTACAACACGCTGCCCATGTTTCGCTACAACGCCTACTTTGGCATCCACACGGTTCATTACATGGACCTGCGGGAGGTGACCCCCAGGCAGGGGCTCCCCTACGCCCGAGTGGCCGCTTCCCTGGCGCTGGCCGAAGCGGGAAGGAGGTTCGCGGTTCCCCACGACGGGCCCGAGGTGCTGAACGCCTGGTCCCACCGCTTCTTCCTGCGGCCGGACACCCTCAAGTTCATAAGCTACGTGGACGCCGACGGCTTTCCCCGCATCATTCCGGCCCTTTCCATGCGCCCGGCGGGCCGGGCCCGCCTGGTGTTTTCTCCGCTCGCGTACCAAGAGGAGATCGCCGCCATTCCGCGGGGAGCGCGAGCGGCGGTGTTCGGGCTCTCGTTCCGAATGGAGGACGTCCTGGTGCGGGGGACCTTCCTGGGCAAGAACCGCTTCGGCCAGATCCCCTTGTGCGCCGTGGATCTGGACTTTGCCTACAACTCCATGCCGCCCGTTCCGGGGGTGATCTTCCCCATGCCGGACCTGAACCCCGTGACCGATTTTTCGTGAACGGCCTGGAACTTCACAACGATTTCTCAGGGGCCAACCCCCGGAGCCCGGACCGGGTGCGTAAAAATCCGGACGGGAGCGTTACGGTGCTTCCGGACTACGAGCCGGAAACCCCTCCGGGCTACCGCTTCCGGCTGGACGTGGACCTTAAAAACCGCGGGGCGGATGTGGACGAGGCGCTCCTGCGCGTCTTGTGGGACGACGCCCGCTACATGGGCCTGCGCCGGAGGATTTTCATCCGGCGCAAAGGAGGGGAGGGCTTCTCTCCGGTGGCTGCGGCTCCGGGCGGCGACGGTACCGAAGTCCTGTTCCGTTTTCCGGTCCCGCCCGGCACCACCGAGGTTGCCCTGCTTCCCCGCTACGGCCGTGACGATCTCCAAGCGCTCGTCTCCTTCTGCCGGGGTTTTTCCGGGTTCTCGCTTCAAGAGTTTTCCATGGAGCACGGCCCGCTCGGCGTGCTCTGCTTCCGCAGCGGCGGGCCCCGGCCCGCCATCCTGGTTTTCGGACGCATACACCCCTACGAGACCGCCGGGAGCTTCTGCGCCGACGCCATTGCCCGGGCGGTCTGCTCCGACGCCCTGTTCCGGCAGAGCGTTCTTTCCCGCTTCGATCTCCTGGTGATCCCCGTCATGACGCCCGCAGGTGTCCACCTGGGCTTCTGCCGTCGAAACGGCGCCCCGGGCGGAGGCATTGACCTTGCCCGTCAATGGGAGCATAAGGATCCCGTGTGCCGGGCCGTGGCGGAGCTTGCCGACCGGCAGCCGATCGCCGGGGTTCTGGACGTGCACAACTGGATGCACCAGGAAACGGACGGCATCAAGTTCGTGAACCGCTGGACCGCGGCCCGCTTCCGGGCGGGGCTGGAAGGCGCGGCGGGAAAGGGCAGGCGCTTTTCGGGCATATTCCGGCGTGGCCTTTTCGCCCACCGCCCCGGTGGAGTGGCCGGATACCTGCAAGGCCGAGGCGCGTTCTGCCTCATGACCGAGTACCCCTGGGCCGGACGGGACGAAAACGAGATGGCTGAGCTGGGAAGAAGGAGCCTGCTCTCCTTTTGCCGCCTCCTGAAGGGCTGACCGGGAAGGCTACGACTCCGGTCTCCGCACCCGGGGGCGGCTCCCGGATGAAGAATACTTTTGCGACCTTTGCATGACCCCTGCGGGAACGAAAATGTCCGCTCCATCGGTAGAGAACGGCTCAAGCGGCGCGAACGGCTTCCCGGGAGAGATGCGCCGGGGCCCCAACATCCTGCTCATCCTTCTCCTGGGCTACCTCTTCCTGTTCATCTTCCGCCCCTTCGAGCTCTACGACTGGCTGGCCGACTTCCACTTGGAGCGGACCTACATGATAGGGCTCCTTTTGTGCACGCTCTTCTTCCCCAAGAACGGCAGGGTCATCAACCCTTACACCGGAGCCCTCCTGTTCTTTTTCTTCGCCATGTGCCTGTCGGCCTTTTTCGCCTACGATCCGGACATCGCCTGGGAGCAGACGGGCGAGTACTCCAAGCTCATGATCTTTTACGTGGTCATCCTCCTGTCGGTGCAGAGCCGGAGGGACCTCCGGATCTTTCTGTCGGCCTTCGTGGTTGTAATGGCGATCTACGTGGGAAAGAGCCTGTGGGAGTTTTTCATGTACGGCCGCCACATCATCCGCATGGACACCCTGCGGCTCCTGGCCGTGGGCCGCACCTACGCCGACCCCAACAGCTTCGCGGCATCCATTCTCTACAGCCTTCCCGTGGCGGTGGCCCTGTTCCGGACGCACCGGGGGCGCTCGGGGCGCCTCATGCTGGCGGGCTACGGCCTGCTGGCCCTGGTGGCCCTGGTGCTCACCGGCTCCCGGGGCGGAATGCTGGGCTTTCTGTTCTACCTCACCGTGCTCTGGGTGCGGCAGCGCAGGAAGCTCCTGTTCGGGATCATGGCCATGATCCTGGTCCTGGGCACCTGGATCTTCATGCCCGAAACCTATCACGAGCGCATGCTCACCATGGTGGACAGCTCCATCAACCGCAGCGCCACCGTGTCCGCCCACGGAAGGATCAAGGGCCTGAGAAACGGGGTCAACCTCTTCTTCCTCGCCCCTTTGACGGGCTTCGGGCCGGGCAACTACGACCGGGTGGTGAGCCGGGTGGGGGAGTACTCCCAAAAAAAACCCCACAACCTCTATGGCCAGATTCTGAGCGAGATGGGCCTGGCGGGTTTGATTCCCTTCTGCTGGCTGGCCGTTCTTCTCCTCCTCACCCCCCGGATGATGCGGAACCAGTCGCCCGGCTTCGACAACAAGGCCGCCCGCAAGGATTTTTCCTACCAGATGGCCGTCGCCTGCCAGGAGGTGACCCTCATCCTCCTGTTCATGGGAAACGTGAGCCACAACCTCTTCCGCTACAACTGGGTCATCATGGCCGCGGTGGCGGGCCTCTGCCTCCAGTATGCGGGCGAGCGGGCGGAGAACGGGGCGCCCACCCCGGCCTCCGGCGCCGTAACCTATCCATGATCGGGGCAGCCTGAAAAGGCCGATAATTCCCTTGTTCGCGATAGGCCATCCCCTGCGCAGGCTTGTTTCGGGAAAAAGGTTCCTTCGCTCCTTGACAGCCTCAAAATAGGAATAATTATTATCTGACAAAGGGACCCGTGCAGGTCTTTTCTTTTTTTCAATCCAACACAGGGAGGAAGAGCCCATGAGCAAGTCCATGAAGAACCTTGCCGACGCTTTTGCCGGAGAGTCCCAGGCCAACCGCAGATACCTCGCGTTTGCCAAGCAGGCCGAGAAGGAAGGCTACCCCGCCGTGGCTAAGCTTTTCCGCGCTGCCGCC
>JBFMHL010000249.1:0-22164 GCA_040753055.1 Thermodesulfobacteriota bacterium | reverse complement strand
AAGTTGGTCCAGGCGGATGGTTTCATCCGGAGGACCCCAACGACACCACCATCTACGAATTCATTGACCCCTCGAAAGAGGATGAAAACAAGTCGGATGAGGAGGCTTCGGACGAGGAGGACGAGGAGGACGGGGAAGAGGACGGCGACGAGGATGGAGACGACGAGGACGAAGACGGCGATGGAGATGACGGGGATGAGGACGAGGACGATGATGATGAGGACGACGACTCCTTCGATCTAATAGCCAACCTGAACGAGTTCTACAAGCTTGCGCGGAAGCTCAACTTGTCCGCGTATGCAATCCTTCGCCACAAAGAGGCATTTAAGGAAGCAAATCTCCGGGATGCCCCTCTTGCCCGGCTGGAGAATTTGCTTAGGCGTCTCTCTAACCATCTGAACGAAATGAATTTTCTCACCGACCTCTGGGATATTTGAGTGCGCACCCTCCGGGGGGCATTCAAACGACACCCATGAAAGGAGCCCAAAATGGGAACTGATGCTGTGGTGCCCAATAGCGCACCCAAGGCCAAGCGCGATGACCAAGGGCAGGGACAGCGCCTCATGGACCTCAAGACTGCCGCCTTGTATTTGGGGCGGTCGGAATGGGGAATGAGGCACTTGGCCCATGCGCGGAAAATCCGGGTCGTGAAGGAGCCGGGAGGCCGGAAGCTCTACTTCGACAGGCTGGACCTGGACGCCTTCATCTCCGAGAACAAGGGACTTTACGCCTGAGGAACGCGTTTGACAACACCCGGGCGGTTCCCGCATCATGATTCCGACGTGGGAATCGCCTGGGATGCCCCTTTGGTTCGGCATCGGCTGACGCCGACCAAGGAGAATGGCTATGCCTGCAAAGGGATGCATCTACAAGCGAGGAAAACGATGGTCTATAAAGTACCATCGGAACGGCGAACCTTTTTATGAGTCATCAGGGTCCGAGCGAAAGGAGGTGGCGAAGGCACTTCTGGCCCAGCGGCTGTGGGAGGTGGACCAGGGCAAGACGCCTGGGTCCGTCTACAAGAAAACGCGGATCGAGGACCTGGCCGAGGAACTCATCGCGGACTACCGGATCAACGGCAGGAAATCGGCCTTTCGGGTGGAAATTTGCATCAGGAAGCACCTCCTCCCATTCTTCAGGGGGATGGCCGCACCGGACATCACCACCGGGCTCATCAAGCGGTACGTGGCGAAGCGGATCGAGAGCGGGGCGAAAAACGCCACCATCAACCGGGAACTGTCGGCCTTGAAAAGGATGTTTCGGCTGGCGGCCCAGGAGACGCCCCCGCGGGTGGAGTTCGTGCCGTTCATCCCCATGCTGAAGGAGAACAACGTCCGCAAGGGGTTCTTCGAGCACGAGTCGTTCGTGGCGCTACGGGAGGCCCTGCCCGAACACATCCGGCCGGCCGTGGATTTCGGCTACAACACGGGCTGGCGCAGGTCCGAAATCCTGGAACTCACCTGGGACCGGGTGGACATGCGTGAAGGGACCGTCCGGCTGGAGCCCGGCGAGACCAAGAACGACGATGGGCGGGACCTCTACATGACTCCCGTTTTAAAGGATGTCTTCAAGGAGCTTTTCCGCGGGCGCCGCCTGGACTGCAACCTGGTCTTCCACCGGGACGGCAGGCCCCTCGGCGACTTCCGGGACTCCTGGAGGCGGGCTTGCGAGAAAGCGGGGGTGCCCGGAATGCTCTTCCACGATTTCCGGAGAACGGCCGTGCGCAACATGGTGCGGGCCGGAATCCCGGAAAAGGTGGCCATGACGATCTCGGGGCACAAGACCCGGTCCGTGTTCGACCGGTATCACATCGTGTCGTCGAGGGACCTCAAGGAGGCCGCCCGGAGGCAGCAGGCTTACCTGGAGGAGCAGGAGCGGCAGTTACAATCTGGTTACAGTGGGCCGGAAAGCCAGAAAAAAGGGGGTTAGCCAAGGCGGCTAACCCCCTGAAATCATGGTGCCGGAGGTCGGAATCGAACCGACACGGGCTTTGGGCCCACTGGATTTTGAGTCCAGCGCGTCTACCAGTTTCACCACTCCGGCAAAAGTGTTGTACAACTAAAAAAAGAGCCGGACCTTGTCAATCATATTCTCTGGCGGCTCCCTTTCGACGCTGCCCCGGAACATCTCCCCGTGAAGCCGCTCCCGCCCGGAAGGTGAAGTATAACACCCTGAAATTCCTTGACGCCCTGAATAAGCCTTTGCTATTGGTATGGCTATGCCACAATCCGGATAAACGCTTCCCTTTCGGGAATCCAGGACAAAGCCATGCGCTTTACCTACTACGGAGTCAGGGGCTCCGTACCCACTCCGGGTCCTTCCACCATCCGTCTGGGAGGAAACACCCCCTGCGTAGCCGTCTGGTGCGGAGAATCGCTCATTATTCTGGACGCCGGCACCGGCATCCGGGTTCTGGGCGACGAGCTCATGTCCGGCCCCTTCGGTGAAGGGAAGGGCAGGGCGACGCTCCTGGTCAGCCACACCCACTGGGATCACATCCAGGGCTTTCCCTTTTTCGCCCCCGCATACATCCATGGAAACGAGCTGCGGCTGCTGGGCTCACACACCATCCACAAAGGGCTGGAAACAGCCCTTCACCATCAGCAGCAGTATCAGAACTTTCCGGTTCTCTTAAGCCAGATGCCCGCCCGCATGAGCTTCCAGGCGCTGAGTGAAGGCGAGGAGCTGGCTATGTCCGGTATAAAAATTTCCGCCGGCGAGCTTCATCACCCCGGAGGGGCCTCCGGCTATCGGCTGGATTTCAACGGCCACACACTCGTCTACGCAACGGACACCGAGCATTACGCAAACACGGACCTTCGGCTCATGGCCCTATGCCAGGGGGCGGATGTGCTCATCTACGACGCCACCTACACCCCCCAGGAATACGCAAACCATTCGGGCTGGGGGCACAGCACCTGGGCCGAAGGGATCAAGCTGGCCAAGACGGCCCGAGTCAAGGCCCTGCATCTTTTCCACCACCACCCCAATCACGACGACGACTTTATGGAAAAGGTCCTGGAGGAAGCCCGCAAGCATTTTCCGGAAACCTACCTGGCCCGGGAAGGCTGGGAGGTGAACCTGGGGAAATGATCCGCCGCGTTTGGGCCCCTTGGTGGCCTTCCGCGGCAAACACCACTGGACGGGCTTGCCTACACGGACAAAGCCGCTTTTTGAAGGAACCCGACAATGTCCAAGGGATCGGCCATGGAAGAAAGCATCCTCAAGGCCGCTAAAGAGATTGTGGTGAAGTTTATCGAGGTGGGCAGGGTGTCCCCGGCCTCCTTTGCGGAAACCTTTGTAAACGTCTACCAGGCCATTCAGGCCGCTGTGGAGCACAAGCCCGGCCCCGGTCCCGTGGAAGGAGAGGGCGGGAAAAAAGAATAGGGCGGTCTGCGATAGCAAGATTGTTTTCCGGTCGCGGAGCAAGAAGGACAAAAAGAGAGGCATGCGACGGGTGCAGGAGCATTTCATGCGGGCCCCCGGCATCGCCTCGGAGCCGGAAACCCAAGTTCTCAAAAGCCGTTAATCCCCCTGTCTTCCGAAATCATCTCCCGAGTCCTTTGCACGAGGGGTTTGCGGTTTCCCTGCCCAAACGCCCCGCGCAGTCACCGCTGCGGCCTTCTTCCGCCAAGGGCCAAGCCCCGTGAAGCCCGCTCACTTGGAATGGCCGGGGATGTTCCAGGTGGTGCAGGAGCCGGAGCCGCAGGTGCGCGTCTGGGCGGAGGCCGTTGGCCGGCCCGAGCCGTCTGACACGGCATGGTTGGTGACGGACAATACCCGCTCGATGTTTTCCGCGCCGCATTTGGGGCAGGCGAGATCCACCTTGTCGTCCGTGCTCCGGCACAGGAGCTCGAACATCTCGTTGCAGGCCAGGCAGCGAAACTCGTAAATCGGCATCGTTCTTCCTTCCTGTTCATTTCCTTGTCTGCGAAAGCCTTCTGCGAAGGCCTTTGCAGTCAAGCTTTGCAGGAGCATGGTCGGGGCGAGAGGATTTGAACCTCCGACCTCGTGCGCCCAAGGCACGCGCGCTACCAGGCTGCGCCACGCCCCGCCATCTCCCGTTCCGGGGCCCCCGGAACGGCCAACCTTATATAAAGAGCACAAAGCCAAATGTCAAAGCAAGCCTGGGTCCCTTTCCCCTGGGCATACCCGGTGCCCCGCCGGGCTGTAATTCTTCGGCCTGTGATAAATAGATCCATTGTTTAAATAGATTACCTCCGATTCACACTCATCAGCGGAGATGGAAATCCGCCGGTCGCCGGGCTGTGCGGTACCCTGGGAAAGGGCATTTTAAAACAGGTGGGAAGAGCCATGCGCAAAGGCTCTATTGACAAAAAAATTTCTATATGTATGAGTTGCTAGCTTATTTCTTCCCCGAGGCGGGGGGAAAGGGGCCGGGCGGACGGGAAGCCACTCCGTCAGAACAAGAAAGTTTCCAATAATAACAAATGCTTTGCGCCTGCCGGCTCTTGCCGGACCCAGGTGACAAGAATTGCGAGGAGGACTGGCATGAAACGGACCTATCAGCCGCACAACAAACGCCGCATACGCACCCACGGATTTCGCAAGCGCATGGCCACCCCCCAGGGAAGAAACGTCCTCAAGCGGCGCAGAGCCAAGGGACGCAAACGTCTTACGGTTGTTTAATGCGCGGGATGAACTCCGGTCTGGGCGCCGCGCATAGGGCGATCTGCGGCCCGACCCGCAGGTAGCCGTGCGCGAGACGAACCGGATGTGGACCAGGCGGCCGGTTTCCCGGCCGCGGCGGAGGAGGAGAGGCCCGGGACCGACGGCCGGGCCGGGCCATGGATTTTTCCTTTACACCGCTCCACCGGATTCGCAAGCGCTCGGAATACCTTCGCCTCTCCCGGCGGGGGCGCCGCCAGGAAAGCGCCTACTTCATCGGAGTTGTCCAGCAGACCTCCCTTCCCGCGCCGCGTCTGGGGGTCACCGTCACCCGGAAGGTCGGCCCCGCCTGGATGCGCAACCGGATCAAGCGCGTCGTGCGCGAGTACTTCCGGCAAAACCGGCACCGCCTGGCGAGGCCTCATGATGTCAACGTCATCGCAAAACGAGCTGCCGCCGGAGCCGACAACCGGCTCCTCTCAGAGGACCTGGAAGCATTGCTTTTCGGAAGCCGCCCGTAACGCTTTTTCCCCCAAGTGGTGGCTTCTCCTCGCCATCCGGATGTACCGGTTTTTTCTTTCCCCAATGCTGGGACAGGCCTGCCGCTTCACTCCCACATGCTCCCAGTATGCCATGGAAGCCATCGAGCGCTATGGCGCCGGGAAGGGCTCGTGGCTCGCACTGCGCAGGATACTGCGCTGCAATCCCTTTTGTCCCGGTGGCTACGACCCCGTACCATGAGCGGCGAGGGTCTTTGTTTGATTAATAAAGTGTAATTAATTCGATATGTTATATCAATAGAATCATCCGGAGATCGCACGCCGCAAAAAAACGCCCCCGGGGCGCGCGGCTTTCAGGAAGCAGCCTTCTGGCTTTGAACGAGGTTATTTTTCATGGAACAGGTTCGGTTCATCATCGCAGTTACCATCTGCGTGATTCTCTATTTAGGCTGGACGTACTTTTTCCAGCCGGCTCCCGCCCCCAAGCCTCCTTCAGCGGTTCCCGCACCGGCAGGCGAGCAGGCCGCCGCACCGGAAGCGGGGCAGGGCTCTCCACCGCAGGCCCAAACCCCTGCGTCGCCCGCCGTCCTAGCAGCGGCTCCGGCGGAAGCTGCGGCCTATACCGAAGCGGCTGCCGTGAAAGCACGGAAGATCACGGTGGACACTCCCCTCTACCGGGCCGTGTTCTCCACGCAAGGGGCCTGCCTCACCGAACTCTACCTGAAGAAGTACAAGCAAACCATCGCCGAGGACTCTCCGGACAAGGAGATGGTGGTCCTTCCCGAAGGAATGGGCACGCTTACCGCCTACTACGCCGCCGGATCGGTGGCCGGCATGGCCACCGCAAGCTACAGCAGCGCCGTCGAGGGCGTGATGACGGTGGAAAAGGGCCCGGGCGCGCTTTCCTTCTCCTGGACATCCCCGGGAAATGTCACCGTGGTCAAGGAGTTCTCCTTCCAACCCGACTCCTATGTCATGAACCTATCGGTTTCCGTGGAAAACCACGGAAGCGCTCCCATCTCCGACTCCTTGTCCGTGAAGCTCGCCAACGAGATTGACTCCAAGATCCGCTACGGCTTTGCCGGAGGCCTGGCCCTGGTGAACCGCAGCCTCACCGAGGAGAAGCCGGAAGATCTCAAGAAGGAAAACGGCAAGTCCGTGACCGGCAAGGTTGCCTGGGTCGGCCTTACGGACCAGTACTTTCTCTCGGCCATTGTCCCCGCAACCGCCACCGAAGCCCAGCTCAAGTTTACCGCGGCAGACGCAGACTTGGTCACCGCCGCCTATGTAAACCCCGTTGCGGTGGTGGAACCCAATGCCCAGAGCACGGCGGTCTTCCACGTGTTTTTCGGGCCCAAGAGCGGAAGCGTCCTCCAAGAGGCCGGAATGGAGCTCTCCCGAGCCCTGGACTTCGGCTGGCTGGACTTCATCGCCAAGCCCTGCCTGTGGCTCATGAAGCAGATGTACCGCGTCATCCCCAACTACGGCGTGGCCATCATCCTTCTGACCGTCCTGGTGAAGCTCCTGTTCTGGCCGCTCTCCAACAAAAGCTACAAGTCCATGGCGGAGATGAAGAAGATTCAGCCCCTCATGCAGGAGATCCGCGACAAGTACAAGAACGACAAGAAGCGGATGAACGAGGAGGTCTTCGCACTCTACCGGACCTACCGCATCAACCCCATGAGCGGCTGCCTGCCCATCCTGGTGCAGATCCCCGTTTTCATCGCCTTGTACAAGATGCTCTATGGCGCCATCGAGCTTCGGCACGCGCCCTTCATGCTGTGGATCAACGATCTGGCCGCGCCGGACCGCCTGCTGCCCGCGGTCCATCTTCCTTTTGTCAATCCTCCGGGAATCCCGGTGCTTACGCTCATCATGGGCGCTTCCATGTTCATCCAGCAGAAGATGTCTCCGCCTCCCGGCGATCCCGCCCAGGCGCGCATGATGATGATCCTTCCGCTGGTATTCACGTTCCTCTTCATCAACTTTCCATCGGGCCTCGTGCTCTACTGGCTGGTCAACAACATTCTCTCCATGGCCCAGCAGTACTACATTCAGAGAAAGACCGCGTGAGCACGGAGGACGGCGCATGGCCGAGTACAAGGAGTTTACCGGAAAAAGTCAGGCGGAGGCCGTGGAAAAGGCCAGCCGCGAGCTTTCCATACCCAAGGAGAAGCTTCGCTACGACATCCTGTCCCACGGCTCCACAGGAATCTTCGGATTGGTGGGGGTGAAGAAGGCCAAGATCCGGGTTCGTATCCCCGGCCCTTCTCCCTCGGAGACCAAGACGCCTGATCCGCCTGCTCCCCAGGAATCCCAGGCGTCCGAGGAAGACGTC
This sequence comes from Thermodesulfobacteriota bacterium, assembly GCA_040753055.1. GTDB lineage: Bacteria > Desulfobacterota > Desulfobacteria > Desulfobacterales > Desulfatibacillaceae > JBFMHL01. The sequence goes on along the minus strand of JBFMHL010000249.1, from coordinate 14,697 downwards.
CCGGCCAAGCCCCCCGCCGCCGCAAAAGGCAAAGGCCGTCGCCAGGGAAGCTCCCAGCGCCGCGGACGCCCGAAAAAATCCACCAAGCAAGAGCCCGCGGAAGAACAGGCCGCCGACGCGCCAGCGCCCGTGCCCGATTCCCCGGAACCGGTTTCAGAGCATTCGGCTTTGGAAGAGGCGGCTCCGGCCGCCCAGCCCGATGCCGCTCCGGATCCAGGAACGCCCGAGCTGCAGGCCGATCCGGCTTCGGACAAGCAGGAGCCCGCGCCGGCGCATCACCGCCAGCGCCAGCCCCTGGCCTCCGACGAGGAGCTTTCCGAAGCTTCCCGGAAAGTGGAGCAGGACATCCGCTTTTTATGCGGATACCTTTTGGACGACTTCACGGTCACTGCCGGCCCAGCCCCGGGGGGGCATGTGCTTTGCAAGGTGGAGGCCCCGGATACCGGCCTCCTGATCGGACGCAAGGGCCAGACCCTGGAAAGCGTGCAGCACCTTCTGGAAATGATGATCAACCGAGGCCGCGAGAAGAAGGTGCGCGTGCGGGTGGATGCCGGCGGCTACATGGCGCGGCGCGAGGACAACCTGGCCCGCATGGCCCAACGCCTGGCGGAAAAGGTCAAGCGCTCCGGCCGCCCCTTCTCCTTTTCGCCCATGAGCGCCTACGACCGCAGGATCGTCCATCTGGCCTTGAAAGAAGAAAAAGACATCCGCACCATCAGCAAGGGAACCGGAAGCCTCCGCAAGCTCATCATCATTCCCCGCGCCATGGCATCCAAGAAGCTCCCTGCGGATTTCGACGCTCCGGTAGCCCACGACGAGGAGGAAGATCTTTCTTGATCTTGCCTGCTGACACGGCCGCCGAAAGACGGCGGCCAGAGCCCGACGCCGCACTGCGTGCGGGCCGCCCCGGCTTGCCATGCATGAATCCGATACCATCGTAGCCCTCGCCACCGCCGCAGGTCCTGCCGCCATAGCGACGGTCCGCCTCTCCGGATCGGACAGCATCACCATCGCAGCCCGCCTTTTTTCTCCCGCGAGCCTTTCGGAAATCCCTTCCCATCGCGCTGTATTCGGACAGATTCACGACCCGGAAACCGGCCGGCTCCTGGACCATGCCTTGTGCACCGTCATGCGGGGCCCCGGCTCCTACACCGGAGAAGACGTGGTGGAGATCTCCTGCCACGGAAGCCCCGCCGTTACCAACGAAGTCCTCGCCCTATGCTGCCGGCAGGGCGCCCGCATAGCCCTTCCGGGCGAGTTTACGCGGCGGGCGCTGGAACACGGGCGCATGGACCTGGCCCAAGCAGAAGCGGTCCTGGATCTCATCCATGCGCGTACTCCCCTCGCCGCCCGCGCCGCGGCCGAGAAGCTTTCCGGTGGCTTCTCCAACGAGATCGAGTGCATTGCAGAGCATCTTCTCTCCCTGCTGGCGAAAGTGGAAGCCGGCCTGGATTTTCCCGAGGATGTGGAAAATGCGGAATCGGAAACGTTCTGCTCGGCTCTGGAAAGACAAGCCGCAGAGCCCCTTGCGCGGATTCTTTCCGCCTACAATGACGGCGAGGTCCTCCGCAGTGGAGTATATGTGGCCATAGTCGGCCGCCCCAACGCTGGGAAATCCAGCTTGTTGAACGCCCTTCTGGATCGGGATCGAGTACTGGTCACCGAAGAGGCCGGGACCACCCGTGATGTCGTGGAAGAGTCTCTCATCACCAGCGGCGGGTTGTTCGTGCTGGCCGACACCGCCGGTCTTTCGGAAAATGCCGCCCGCCTGGAGCTTTTAAGCATGGAGCGGTCTCGGCAGGCCTTGGAAAAGGCTCGCCTTGTCCTTTTTGTCGTGGATGGGAGCCGCGGCTCCGTCGAGGAAGAAGCGCAGCTGCTGGAGGCGGAATGCACAGGGAAAGAGGTCCTTGTCCTGGCCAACAAGGCCGATATCGCCGGTGAAGAAAAACTGGCGTGCGTCGAGGCGGCATTCTCCGGCAGAAACGTCCTCCGCATCTCGGCACTTACCGGGCAAAACCTTTCCCTTCTTCGCCGGCATATGGCCGCTTTCTTCCCGACATTTTCCGGTTCCGCTTCCTGCGGTCCCAACATGCGGCAAAAGCTTTCCCTGGAAAGAGCGGCTGCCGGGATACAGGCGGCTCTAGATAATGCCCGGTCCCAAGCATGGGAGCTGGCCGCCGAAGACCTCCGAATCTCCATCGCCGGCCTGGATGAGACCCTGGGGCGGAATGTGTCCGAGGATGTTCTGGACCGGATCTTTTCCCTTTTCTGCATCGGCAAGTAGTTCCCCTTTCATGTTCCTCTCTTCTTCTCGTTGTTCCACGTGGAACATCTTCGCCCTCGAAGCGGGGTCTGGGTGTTCCACGTGGAACATTCGCCAAGCGCGCCGGCGCCCTGAAAACAAGCGTTGACAAGCCCGGCACGGCTCTTACCTTTAGACGAATGAAGTGAACACGATAGCGGAAAAGGCCGCTTAGAGAGGAAAAAGAGATGATGCAAACAAAGGAAGAAGTTCTGGCCGGAATATTGGCGGCTCCCAAGCCTTGCTGCCCCCACTGCGGGGAGGAGATGAGTATCTGGGAGGTGCCGGATATGAACTTTTCAGACGGTCTGGGGTGGGGAACCCCGTACCTGTTCGTGTGCTTCAACAACCACTGCCCCTCTTACGCCAGCGGATGGGATGAGATCAAGAACCGCTATGCCCACAGGGCTTCCACACGTTGCATCTGCTACCCCGGCACCACGCAGTACGAGTATATGCCGGTTTTCGGCGAAGCCGGCGGAACAGGGCAGATCGTGGACGAGGAGGCGCTGGAAAAACAGAGGCAGTTTCAGGAGTCCATCAAGCAAGGCTTCCGCAGATTAGCAGAATGCTACGCACAGAAAGACCTGGTCGGGCTGCTTTCCGTACTCACGGATCCCTTGCAGCCCAACCGCGTCTTGATGAAAGCCGCCGAGATGGCCGGCGATATCGGCGACGTGGGCTTCATCGAACCTTTGAAGAACCTGAAGATGGGAAACGAGCTGGTCCAGAAGAAGGTGGAAGAGGCCGTGAAGGCCATCCATGCACGGACCTTCACCAGGGAGTGCCCATTTTGTGCCGAGATCATCAAGAATCGGGCCAACGTCTGCAAGCATTGCGGCAAGGACCTGGCGGACGCCTGACGACTTGCTTGGTGTTATAGTAAAAATAGGGCTGCATCGCGTTCGCGATGCAGCCCTATTCATTTTGGCCGCCCATTGTTGCGGCTAGAGGCCACTCTCGGCCAGCTTCTTCACCAGATCCTCCTGAGCGCTCGTGAGCTTTTTGGGCGTGGACACGATGATGCGGACAAAGAGGTCTCCGCGTTTGCCGCCCGACATGTCGGGAATGCCCCGCCCGGAGATCCGCATCTTGGTCTGGTTTCGGGTGCCCGGAGCTACCTTGAGGGTCCGGGTTTCCCCGTCCAAGGTGGTGACGGTAACCGTCGTGCCCAGTAGCGAGTCGGTGAGCTTGATTTCGCGGTCTGTATAGATGTCGAGGCCTTCTACCGAGAAGCCGTGATGGGGCAGAAGAGTGGACTGGATGAAAAGGTCGCCGGGCGGCCCTCCTGCCTGGCCCGGTTCGCCTTTTCCGGTGAGCCGGATCTTCTTTCCCGTGACCAAGCCCGGAGGAATGGTCACCTGGACCTTTTCCTGCCGGCCTTTGTGGGTGAAGGAAACGGTCTTGCTGGCTCCGGAAACCACTTCCTCCAAGGTCAGAGGCATCTCGTAGACCAGATCGGCTCCCTTGGCCGCGAACGGCTGGTCGTCTCCAAAGCCGTAACCACCGCCCATGCCGCCGAAGGGATCGCCGCCGCTGCGGAAGGTGAACTTTCGCTTGCCGCCCCGGCCTTGGCTGAACGCCCCGGAGTCGAAGCCGAAGCCCCGGAGGACTTCCTCAAAGTTGAACCCTTTGAAGATGTCCTCCTGGCTATATCGCTGCTGAAAGCCTTCGGTGCCGAAGTTGTCGTACTGCTGGCGCTTTTCCTTATCGCTCAGAACCGCGTAGGCTTCGCTTATCTGTTTGAACTTCTCCTCCGCGGACTTGTCGTTCTTGGCCCGGTCCGGATGATACTTCATGGCCAGCTTCCGGTAGGCCTTCTTGATGTCGTCTTCGGTGGCATCGCGTTTTACGCCGAGCACCTGGTAGTAGTCCTTGTCCGCCATAATTGACCCTGCATCATGGAAACGCCCGGGGGGAAGCCCCGGGCGGTTATAGATTTCAACCTGTTTGGGGCCGGGAAGATGTATTTCCGATCCGGTTCTTCCCTCGTAAGCAAGCGGCGCCGCTCTCTGAGGCAATGTAAGTCGGTGCGTCGCTTATTGCGTTTACCCGAAAGATAATAAGAGGGATCGGCAAGGGTGTCAAGGAAACCGGCTCGGGGCAAGGGATCCTACGCGAAGCGACCGGGGATTTTCGTGCCGCAGAAGGGGCAGGCCCCTTGAACCAAGCGGTTTTCCAGAATTCGGTAGCCCTGGCGGGAGACAACGGTTTTCTTGCAGGAGTAACAGACGAGGTCGTTTTGTTCCTCGGGAACGTTGCCCAGATAAACGTACTTGAGACCTTCCTCGTGTGCCACCTGCCGGGCCTTTCGCAGGACGTCCAGGGGCGTGGGGGGGAGGGTGGTGAGGCGGTAGCGCGGAAAAAAACGGGAGAAGGTGAGCGGCTGAAGCTCGCCCAGGTTCTGCAGGATCCAGCCGCACATGCGGCGGATCATGTCCATCTTGTCGGTGTAGGTGGGAACGACCAGGTTGATGATTTCCAACCACACACCGGACTGGTGCACCGTCTTGAGCGTGGAAAGGACAGGGGCAAGCGTACCGTCGCAAAGCGTCTTGTAGGTATCGTCGTCGAAGGCCTTGAGGTTGAGACAGGCGGCGTCAATCAGGGTGCAGAGGCGAGCCAGCGGCTCGGAGCGGATATAGGCGTTGCTCACCCAGACGGTGTGGAGGGCGTCCTTTTTGCCCAGGGCCGCAATGTCACTCATATATTCATAAAAGGTGGTGGCCTCGGAGTAGGTGCAGGCAATGGACGCGCAGCCGTACTTGCGGGCGGAGGAGACGACCGCAAAGGGGGGCAGGTCGTAGTTGCGGGTCTTGTCCGGCGTGGTCTGGGAGATCTCCCAGTTCTGGCAGTTCAGGCAATGGAGCGTACAACCGGCCACCGCCAGGGAAAAAGCCGTGGTGCCCGGAAAAAAATGGAGAAGCGGCTTTTTTTCGATGGGGTCAACGTGGGCGGTGCAGGGGTTTCCGTAGGAGAGCGAGTAAAGAACTCCGTCCAGGTTCTGGCGGGTGCCGCAGTGGCCTCGCCTGCCGTTCAAGATGATGCACTGGCGAGGGCAGTTGCCGCACCGGACCGTGGTCCCGGACAGATTTTCAAAAAAAGCGGCCTGCGTGCTGTGGGCCGCATCGGGAAGACCTTCGTCCGCCGCCCGCAGAACGGAGGGGAAAAGGAGGCAGCCGGCGCAGGCCGCCGCGCCATGCAAAAACCTTCGTCTGGAGGTGGCTTTTCTGGTTGGCGGCGCTAAAAAAAGGGCGGAGCTATGGGGGCAAGAAGCAATACCCTTAGGTTCCGGTGCGGAGTCTGGCTCGCGCGGCCGGGGCGCGCCCGGGATATTCCGGAAATTTTTGGGCGTCATTGTTCCGCCGTTTCACACCGCGCCCGGCCCCCTCAACGGGAGCATAAGGGTTGCGCCCTTCGTGACGCGGTCATCCGAAAAGGGTGCTAATGATCTGCCGGCCGTAGATGAGAAACAAAAGGGCCCCGGTAATGGCCGCCGCAGCGCTGACGTAGGCCTTCCAACGGCCCGGAACCTTGGCGACTCCGTCTTTGTCCGGCTCGCCCACCTTGCGCTTGCAGGAGGGGCAGCGGGTTTCAGAAAGAGCGAGAATGGTGAAGCAAAAGGGGCACTTCTTGGTCATGATGGGCACAACGTTGATTCTGGTGTGCTCCTTGGTTTTATCGTCGGGCATGGTGCGGTTCCTCTCGTTTTCAGCAGGTCCCGGCGAGGCATCACCTTTCCGGGGTGAAAAGAACCCAAACATCCACAAGGAGAATAATCCCTGTTCCGCCGGATGCAAGTCTTCCGGCGGAACAGGTTCGATGCTTTCATCATATCACGTAGAGTTGCCTTAATGCATCCGGGAAAAAATCCGACGGGAGGGCCATCCCGGATGGGCTATGTTTCATCGGCGGACTTCTCCGTTTTCGGGGCGAACTTGGGTTCGTACTCGATGCGCGCTTTGGCCCGCAGGGATTCGGTTATGGACTGGGCGAGGGCGTTCTCCTTTCCCTGGGTCAGGGTCTTGGCAGCCTGTTCCGCATCTGCGGCAAGAGCCTTCTCATCCGGTTCATTGGCCCCCGCATAGGCGATCACGTAGACGGCGTCCGGAGCCACGACGGGCTTCTCAGGATAGGGGTTTTTGGTTGTGAGTAAAAAGGCCGCGTCCCGGAGCTCGGATTCCTGCCCGATTCCGGGAATACTGCCGGTCCGCGTGAAAAAGCCGGTCTCCTTGACGGTGATGCCATCCTCCCCAGCCAGGGTTTCCAGGTTCTTTCCGGCCTTGAGCTCCGCTAGCATCTTTCCGGCGGCATCTTCAGCCATCTTCCTGCGCTTTTCGATTTTCACATCCGCAAGAACCCGGGCCTTGACCTCATCGAAGGGCGGAATGGCGGAGGGCTTGGTGGCGTCCACTTGCATGATGCAGTAGCCTTCCGGGAAGTCCAGCACGGAGGAGTACTCGTTTTGCGGGAGCTCAAAGGCATTGCCGGCAAACTCCATGGGGCTGGGTACGGTGGGCGGCGGGGAAACCTCCGGGAAGAAAGCGGTCTGGAGAGCTTTCTTGTGGAGGGTGGCGGCGGCCTTGTCCAGAGTATCCGAGCCGAGGCAGGTGTCCAGCCCCTTGTCGGCGGCTTCAAGGGCTCTGTCCTTGGCATCCAGGGTGCGGATCTCCTCCTCGATGCCGGGAGCGGCCTCTTCGTAACTCTTGACGCGCTCGTCGTTGATCTTTTCCACCTTGATCACGTGCCAGCCGAAAAGGGTGCGGACCGGATCGCTGATCTCCCCCGCCTCCATGGAGAAGGCCTTGTCTCCGAAAGGCTTTACCACGGCTTTCTTCTCGATGGCCCCGAGGTCGCCGCCTTTGGGGGCGGATGTGTCCTCGGAGTAGAGTTTGGCCAGCTCGGCGAAGTCCTCTCCAGCCTTTGCCCGGGCTGCGAGATCGGCAGCCTTGGTCCGGGCCGCCTCCACATCCGTGTCGGATGCGTCCTGGGCCACCTTGATGAGGATATGCCGGGCCTCCACGGTCCTGGGGACCTCGTACTCGGTCAGGTGGTCTTCGTAGTAGGCCCGCTTTTGCTGATCGGTGACCTGGACATCCTTGGCATAGTCCTGGGGGCGGAACAGGAGGTAGCTCACCTTCACCATGGGGTCGGTGCGGTAGTCTTCCTTGTGGGCATCGTAGTAGGTCTTCGCTTCCTGGTCCGTGGCCTCCACCTCCGTGTAACGCGAAGGATCGAAGGCGACGTAGTAGACGTTCATCTCTCGTTTCGCCCAGGCGGCGAAGTTCTTGGCTTCCGTAGAAGAGAGGTGGGCGTTGGGGGCGATGGTCTTCAAAAGCTTGTCATGGAGCATGGCCGCCCGGACCTCGTCCTCGAAGTTCTCGCCCGAGTAATTCCACTGGCGGAGAACCTGCTGGTAGCGGGCGGGGGAGAACCTGCCGCCGCTCCAGAAGATGGGCTGGCTGGCGATATTGGCGGCCAGCTCTTCGGGGGAGACCGAGAGACCCATCTCCCTGGCCTTCTGGTCCCACAGGCGCGAGTCCACGAGGTCGCTCAGGGCGCGTCCCGAGATGTCCAGCTTCTTCTCCGTCTCTCGATCCAGCCGGCCCTGGAACTGGCGCTCGTAGAACTGGACCAGGCGCTTGTACATCTGGGAGTATTGGCCCTGGGTGATGACCTCGCCGTTCACCGTGGCGACTCTGCCCATGGGGCGCTGGCCGAAGCTGCCGATTCCCCAGAACACGAACACCAGCACGATGATGCCCAGCAACACCTTGATGGCCCACGAGGTTGCATTCTTGCGCATGTAGGAAAGCATGACGGAACCTTTCTTGTACTGTGGAGGACTCGGAGCTTAATGTAGCGTTCCGGTGCTCCTCTCTATCCGGCAGTGCTCGCCGGGCAGGCCAAAGGGTCATCCCCGTGAAGCTCACGGTAGCGGTTCAGGCGGCCGCCCGCTGCTGCGGTCAGCCGTTCCTCGGGTTTCAAATCCAGTTTCACCCGGATGAGGGTTTCGCGGGTGGCGTTTCGAATTGCGAACGACTCTTCGTTCTCCACCTTGCGCCTCGCGTCGGCGAGGACCAGGAGGTCGCCCTGGCCGATCCCGTCCAAATCCCGGGGGTTTTCCAACAAGAGCGGAAGGATGCCGAAGTTGATGAGGTTGGCTCGGTGGATGCGGGCAAAGGAGCAGGCGATTACGGCCTTGATTCCCAGGTACAGGGGCGCCAGCGCGGCGTGCTCGCGGCTTGAACCCTGGCCGTAGTTCTCCCCGGCAACGACGAAGCCGCCGCCATGCTCCTGGGCTCTGCGGGCGAAGTCTGGGGCGATGCGGGAGAATGTGTATTCGGAGATCTTGGGCACGTTGCTGCGGTACTGCAGGATGTGGCTGGACGCCGGGAGGATGTCGTCCGTGGTAATGTTGTCCGGCAGCGCCAGGAGAACGCGGCCGGAAAGCTCGCCTGCGATGGGGCGTCCCAAGGGAAGCGGCTTGATGTTCTCGCCGGTAACTACCTCCGCCTCCCCGCAGGGGCCCACGGGAAGCACGATGCCGGCGTCCACGGGCGGGAACTCCGAAACCTCGGGGATGGCGGCGGCCGGGCCAAGGCTCCGTGGATCGGTGAAAACGCCCGTGAGGGCGCAGGCTGCGGCGGTTTCGGGGCTGGCCAGGAAGATCTGGGCGTCGTCGGTTCCGGAGCGGCCCTTGAAGTTGCGGTTGGTGGTCCGGACGCTCACCGCGCCGTGGGGGGGGGCCTGGCCGGCGCCGATGCAAGGGCCGCAGGCGCACTCCAAAATTCGGGCTCCGGCAGTGATGAGGTCGGTGAGCTCGGTGCCGCGGGCCAGCATGGCGAGAACCTGGCGGGAGCCGGGAGAAACCACGAGGTTGGTCTCCGGGGCGACGGTCCGCCCCTTGAGCACGCGGGCCAGGGTGGCCAGGTCCTTGTAGGACGAGTTGGTGCAGGAGCCCACCATCACCTGGTCCACCTTGCGGCCGGCGAGTTCCGAGACGGGAACCACCCGGTCGGGCATGTGGGGCTGGGCCGTGAGGGGCACGAGCTCGGAGAGGTTGATCTCGATCAGCCGGTCGTAGATGGCGTCCGGATCCGGGGAAAGCGCGGCAAAGGCTTCCGCTCGTCCCTGGGCGGCGAGAAATGCCCGCGTTCTATCATCGCTGGGAAAGAGGGATGTGGTGGCGCCCAGCTCAGCGCCCATATTGGTGATGGTGGCGCGCTCGGGCACGGACAGTGTGGCGACTCCGGGTCCTGTGTATTCGTAAACGGAGCCCACCCCCCCTTTGACGGTTTCGCGGCGCAGGACCTCCAGGATCACGTCCTTGGCGGAGACCCAGGGGGAAAGGGCCCCCGAGAGGCGGACTTCCACGATGCGAGGCATGGCCACCACGAAGGGCTCGCCCGCCATGGCCAGCGCCACGTCCAGGCCGCCGGCGCCCATGGCCAGCATGCCGATTCCGCCGCCGGTGCATGTATGGCTGTCGGCGCCCAGAAGGGTGCGGCCGGGAGCCCCGAAACGCTCCAGATGGACCTGGTGGCAGATGCCGTTTCCGGGCGCGGAGAAGACCATCCCGTAGCGGGCCGCCGCGGTCCGTAAAAAGCGATGGTCCTCGGCGTTGGCAAATCCCGTCTGCAGGGTGTTGTGATCCACGTAGCTCACGGAGAGCTGGGTGCGTACCTGGTTGAGGCCCAGGGCCATGAACTCGCTCACGGCCATGGTGCCCGTGGCGTCCTGGGTAAGGGTCTGGTCAATGGGTATGGAAACGGGCTCTCCGGGCGGTGGAAAGGCGACTCCGTGGTTGGAAAGAATCTTCTGAAACAGTGTTTTGGGCGGGGAAGTCATGAAAACGGTCCCTTGTGTTATACCAGCAGCCGGATGCGGTCTGCCTTGCGATCCATCTTTTCCCCCACGCTTTGGCCGCAGCGGGCGCACCGGTACTCGTACAGGTCGCCGTCGGGCAGGACCAGAAGGAGCCTCTGCCGCACGGGCATGGCCTGCCTGCAGCGCGGGCAGTAAAGCTCCGTGGCGTCCAGCTCTTTATAGCTGGATGGATTTGCACGGCCCGCCGGGTACGGGCGGAAAGGCCTTTGGGTCATGGGAGACTCCCTTACCGTAAACTAATATAAATAAAGCACCGGCGAAGTCCCTGTCAACCAACCCAAGGGGTTGCGTTGACCTTTTTCCGCTGGAAAGCTATGATATTGGGTGGTGTTAGGATGGCCCTGTGGGAGACCGCGGGATCGCTACAATATATGGAAGATAGCTTGTGATGAAACAACAACATATAGAAGGCGATTCCCCCCGCAGGCCGCACTGTGCGAAAGTTGCTTTGGGAGCCGAACTCCATGAAAATAATTTTTACTTGGGCCCTGTTTCCCCTCCGACCCTCGCGGCCGTAGCACCGGGGATTTCTGCTCGTATACCACTATGATCGGTAATCTTCCGACGAATGCGAACCATCCCCTTTTTCGGTCGCCCTTTCCCCGGGCCGCCGCCTGAAAAGTCAGCTCCACCAGAGGACTTCCATGCAAGAAAATGAAAACGGCGCACCAAAAGCAACCGCGCCGAGAAAAAAAAGCCTTTTCCTGAGACTCATCAAGCTCTCTGTCATACTGGGTCTGCTGGCCGTGTTCTGCGTATGTGCCGCGGGAATCGGAGTATACTTCTACTACTCCCGCGATCTTCCCGATATCAACTCCCTGCGCAGCTACCATCCGCCCACGGTAACCACCGTCTACGCCGCCGACGGCACTGTCATCGCCGAGTTTTTCAAGGAGCGGCGCTTCGTCATTGATCTCGATAAAATGCCCAAGGCGCTGGTCCAGGCCTTCATCGCGGCCGAGGACGCCCGGTTCTACGAGCACCAGGGCCTGGACTTCTGGGGGATCGTCCGCGCCGCGGTCAAGAACATCGAGGCCGGCAGCATCACCCAGGGCGGCTCCACCATCACCCAGCAGGTCACCAAGGCCTTTCTGCTCACGCCGGAGCGCAAGTTCTCCCGGAAGATCCGGGAGGCAATCCTGGCCTATCGCATTGACAAGGCCTTCACCAAGGACGAGATCCTGTTCCTGTACCTGAACCAGATCTACCTGGGACAGGGCGCCTACGGCGTGGAAGCCGCCGCCCAGACTTATTTCAGCAAAAGCGCCTCCAACCTCTCCCTGGCCGAATGCGCGCTCCTGGCGGGGCTTCCCCAGGCCCCCAGCCGCTACTCCCCGGTCAACCACCCGGAAAAGGCCCGGGAACGCCAGGTTTACGTGCTGAACCGCATGGTGGAAGTGGGCGACATCACCCCCGAAGAGCGCAACGAGGCCCTGCAGGAAAAGCTCACCTTCTCGGCCCGGCTCAATCCCTACTTCGTGCAGATGCCCTACTACACCGAGCACGTTCGCCGGCTCCTGGAGCAGCGCTTCGGGGAGGCGGCCCTTTACTCGGAAGGCTTCAACGTCTATACGGCCGCCGATCTCCACCTGCAGAACCTGGCGGCCGAGGCTTTGCGAAAAGGCCTTTCGGACCTGGACAAGCGAACCGGGTTCCGGGGCCCCATCGAGCACCTGGCCCCGGCCAAGATCGAGGAGTTCTGCCGGGCCGTGGACCAGCAGCTCACCGAGAACGGCGGGCTTGTCAAGGGCAAGCCCGTCAAGGCGGTGGTGGTCTCCGTTTCCGATGAAAAGAAGAACGTTCTTCTGCGCATCGGCCGGCAGAAAGGCATCCTGGACATTGCGGACATGCGCTGGGCCCGAAAGCCCAACGCCGATCTGGCCTACTATGAAGACCGCGTAAACGAGCCCTCCCAAGCCCTCTCCGTGGGAGACGTGGTTTGGGTCGTTCCCAAGCAGGAGCCGGGCAACGGCCCGGCTGCGGTTCCCGTTGCCCTGGAGCAGGTTCCCGACGTGCAGGGCGCACTCCTTTGCGAGGAGGTCGGAACCGGCCTGGTCAAGGCCATGGTGGGCGGGTTCGATTTCACGCAAAGCCAGTTCAACCGGGCCATACAGGCCCTCCGCCAGCCCGGCTCGGCCTTCAAACCCATCGTCTACTCCGCGGCCCTGGACCGGCCGGAAAACCCCTATACTCCGGCCTCGGTCATCATCGACTCGCCCATCGTCTACTCCGACGGCTCCCTGGACCAGGTATGGAAGCCCAAGAACTACAAGAACACCTTCTACGGCCCCACGCTGCTGCGCGACGCCCTGGCCCACTCCCGGAACGTGGTCACGGTGAAGATCCTCCAGGACATCGGGCCGGACTACTGCATCGCCTACGCCCGCAACTTCGGGATCACCTCGCCGCTGGTCAACAACCTGTCCCTGGCCCTGGGCTCGTCCGAGCTCTCCTTGCTGGAGGTCGTCCAGGCCTACTCCGTTTTCGCGGACCAGGGCAGGCTCAACGAGCCCTGCTTCATCACCAAGATCTGCGACCGGCAGGGCAAGGTGCTTTTCGAGAACAAGCCCGAAACCCGCCAAGTCATCTCCCCGGCCACCGCCTTCGTCATGACCCGCCTTCTGGAGGGCGTTGTGGAACGCGGCACCGGCTGGCGCATCCGGGCCTTGAAGAGGCCCGTGGCGGGAAAGACCGGCACCACCAACAACTTGAATGACGCCTGGTTCGTGGGCTACACCCCCGAGCTGTGCACCGGCGTGTGGGTGGGCTACGACTCCGGCGACCAGCTGGGCAAGGGCGAGACCGGAGCCCGGGCCGCAAGCCCCATCTTCCTGGAGTTCATGCAGAGGGCCCTGGCCGACGCCCCGGTGGAGGACTTTCCCGTTCCCGAGGGCGTGACCGTCGCCACCATTGACGCGGATACGGGGCTCCTGGCCATCCCGGAGTCCACCAAGATCTTCACCGAGTACTTCAAGCTGGGGACCGAGCCCACGGAGTTCGCTCCCGCACCCGGTGCCGAGGCAGACCAGGAGCAGCTCTTCAAGGAGGATCTGGAGCCCTCCGAGGCCTCTCCCGAAGCGGCTCCGCCGGCTGCGGCCCGTCCGGACGACGCCGCTCCCGACGAAGAAGGGCCCGACGAAAAGGACGAATTCTAGGGCTGTTTCCAAAAAAAATACGTGATGAGGTGGCTTTTGCAGCCCATCGCAGTAAACAGCCCTGCATCCCGCCAAGAAAGGCTCTCATGCGTATCCTGGTGGTGGACGACGACCCGGTGCAGGTGGAGCTCCTGACCGGAGCCCTGGCCGCGGAAGGCCACGAGGCCCTGGGCTTCACCGACCCCTTCCGGGCCCTGGCGCACCTGGAAAACCGGGGCGCGGACCTGGTGGTCACCGACCACAAGATGCCGGGCATCACGGGCATCGAGCTCACCCGCCGCGCCCTCACCATTGACCCTGAGCTCCTGGTCATCATTGTCACCGCGTACTCCTCCGTGGGCGACGCCGTTTCCGCCATGAAGGGCGGCGCCTTCGATTACCTGGTCAAGCCCCTGGACCTGGAGCACCTTCTGCTCCTCGTGGAAAAAGCCTCCCGCCAGCGGGACCTGCTGCGGGAAAACCGGGCCCTCAAGCAAAGCCTGGCAGAGATGGGCCGGGGCTTCTCCCTCATCGGCCGCTCGCCCGCCATGCTGGAGGTGTTCTCCCGCATGGAACGCGTGGCCCAGGTGAACGCCACGGTCCTCATCACCGGAGAGTCGGGCACCGGAAAGGAGCTGGTGGCCCGCGCCATCCACGCCCACGGCTCCCGGAAGGACGGCCCCTTCATCGCGGTGAACTGCGCCGCGCTGCCGGAAACCCTCCTGGAAAGCGAGCTCTTCGGACACGAGAAAGGCTCCTTCACCGGAGCCGCCGCGAGGCGCATCGGAAAGCTGGAAGCCGCCCACAACGGCACCCTCTTCCTGGACGAGGTGGGCGAGCTCCCCTCGGCGGTCCAGGTGAAGCTCCTGCGCTTCCTCCAGGACAAGATCATCGAGCGCCTGGGGGCAAACACGCCCATCACCGTGAACGCGCGCCTCATCGCCGCCACCAACCGGGACCTCTCCCAAGCCATGACCGAAGGCGAGTTCCGCGAAGACCTCTTCTTCCGCTTAAACGTCGTGTCCATCGCCATCCCCCCCCTGCGGGACCGCAAGTCCGACCTGCCGGAGCTCATCCGCCACTTCCTCGCCGACTTCAACCAGGCCCACGGCAAAGCCATCAAAGGCTTTTCCCGGGAGTTCTACGACCAGCTCATCCGCTACGGATTTCCCGGAAACGTGCGCGAGCTCCGCAACATCGTGGAAAACGCCGTCGTACTCTGCCGCACCGACACCCTCCAGACCGAAGATCTGCCCGAGTACGTGCGGAAAACCCCGGTTTCCGACAGCGACGACACCGGCAAGCCCCTTCCCCTCATCCTGGACAACATGTAAAAACGCCTCATCATTAACGCCCTGCAGCAAAACGCCT
>JBFMHL010000248.1:0-6437 GCA_040753055.1 Thermodesulfobacteriota bacterium | reverse complement strand
ATAGGGTAAGAGAGTGGGTCCCAAGGCCTATCTCCCCGGCAGGGGAGAAGTACCATATATTTTAGCAATTGGTAAAGAAAAGTATCATATTCGAGTATGGTTTTCTCTAGTACCGGTATTACCAAGCGCTCATTCTTGTGTCTATATTTTGATATTAACATACTAAAATTTAATGATTATTTTCATTTAGCAATCGGTAAAAATATTCCTTGACACAAAAGCGGCCTCTTGGATATAAAACTTTACCATACGGTAAACAAAATTCATCCCCCCAACCCGAACCAGGAGGTCGCCATGGAGCCGTCCCCGAGGTCCAAAATGTTCCGCATGCTTCTCCTTGCTTCCCTTGCCCTTGTCTGCTGGCTTCTGCCCAGCGCGGCCCTGGCCGACATCATCCCGCCCAAGGTCATCATGATCGCCATTGACGCCATGGATCCCCGCTATCTGGATCTGGACCGTAACGGCAACCCCGGCGGCTGCGACGGAAACTGGCTCATGCCCGAGGTCCACAAGTATTTGAAAACCGCCACCTGGTTCAAAGACACCCGGGACTACCTCCCGTCCGCCACCGACATGAACCATCTGAACGCCTTTGCCGGCGGCTACACCGGCACCACCGGAGTCAGCCAGGTCTCCGCCATCCTCATGGACTGGGACCTGGAGAGGCACGAAGAGGAAGACACGGACGCCAACACCATGCCTCCCACCCTGGCCTACTGCCGCGACGACCTGGGCCGCCCGGTGGACACCCTGTTCAACGCCTACAAGCGTAAATATCCCTACTCCAAGACCTTCCTGGTTTCCGGCAAGGAGTGGGTGGCCGAGATGTTCGCCTACGCCCAGAAGCCCGATCTGGACTATGTGCTCACCGCCGGGAGCGACGACCTGTTTCTGGACTACGGGCTGCTCCCGCCCGCCCGCGGCTACCAGTACTTCGACCCCAGCACCGACACCAACCCCATCCTGGACCCCGAGTCCCGGATGCAGCAGTTCATCTCGGCATTCTGCTTCGAGCGCGATCCCGAGTCCTTTCCGCCCGACGAGTGGACCGTCAAGGCTTCCCTTCGGCTCATCAATCTGAAAAGGCCCGACTTCGGCTTCATTCTTCTGGCCCAGATGGATGACGCCCAGCACGGCCTGGGCGCCGCCTGGGACCCGGCCAGCTTCGTCACCAAGCGCATCTTCCCCCACGGCCTGGTGAGCGTAGACAAGTTCAACGACTTTGCCTTCCGGGAAGGCATCCTGGACGCGGTGCGCGACGTGGACGCAAACTTCGGCAAGCTGGTGGACGGCATCCGCGCAAACCCCCTGTACAAGAACGCCATCATCGTCCTGTATTCGGACCACGGCCAGATCACCCACCGGAACGAAGACAACCTGATTGACATCATCGAGAAGAGCCAGTTCGACACCAACGAGCAGAACGAGACCAGCAACACGGACTTCATGATGATTCTGCATCGGGCCGGATACCTGAACGACGAGCAGATGAACTACTGGGGCTTCTGCCCCATCCTGGCCACCTCCGTGGGCGTGGTCTACTACAAGGCGGACTCTTGGAAAGCCCGGCACGACTGGGCAGTGGAAGCGAAGAGGGTCCTGGACGCCCACTGGGTGCTGGACGAGTACGGCAACAAGGTCTGCCCCTGGTACATCCTGACCCAGGACGAGATGGAGAACGGCATGGACAACGTGTGCGAGGCCGGCGAGCTCTATAACCCCACCTTTGCCAAGAACAATGCCGCCGGCACCATGCACTGGCCCGATCTGTACATCTTCATGAAGGACAAGTGGCAGCTTCCCTCCCTGTCGGGCATGGCCCGGAACATCGGGGTGGAGCTTCCGGACCTCCTGGCCGACTGGATCGCGCCGGTCAACATGCTCATGGGCGGCCACGGCTCCACCGACACCCAGCGCATCGTCATGGCCTTCTCCGGCCCGGGCATCGCACAGAACAAGGTGGTCAGGGACATGAACACCGTCACCTTCCCCCGGAACTACCGGATCTCCGACATCGCCGTGACGCTCACCAACTGGCTGGAGCTGGGAGACCTCTACTCCACCACCGTGGGGCGGGACCTGTCCCCGGAGATCAAGGCCCCCCCCGCCATCACCACCAACACGGGCATCATCTCCAACCTCCTGTCCCGGTTTCGCTAGAGGCAGGAAGGGGAGCCAAGGGAGAGGCGGGACCGTTCGCGGGCACGGCTCCGCCTCTCCCTCCGGCATCCATAGAATATGCGGGAAGGCCCACGGGCCTTCCCGCATTTTTTTCGCGGCTGCTGCGCCCCTGCCTTGCCCCCCCGGCTCTCGCCTGATACATATCGGGCTGCATCCGTAAGCTATTTCGAAGCAGCTTCGCCATTGGGAATGAATGTCCCTCTTAGGAAGCGAATTTCTTTGTCATAAGCCGTTCACAACCGGCGGGGGCGAACGCGATGAACAAGGACAAAGGCTATCTCGCCGAAGGATTTGCCCACGTGGACCAGGCCGGGGACCCGGCTCCCTTTGCCGGCTGCCTGGCCCTGCTGGACTCTCTTCCCTACTACCGGGAGTGCAAACGTCGAAGCTACGAGCTGCTGGAGCTTGCACACGGCCTGTCCGTGCTGGACGCGGGCTGCGGGCTGGGGGACGATGCCATCCGCATGGCGGGCCTGGTCTCGCCCGGCGGGCTGGCGGCAGGGGTGGACGAAAGCCGGGTCATGGTGGAGAGGGCCGGGGAAAAAGCCCGGGGCCTGCACCCCGCCCCCGTGTTCATCCGGGCCGACGCCTGTTGCCTGCCCTTTGCGGAAGCATCCTTCGACCGGGCCCGCATTGACCGCACCCTCCAGCACATGAAGGACCCGGAGAGCGTCATCCGCGAGCTGGCCCGGGTGCTGCGGCCCGGCGGGCTCTTGCTGGCCTACGACAACGACTGGGGCAGCTTCTCGATAAACTCCGGGAACCGGCCCCTTACGCGGGTTTTTACGGAACTTTGGTGCGACTCCTTTCCCAGCGGATGGGCGGGAAGGCATCTTGGCGCGTGGTTCGCCGCTGCCGGGCTTTCGCATGTCGAGACATACCCCGGCGTCTCGTTGATCACCGATTTTACGGTCGCGGACCGGGTCTACAATCTCCGGGAGACGGTCCGGCGGGCGGTGAAGCAGGGGCTGGCCAGCAGGGACGACGGGGAGGCATGGCTAACGGAGCTGGAAGAGGAATCCAGGCAGGGCCGCTTCTTCAGCTCCCTCACCGCCTATACCGTTACGGGGAAAAAACCGGCCTGATCCTGAGTTTTGAAACAGCTTATAGAGCTCATCTCAAAATAATTTCTCCATGGGGCCTAGTAGATTTTTAAATACGATTTCCTTTCCCGGCGAAAGAGATTTTTGGCGTTATTATAGGCACTAAACCTCGAATGGCTGCCTTTTCACCTAGTTTAAAAAGTTTTGCGGAAAGAGGGGAGGGGGTGCGGGGGAGGGGGGAAAAGCCTTTCTTTTCAAAAGGGGTTTTCACCCCTCCCCCGCGAATTCCCTTGCCTTTTTATTTTGGAGATAGCTTCTAGTATGGCTTGTTTCAGCCCGGCATTCCATCCCGAAAAAGAAACGGGCGGCAAAAGCCTTGTCGCTTTTTGCCGCCCGTGTGCTTTTTGGGGGAGATGCGAGAATAAACGGGGAAAGCTACTGCTGCGCGGCCTTTTTCTTTCCGGACTTCTTGGACTTCTTGGTTTCCTTCTTGGGCTCCGCAGCCGGGGCGGCCTTCTCCGCGGCGGGAGCGGCCGGGGCCTGCTCGACGGCGGCGGGCGCCGGAGCCGGTGCTTCCTCGGCCACCACAATCACCACACCCTCGGGGGTGGCGACTGCCATGAAGTCCTCTTCGGTGATCCCGGCGGCCAGGGCCTCTTCCTTGGTCACCTTTCCGTCGCTGTTCGTGTCCGCAGCCTTCCAATCAGCCGCAAACGCGGCGGTGGAAAACAGCATCAAAAACGCCAACCCCATTGCAAGAACGATCTTCTTCATGACGCTCTCCTTTACTTGTCAGGAACCATAAACAAACTCCACGGGCTTACGAAAGCAGTCCATGGCCCCCAAAAGCGGAGCGGAGACTAATCCTGCCGCATTTGCGATGCAAGAAAAATTTCCTGTAACGGATTATATATTCGTTACGAGTAGTTGTTATGGCTTTGATCCAAAATGACAACCGGCGGATCATTACAGTTTTGTAATGATCCGCCGGAAGTTGAAAGGAAGACCCGATTTTTTCTAGTTGCTACTTCAGGATTTCTGGTCCTCCGGGAAATAGAACTCCTCCTTCATCTCCGAAAGCACCGCCAGGGTCCTTTCGGCCGCCTTCATGTGCCGGATGAGCGCGCTCATCTTTCCCTTGATCTTCACCTGGCGGGTCATGAGCACCGCCTTCCGCATGTCCAGTTCGCCCGTGGCCAGCTTCTTCCAGTCCTTGTACTTCCCGTAAACCTCGTACTCCGCCTTTTGCTCCTCGCCGTCGTTTACCACCCTCCACTCCCGCACCTTCCCGTGGTAAGGGTCGAAGTAGAACAAGAGGTCCTTTCCCAAGATGGGATGCACCGAAGGATCGGCCAGGCAGCGGAACAGGATGCTGCCCTCGTAGTTTTTGGCGATCCGTTCGTACTCGGCGTCCTTGTTCAACCGGGCGATGAAGGCGTTGAACCACTCTTCGGTTCCGAACATGACCTTTTCCATGGCTCCTCCTCTCATGCCTTTCTATGGGGCGTCCGTAAAACCGGGCCTGCCGGCCGGAGAAGCGCGCGCTCGGCTCTTTTCCGGCGTTTCCCGGCCGCGCTGGACTCTATCGGCTTCGTCTTGAAGATGGGCTTTTACGAAGCCGCTTTTGTTGCGTTCACCCTTCCTATATAGAATTCCTCGTCGTTGTCCGGGAGCGACAGTCCGGCCAGCAATCGGGCCTGCCGGATCATCATCTTCTGGTGCTCGTACAGCCGCGAGATGGGCAGAGTCATGGGGCCGCCGTTCATCCCGGCCAGCCAGCCGAAGTACTTCCAGTGCATGACGTTGTAGTTACCCTCGTAAACCGTGTACTCGACCAACTGCTCGATGATCTTCATGGAGGGGTAGAGCTTCCAATGGATGTCCATGGCCTCGTCGAACCGCCCCGCGGCCATGAGGTTGAACTGGTCCACCAGAAGATGGTTGTCCGGGTCCTGGAACACCTCGTAGGGGGCCGAGCCCGCCCACTGCTGGCCGTACTTGCGCACGAACACGTTCCAAAGGTCCGGGAAAACCGCGGCCAGAAGCGCCTTTTGGCCGCACAGCTCGAAGCAGTGGGCGTTGTGGGACGGGTCCAGCACCCCCAGCTTCACCGCCACCACGTTCTCGATGTCGCAGATGCGGGATAGGAGATGCGGGCTGAAGGTGGAGTTGTGGAAGCGCTCGAAGTTGGGCTTGTGGGTCGCGTACGCCGTGATGGCGATGTCCACCGAATCGGCCACCGCCTTAGTGAACTCGTACACGTCGTTCTCGCTCTTGGGATAGAAGTAGGGGGGATAGGCCAGCATCATGGCGTCCACCCCCGACTCCTGGGCCGCGCGGGCAATGGCGATGACATCGTCCAAGGTGTTGCCCGACACGTAGGCGTCCACCAGGATCTCGCCCGCAGCCGCCTCCACCGCGGTCTCGAACAGCTCCCGCACCATGTACTCCGTCATCATGAACGGCAGACCCTCGATGGCCACCGTGGTCATGAAAAAGCCGTGCTTCTTGCACATGGCCATGTCGTGACGAATGCCGGCCGGGTCCAGATTCATGGTGGTCCCGTCCTCCAGTTCCTCGATCTTGAGCGACGGCAAAAGAACGTTCTCGAGCCCGCGGTACCTCTCCCGAGCCCACTCCTTGGCCTCATTCTTTTTGTACTCAGGCATGACGTCCTCCTTGGTGGGATTTAAAGAAAAGAAAGGAAAAGAAAGGAAAAGAAAGAGAAAGAATTTTCGCGGGGGAGGGGTGAAAACCCCTTTTGAACAAGGGGAATTTTCCCCCCTCCCCCGCACCCCCTTCCCCCTTTCCCCAATACTTTTTGATGCAGGGGGAAGATGGGGGAGCGGGATTCCATCGGGTGCTGCCTTCTAATAAAAGAAACCGTTCGCTACATGGATGTCGTTTCTGGAAACCGGGGACAGTCCTCTCCTGCTTCCGCTTGAGGGCGGAATTCCGGGCTTTCGGCGGTGTCATGGCCGCCGGGAAGGATCTGTGCGGGTTAAACGAACCGGGCGTGCTTCATTCCGGCCTCTGCCGGAATTCAGTAAGCGTCTGTTCAATGGCTCCAAGCCATTGCTTTGTAGGAAATCCAAACACCCTTCCATTCTCCCTGCCCCGAGCTTTTCCCCCGAAGCCATCCCATTGGATCAAAAAGTTTTTGGGAAGGGGGGCTTGGGGGGAAAGCCCTTTTTTCAAAAAGGGTTTCCCCCC
>JBFMHL010000247.1:0-19963 GCA_040753055.1 Thermodesulfobacteriota bacterium | reverse complement strand
AAAAGGGATTTTCCCCCCTCCCCCCACAAAATATTTTGCTTTTTCTATCTTTTGTCTTTCTATCGTTTTATCAGTTTATCTGTATCCCGGCCTGATCGGGGACGTCCTTCTGCATGACGCAGGGCACGGGGGAGAGATCTTCCTTGAACAGGATCTCGCCTTCCTTCAGCACCAGGGCGTGTTCCAGGACCTCGTCCATGTGTTTCACGGGCACGATCTTGAGCTGCTTGGCGATCTTTTCCGGGATGTCTTTTAAGTCCTTTTCGTTTTCATCCGGGATCAGGATGGTTTTCATTCCGGCGCGGTGGGCGGCCAGGATCTTTTCCTTGAGGCCGCCGATGGGCAGCACGCGCCCGCGCAAGGTGATTTCGCCGGTCATGGCGGTTTCGCGCCGCACCGGCCGGTTGGTGAGCGCGGAGACCAGCGAGGTGCACATGGTGATGCCCGCGGAAGGGCCGTCCTTGGGGATGGCGCCTTCGGGGATGTGGATGTGGATATCAATGGTCTTGTGGAAGTCCGACGAAAGCCCCAGGCGGCGGGAGCGGGAGCGGACGTAGGACACGGCGGCCTGAGCCGACTCCTTCATGACGTCGCCCAGCTTGCCGGTGACCTGGACGTCGCCCTTGCCGGGCATGGTGACGGTTTCCACGGTGAGGATCTCTCCGCCCACCTGGGTCCAGGCCAGGCCGGTGGTGAGGCCCACGCGGTCTTCTTCCTCCACCTGGCCGTAACGGAACTTGGGCGGTCCCAGGTACTTCTCCACGCTCTGGCTGTTGATGCGGGCGCCCTGGAAGTTTTCCCGCTCCCGGGCGGCTTCGCGGGCGACCTTGCGGCAGATGCCGGCGATCTCGCGCTCCAGGTTCCGCACGCCGGCTTCCCGCGTGTACTTGCGGATGAGGGTGTAGACGGCGTTTTCGGAGAAGGAGATGGTTTCCTTGGAAAGGCCGTTGGTCTCCGCCTGCTTGGGAATGAGGAAGTCCTTGGCGATATGGTACTTCTCGAACTCGGTGTAGCCGGGTATCCGGATGATCTCCATGCGGTCCTGGAGCGGCAGGGGGATCTCCGGCAGGGTGTTGGCCGTGGTGATGAACAAGATGTCGGAGAGGTCGTAGTCAACGTCCAGGTAGTGGTCGTTGAAGGCGGAGTTCTGCTCCGGGTCCAGGACCTCCAGAAGCGCTGCGGACGGGTCGCCCCGGAAGTCCATGCTCATCTTGTCCACCTCGTCCAGGCAGAAGACCGGGTTGTTGACGCCGGCCTTGCGCAGGCTCTGGATGATCTTGCCGGGAAGCGCGCCGATATAGGTGCGCCGGTGCCCGCGGATCTCGGCCTCGTCGCGCACGCCGCCCAGGGACAGCCGCACGAACTCGCGGCCGGTGGCCCGGGCCACGGACTTGGCCAGCGAGGTCTTGCCCACGCCGGGGGGGCCCACCAGGCAGAGGATGGGGCCGCGGATCTTCTTCACCAGGCTCTGGACGGCCAGGTACTCCAAAATGCGCTCCTTGGGCTTTTCCAGGCCGAAGTGGTCTTCGTTCAGGATCTTCTCGGCTTCGTCAATGTCCAGGCGGACCTTGCTCTTCTTGAGCCAGGGGAGTGCCAGGAACCAGTCGATGTAGTTGCGGACCACGGTGGCCTCGGCGCTCATGGCCGACATCATCTTGAGCTTCTTGAACTCCTGGCGGACGCGCTGGGAAGCTTCCTTGGGCATGCGGGTCCGTTTGATCTTCTGCTCCAGGTCGTTCAGCTCGCCGGTCTGGTCGTCGTCGCCCATCTCCTTGCGGATGGCGCGCATCTGCTCATTCAAGTAGTACTGGCGCTGCGTCTTTTCCATCTGCTCCTTGACGCGGCCCTTGATGCGCGTTTCCATCTCGTTCACCGCGATCTCGGCGCGCATGAGCTGCAGGAGAAGCGTGATGCGTTCCACGGGGGAGACGGCCTCCAGGAGCCTCTGCTTGTCCTGGATCTTGAAGTTGAAGTGAGCCGCCACGGTATCCGCCATCTGGGAGGGGCTGGCGATGGAGGACACGTTCTGGAGAAGGTCCTTGGGGATGTTCTTGTTGACCTTGGCGTAGCTCTTGAAGGTCTCGAACACGGCGCGGTTCATGGCCGTTGCTTCGGTCTCGGTGACCTCGGGCTCGGCCAGGAGCTCGGCTTCCACCTGGAAGAAGTTCTCGTTCCCATGGAACACGGAGATGCGGCCGCGGCTCTTGCCCTCCACCAGGGCCTTCACGGTTCCGTCGGGGAGGCGGAGGAGCTGGAGAACCGTTCCGATGGTGCCCACGCTGTGGATGTCCTTCTGGGAGGGCTTGTCCACGGAGGCGCGCTTCTGGGTGGAGAGGAACACCCGCTTGTCGCGGTTCATGGCCTCCGCCAGCGCATTGATGGAGTTCTCCCTCCCCACGAACAGGGGAACCACCATGTGGGGGAATACCACGATGTCCCGGAGCGGGAGGAGCGGCAGCATCATGCGTTCTTCCTCTTCGGAGCCCTTTTTCTTGGTAAGGCTGAACATGGACATTTTTTCTCTCATTTTTCGCGGAGACCCTTGGGGCGGGTCCCGCAGGGGATGTGTCGGTTCTCGAAGATTAACCCTGTTTCCGCTGTCCTCGGGTCTAAAGTAAGATTGCCCGTTGCGATGTGCAAGGTTCGATTCGTGCGCGGGAGGGTGAAAAGCGCCGCCGATGGACTTGTAAAGACGGCTGCGCCGGGGCCGGATCGGTCCCGGCGCTTTCCTCCGGTGGGTTTTCCGTTTGCCGGCCTCCGGGAAGCGGATATACGCGGCAATTTCTATGATGAGCCCGAAAACGCTCCCTACGCAAGGTGTGTCGGCTTCGCGCCCATGCGCGCAACAGCCGGATATTTACCGCATCCGTCAGGCTTTTTTCTTGCTGGGCTCAAAGAGCAGAATGGGCTCCTCCTGGTTGTTCACCACCTCTTCGCCGATGACGCATTCCTTCACGTTGTCCATGGAGGGCAGCTCGAACATCACGTCCAGCATGGTCTTTTCCATGATGGCCCGAAGGCCGCGGGCACCGCTCTTGCGGGACAGGGCCTTCTTGGAGATGGCGGCCAGCGCGCCGTCCATGAAACGGAGCTTGACCCCCTCCATCTGGAAGAGCTTCTGGTACTGGCGCACCAGGGAGTTCTTGGGTTCGGTGAGGATGCGGACCAGGGACTCCTCATTGAGCTCGTTCAGTGTCGCGATGACGGGAAGCCGGCCCACGAACTCGGGGATCATGCCGAACTTCAAGAGGTCCTCGGGCTGCACGTGCTGCAGGAGCTCGCCGGTGTTCTTGGTCTTGGTGCTCATCACCTTGGCACCGAAGCCCATGACCTTTTCGCCCATGCGCCGGGCCACCAGCTCGTCCAGGCCCACGAAGGCACCGCCGCAGATGAACAGGATGTTGGTGGTGTCCACCTTCACGAAGTCCTGCTGCGGGTGCTTGCGGCCTCCCTTGGGGGGCACGCTGGCGGTGGTCCCCTCGATGATCTTGAGCAGGGCCTGCTGCACCCCTTCGCCGGACACGTCCCGTGTGATGGAGGGATTTTCCCCTTTGCGGGCGATCTTGTCTATCTCGTCAATGTAGACGATGCCGCGTTTGGCGCGGTCCACGTCGTAGTCGGCGTTCTGGAGCAGAGACAGGATGATGTTCTCCACGTCCTCGCCCACGTAGCCCGCCTCGGTGAGCGCCGTGGCGTCGGCGATGGTGAAGGGTACGTCCAGGATCTTGGCAAGGGTCTGGGCCAGCAGCGTCTTTCCCGAGCCCGTGGGGCCGATGAGCAGAACGTTGCTCTTCTGGATTTCCACGTCGGAGGTGTCCACGGAGGACTCCAGCCGCTTGTAGTGGTTGTGCACGGCAACGGCCATGATCTTCTTGGCCTGGTCCTGCTCGATGACGTACTCGTCCAGCCAGGACTTGATCTCCTTGGGCGAGGGAATGCTTTGGACGTCCTCGGAGGGTCCTCCGCGTTCGGCTTCTTCAGCGATGATCTCGTTGCACAGCTCGATGCACTCGTCGCAGATGTATACGGCTGGACCAGCGATGAGCTTCTTCACTTCGTCCTGGGTCTTGCCGCAAAACGAACACCGCAGGTGATCGCCGCCGTCGGTTTTTTTGGCCATACAGGTCTCCGGTACTGCTCGGGCCGCATTGATGCAGATCATTGCGGCCCTGTTTCGTGTGGCTTCCTCGCCGCCGGGGCTTGCCTCGTTCGGGAGGGGAAGCTTTCTTCCTACAAACGTTCCGCCCCGGGTGCAAGTCCAATCGGATCGGTTCGGGCAAAAGTCCCGGCTTAACGGACATTGCCTATACTATAGTATCCGGCGGCCTTTTTGGCAAGCCGCTGCAGTTAAATTCCTGCAAGGACAGTGCCAGAGGCGGGAAAACGCGGCCGAAAAATCGCGGGAAAGGACGGGGCGTTCGTCCGGCCTTTAAGGGGTGTAGAGGACCACCAGGCATTGGGTGTCGGTATCCGACAGGCTTTTCAGCTTGTGGGGGATCTCCGAGTTGAACTTCTGGGACTCGCCGGGTTTCAAAACATGCTCCCGGCCCCCCAGGGTGAGCTGAAGCTCCCCGGCGAACACGTAGACGAACTCTTCGCCCTCGTGCTTGTAGGCCACGGGCTTGTGGGCCTGCCGGGGCTCGATGGTGATGAGGAAGGCCCGCAGGTGCTCGCTCTCCGCTCCGGGGGTGAGCGTCCGGTAGGAGTAGTTGTCGGTGCGCCGCGAGTAGGCGTCGGCCCGTTTCCCCTTGATCTCGTTCTTCTCCTGCTCCGATAGGAACAAGGCCGGGTCCACGTCCAGGGCCCGGGCCAGGCGCAGGAGGAAGGCAACGGAGGGCTGGGCCGCATCGGACTCCACCTCCGCGATGAACTCCGGGCTCATGCCCGTCTGCTCGGCCAGCTTTTCCACGGACCACTGCCGGTTTTCCCTAAGGCGCCGGATCGCCGCACCGAAGCTTTCCTTGGTGGCAGGACCGTCCTCGGAGCAGGTCCTGTCCGCCAGGCTGCGCAGGAGCGCCACCTTGGCCTTGGCTGTGGCGTGCCGCACAAACTCGGCCGCATCCGCCACGATGCCGATGTCGGCCACGGAAAAAATGGGGGCGTTCTTGTCCCGGTTCACGGCCACGACGGTTTTCGCCTCGGCGATCCCGGCGGTGAACTGGACCGCGCCCGAGGCCCCCACGCAGATGAGGAGATCGGGCCGCACGGACTTGCCCGTCTGGCCGATGAGCCTTTCCTCGTCCGCCCAGTGGTTGAGCACCGGAGGCCGGGTGGCCCCCACCTGCCCGGACAAGGTGGCGGCCAGCTCCCGCAAGGCCCCGAAGTTCTGGGCGTTTCCCAGGCCGGCTCCGCCGGCCACCACCACACGGGCCGAGGCCAGGTCCGCCCCTTCGTCCCGCTCCGGGGAGCGCTCCAGGAGTTCGGGCAGAGGGAAACCGGCGGGCAGCACCGTCTTGGCGTAAATCACCTCGCCCGAGTCCTTTTCCCTTTCCTGACGGGTAAAGGCGTTCCGGGCGACCGAGGCGAAGCCCGTTTTTGCGCCGCTCGAAAAGGTGATCCGGGCCATGATCCTCCCGCCCCAGGAAGGACAGGTGGCCGTGAGGCCCGCGTCCTCCCAGGCCAGAGCCATGCAGTCGGCGATCATGCCGCAGGAGAGCCGTGCGGCGGAGCGGGCCGCCACCTCCCGGGAGAACTCGGATAGGGGGAACAGGGCGAAGTCCGGCTTTTGCAGGGCCGCCTCGGCCGCAAACAGGCGCGCGTACACGTCCGGCCGGGGCACGTCGGCAAAGGCGCCCCGGAAAACCACCGCCTGGTCGGCGCCGTGGGAGAAGACATTCCTGAGGATGCTTTCGGGCTTTGCGCAGCCGTTCATTCCGTCGGCGCCGAAGAAGAGCACCGCTGCGGTCCGGCCGTTTTTCTGCCCGGCCAGACCGGAGGCGCCGGAGAGCACCGCCAGGCTGTGGGAGAAGAGGCGATCGTCCCTGGTGTCCGCAAAGACCCAGAACAGGGGGGAGGAGCTGTTGGTATTCATGCCGTTTTTTCCGAAATTTTATGGTTTGGCCATAGCGCGCTCGAAAGGATCGCCCAAAGCCCTCGGGATCACTCCAGGAGGCCCCGGGAAACCAGTCGGGAGATGAGCTCCTGGGCCTGTTTCTCCGCCGTTCCCGCAAGGAACTCGCACTTTCGTTCCGGGCTGGTCCGGGTCATGGAAAGCACGCGGGTGGGAGAGCCCGTCTCGCCCATTCTCTCCCGGGAGAGGCCCAGATCCGCCGCCGTGAGGCTTTCCACCGAAGCGGAGGCGTAGGTGGTTTCGATGGAGGAAAGCGTGGGATCTCCGGCGGGCAGGGCCCGGGGGTGCACGGAAAGAGCCGCCGGAAGGCCCAGGCGGTAGGTTTCGGAATATCCGTCCAGGGTTCTCCGGACCACAAGCTTCCCTTCCGACGTCCCGGCTTCCAGGACAAAGGAAACAAAGGGGACATCCAGAAGCTCCGCCGTCTGGGCCGCCACCTGGCCCGTATCCGAGTCCGCCGAGCGAGTGCCGAAGAGCACCAGATCGAAGGGCCCCAAGGCCTTGACGGCCGCTGCGAGCGCGGCGGACGTGGCCAGGGTGTCGGAGCCCGCCAGCGCCGGGTCCGAAAGGAGCGCCGCCCTGTCCGCCCCCAGGGCCAGGGCGTATAAAAGCGTCTGGCGCGCCGGCTCAGGGCCCATCGAGAGGGCCGTGAGGCTCCCTCCGCACTCCCGGACCAGGTCCAGCCCCATCCGCAGGGCGGGCTTGTCGAAGGGGTTTACCACGCTGTTCTGCAGATCGCGCGGAACGATTCCGCCCCGGATGTTCTCGGGCGCGGCCAGCACCACGGATTTCACGCATACGCAAATGGAGATCGGCTTCGGCATGGGATTTCTCTTGCGGTGTTTCTTTCGCTGTAAGCAAACGTCCGCGGGGAATCGGTCTCGGGAAGCGGGGCGTTCGTGCGTTGAAGACGGTGCGATCGTCTATTCCAGGTATTTCCGGGCCAGGTCCCGGTACTCCTTCGACTCCCGCACCTGCTCCATCACGTCCCAGAAGCGGGCCGCCAGATCGGGCTCGCGCCGGGAGAACTGGCGGGAAAGCATGAGGTAATAGGGCTTGGTGGCGAAGGGTTTGTCCATCTTCACGATACCGGCGAACTCCTTGGGGTTTTTCTTGAGCACCTGGTCACCCGCCAGCTCCGGGGCGATCACCGCGTCCAGCCGGTCCAGGAGCAGCTTCTTGAAGTTGTGCTCCGTGTCCGGGCTTTCATCCACGTCCAGGCCCATGGCGCGCATTTCATCCACGATGGCGTAACCCAGGGGCGCGCCCACCCGCACCTCTCCCTTGTTGAAGTATCCCCCGTTCCAGATGAGGTTGGAGGATTTCTTCTTGTAAACGGCGAAGGGAAGAAGGGCCATGCGCTTGTCCGGGTCCGGACGCCCCGCCTTCATGGGGAAAAGCCCCAGGGTCCGTTTCTCGGGCGCGTAGCTGGCCATGAAGATGCCGTCCACGCTGCCGTATTTCAAGCTGTTTTTACACCGGTTCCAGGGCATGCGGACGAACTTGGCCTTCACGCCCAGCTTTTTGCAGGTGAGCGTGAGGAGTTCTACAGCAGTCCCGGGCGTGTAGGGGGAAAGCCCGGCGCCGTTGGTCAGGTAGTAGGGAAAGTTGTCCCGGTCCTCCAGGGCGAAGAGGACGGTGTGGTTCTCCTCTCCCGATGCCGGCGGGCAGAAGATGGCCAACAGGACCAGGATGAAGGGCAGAGAACGAAGGCGCATGCCGTTTTTCCCTGGCACGAGGAAAAGGTCGGGGGCAAGGCTTGCCTTGGGTAAGCCCGTGCTCCCGGCGGCAATGGAAATGGGCAGCCGAATCCGAAAACCATAAAGAAATCTACCATAGCGTAGAACCGTCTGGCAAACAACGGGAAAATGCCGCGGGCAGGTGCGAGGGGAGGGGTTTGCGTCTTCCGGGCAGGGGGCCCCGCCCGGAAGACGGACCTAATCGTCAGGCCGCTATGGCGGGAACAATGGTCTTGTGGGTGATGCGGTGCAGGTGGTGGCCCACGATGGAGAACATCACCGCCTCGGAGAACACCGAGGTGTTCCGCACCAGGTTGCGGAACAGGAACTTGATGTACTGCCAGCCGTAGGGCGTGAAGGGCTGGCGCGAAATGGACTTGAGCACCGCTTTGATCTCTGTCAGGCCGATGCTGCGGGCCGCCATGGGGTTTCCCGCGATATTGTCCAGCACCTTGTTGCAGCGGGAGAAGTAGTTCTTGAGATTGCGGTCGTAGATCTGGGAGAGCACCTTGCTGTATCCGGAAAACACCTTGGCAAGATCCATCCGGGGCACGAAGTTCATTGCCTTCTCACCCACGTTGTTGCCGTCCGACTCGTAGACGATGCGGCCTTCCTTTTCCAGCCGTTGGTAGAGCTCGGTGCCGGGGAGCGCGGTGAGCAGCCCCACCATGGCCCGGGGGATGCCCGCCCTCTGGATGAACTCGATCTGGCGCTCGGCGATGTCATCGGTGTCCGAGTCGAAGCCCAGGATGAACCCGGCCATGACCTCCAGGCCGTAGCTCTGGATCACCCGCACCGACTCGGCCAGGTCGCAGGCCAGGTTCTGGCTCTTGCCGGTTTCTGCCAGGGCCTCCCGGCTGGGGGTCTCGATGCCGATGAACACCTCGTTGAAGCCCACGTCGCGCATGGCGGACAAAAGCTCCGGGTCCTGGGCCAGATTGATGGAGGCTTCGGTGAGGAAACGGAAGGAGAAGCCGTGGCCCTTCTGCCAGTCATACAAGGCCGGAAGGAGCTGTTTCTTCACCCGGCCCTTGTTCCCGATGAAGTTGTCGTCCACCAGGAACACGGGGCCCTGCCAGCCCAGGTCGTACAGTGAGGAAAGCTCGGCCAGCACGGTCTCGGGGTTCTTCACTCGCACCCGGTTGCCGTAGGTCTTCCAGATGTCGCAGAACTCGCAGGAGAAGGGGCAGCCCCGGGAGTACTGCACGGCCATGCAGGCGTAAGCGCTCCTTTTCAGGAGATCGAACCGGGGAATGGGAGTTTCCGAGATGTCCGGCTTTTCACAGGCCTTGTACTCGGGCTTGAGTGTGCCGGCCATCAGATCGGAAACGAACTCCGGCATCACGGGCTCGGCTTCGCCCATCACGAAGCAGGAAACGCCGGTGATGCCCGCCCGGGAGGAGGTGGGGTAGGGGCCTCCGGCCACCACGGGCTTGCCCGCGGCGTTGGCCCGGGCCACCACCGTGGCGAAGGAGTCCTTCTGCACGATCATGGCCGACACGAACACGGTGTCCGCCCAGGCCAGGTGGCCGTCAGTGAGCCTTTCCACGTTTTCGTCCACCAGGCGGACGTCGCAGCTTTCCGGGAGCCATGCCGCCACGGTGCAGAGCCCCAGGGGGGGCATGGAGCTCTTCTTTCCTATGAAGGAAAGCGCATGGTAAAAGCTCCAGTAAGTGTCGCGGGAAACCGCCGGATATACCATCAGGATGTTCTTGACCTGTTTCATGGTGTTCTCCTCGCAGGGGTGTGGGTTCGCGTTCCGGGAGACCCTTTTGACTAGCTACCCTGCGATGCTATGGCCGGCGGCTCTTCATGAAAAGCCTTGATCCTTTCTTTTACATTTGTTTTACACGGCGTTGCGCGTCATGCCGGGATGTGGTAGCAAACGGCGACGGGCCCGGGCTCCGGATCGCGGCGGCCCCGCGAGGGCCGCGGATCTTTCGAAAATATTTCCACCAAAACCAGGCAAAGGGGGTATTCCATGGCGCAGCAAATTGCCGACCGCAGGGACATTGACTTTGTATTGTATGAGCAGCTCATGGCGCAGGACCTGTGCAAGGTTCCGCGTTACGCGGACTTCACCAAGAAGGCCTTCGACCTCCTGGTGAACGAGGCGCGGAACTTCGCCATCAAGGAAATCCTGCCCACCTTCAAGGAAGCCGATGTAAACGGCGCCCGTTTCGAGAACGGCAAGGTCATCACCCCTGCCTGCTATAAAAAGCCTTACAAGGTCATGGTGGAAGGCGAGTGGATCGCCATGACCGAGGACCCGGAGGTGGGCGGACAGGGATTTCCCGCCACCGTGGCCCAGGCGGCATTGGAGTACATCATCGGCGCCTCCTTCGCCTTCGCCGCCTACGGCCTGGCCGGCCACGGCACCGCCAAGATGATCGAGCTCTTCGGCACCCCCAAGCAGAAGGAGCTTTTCCTAAAGAAGCTTTACTCCGGCAACTGGACCGGGACCATGGTCCTGACCGAGCCCGAGGCCGGCTCCGACGTGGGCAACCTCAGCACCACCGCCGTGAAGAATCCGGACGGAACTTACAGCATCAGCGGCAACAAGATTTTCATCACCAATGGCGAGCATGACCTGGCGCCCAACATCATCCACCCGGTGCTGGCCCGCATCGAGGGTGCGCCCAAGGGCACCAAGGGCATCTCGTTGTTCGTCGTGCCCAAGATCTGGGTGAACGACGACGGCTCCTTCGGCGAAGAAAACGACGTGGTCTGCACGGCCATCGAGGAGAAGATGGGCCTACACGGCTCCGCCACGTGCCAGCTCACCTTCGGCGGCAAGGGCAAGTGCCGCGGCACCCTGCTGGGCGAAGAGAACAAGGGCATGCGCGTCATGTTCCACATGATGAACGAAGCCCGTCTGGCCGTGGGTGCCATAGGGCTCTGCAACGCCTCCACCGCCTACCTCTACGCCCTGGACTACGCCCGCAACCGCAAGCAGGGCCGCGACCTCATGGACTTCATGAACCCAGACGCCCCTCCGGTCTCCATCATCCGCCACCCGGACGTCAGGCGCATGCTCCTGTGGATGAAGGCCATGACCGAGGGTATGCGCTCCCTGGTCTACTTCTGCGCCAACTGCTTCGACAGGGCGGAAACCGCCGAGGACGAGAAGGAGCGGGATCTCTGCAAGGGCCTGATCGAGATGCTCACGCCCATCATCAAGAGCTACTGCACCGACCGGGGCTTCGAGGTTTGCATCCAGGCCATCCAGATCTACGGCGGCTATGGCTACACCCAGGACTACCCGGTGGAGCAGCTCGCCCGCGACTCCAAGATCAACTCCATCTACGAAGGCACCAACGGCATCCAGGCCATGGACCTCCTGGGCCGCAAGCTGGGCATGAAGAACGGCGCCTACTTCATGGCCTTGCTGGGCGAGATTGACAAGGCCGTGAAAAAGGCCCGCGAGAATGCGGAGTTAGGCGGCCTGGCCGACAAGCTGGACAAGGCAAAGAATCGCCTGGCCGAGGTGGCCATGGGCCTGGGCGGCATCGCCATGAGCCCCCGCGTCAAAACCGCCTTCTCCTTCGCCTTCCCCTTCCTGGAGGCGATGGGCGATGTCATCATTGCATGGATGCTCCTGTGGCGGGCCACCGTCGCGGCCGAGGCCCTGAAGCCCCTCCTGAAGGGCGCCGCGGGCGACGCCCGGGCGAAGATCGTGGCCGAGAACAAGAACGCCTCCTTCTACGAGGGCCAGATCGTGTCCGCCCGCTACTTCATCAGCAGCATGCTGCCCATCACCCTGGGCCGCTTCGACGCCATCGCCGCGGCCGACGATGCGGTGGTGGACATGCCGGAAGCTGCCTTCGGCGGCTAGCAGGGAGGCGAGAAACGCGAGCTGCTGCGTTGCGCTTCGCCGCGGAGAAAGGTCTCACGTACGAACCAAGTACGCTCCCTTTCTCCGCGGCTCGCGCGCCTTGCATCTCATCGTTACCCACCGCTCTGCCCGCGGCACGGGGGCAGGGCACGGGCTTGGCCAGCAAAATCAGTCGCTGCATTGCGAACCGCCGTCCGCATCCGTCCCCGCCAGTGGTCCGGTGCCGACGTGAAAAGCCCTCCCGG
Organism: Thermodesulfobacteriota bacterium; assembly: GCA_040753055.1. Taxonomy (GTDB): domain Bacteria; phylum Desulfobacterota; class Desulfobacteria; order Desulfobacterales; family Desulfatibacillaceae; genus JBFMHL01. The sequence continues at coordinate 8,074 of JBFMHL010000247.1, read as the reverse complement.
CGGCGGGCATGCCCTGAAGGGAAAAAGCAGCAAACTGGTCCCCTCCTTTAATATAAGAGGGGGCAGGGGGATTTTACAAAGTACGAACAAGGCGGCAAAGCGTGACCCGCAATGATGAACATTTGGCCGCGTCCCGTTCCGGCGAAACAGCGCCGGAGGGGCGCGGCTTTTTTTCCGGGCGTAGCCTTCCCTGGTGCATCGCCCACCGGGGCTTTTCCGAACGCTGGCCGGAGAACACCATCCCCGCCTTCCGGGCCGCCGCGGACGCCGGCGCGGACATGATCGAGCTGGATGTGACCTTCACCGCGGACAGAGAGATCATCGTCATCCATGACGACACGATAGACCGCACCACCGATGGGAAAGGCCCGGTTTCGGACCTGCCGCTCTCCGTCATCCGTTCTCTGGACGCGGGTTCCTGGTTGGGGAAGGAGTTCTCCGGCACCCGGGTTCCCACCCTTGCCGAGGTCTTCTCCGCAATGGGAAGCAGGCTGCCCGTCAACGTGGAGATCAAGGTCGGCAGCAGCGCGGAAGCCACCCGCAGCCTGGCCGCCGCCACCGCCGACCTGGTCCGGAAAAGGGGGCTCGCGCAGTCCGTGCTTTTCTCCAGTTTCAGCGACGACGCCCTGGCCGTTGTCCGGGAAGCTCTGCCGGATTCCTGCATCGGCGTCCTCGCCCGAAAGCCCGAAAGCCCGGACACCGCCCTCCGCCGGATCGGGGCCCTCGGGGCCGCCAGCTATCACCTCAAGGCGCAGCACCTCAATCCCGCCCTCGTCACCCGCCTGCACGGAAAAGGGATCAAGGCCTTGGTCTGGACCTCCGCAACGGACAACACCCGGCCGGTGATGGAACATGCCCTTCTTGCCTATGCGGACGGCTTTTTCGCCAACGATCCCGAGCTGTTCCAGAAGGTCCGGGAAAAGGTGTTCGCCGGGAAGCTCCCGTGATATAGTAAATTTTTACTGAGAAGCTGTTTCATAACCGCGGATCATGTTTCAGGGCAAGGCGCGGGCCGACGAAAAAGCGGAGCATACAGAGTTTGTATGTGAGCATTTTGAGAAGGCGAAGGAACACCGCCCCATAGCATCGGATGGGGTTATGAAACAGCTTATAGACAAAGATGAACGGAGAGAGGCAAATGGACGGTAAGGCGCGGGTGTGCTTTGCGGATGCAACGAAGTCGGTCCGGGAGGCGGTAGCCCGGGTCTTCTCCGCCTTCGGGGGCGGGGAGAATCTTCTGAAGTCCTCCCGTGACGTCTACCTTAAAATCAACGCCGTGGACAGCAAGCCCTTTTGCTTCACGGACCCGGAGGTGATCGCCGAAACCGTCCGTTATTTCAAGGAGGCGGGCGCGCGGGACGTTTATGTGATAGAGAACTGCACCCAGGGTAACTTCACCCGCCTGGTGTTCACGGCAAGCGGCATTGACGCGGCCTGCCGGGATGCCGGGGCCATTCCGGTGTGTTTGGACGAGACCGGACAGACGCCGGTCTTCCTTCCCTCCCTGGCCCGCTTCGTGAATATCTCCGAGTTCGTGGCCGAACGCCTCATCCGCAACCGCGCCGAAAACCTCTATGTCTCCCTTCCCAAGCTCAAGACCCACTCCATGAGCACGGTGACACTGTCGGTGAAGAACCAGTTCGGGTTCGTGACCCACAAGGACCGGGTCGCGGACCACAACTTCCAGCTGCATCGGAAGTTCGCCGACATCTTCTCGCTGGTGCGGCCCGACTTTGTTCTGGTGGACGGGCTTCTTGCCACCAACCACGGCCATTATATCGCCGAGAAGAACGCGGACGAGTGCATCGAGAGGCCCAAGGTGCTGTTCGGCGGGCCCGATGCTCTGGCCGTGGACGTGACGGGCTCGGCGTTCATGGGCATATCCCTGGAGGAAGTCGAGCACCTGCGCCTGTGCGCGGAGATGGGGCTGGGAACCTGGGATCTCGCCCGCATCGAGATCGAAGGGCGCGAGCTTTTCGACTCCCGGAGGATGAGCTTCACCCATCAGCTTCTGGAGCGCTTCCCGGCCGACCTCCGCATCGTGAAAGGCAAGGAGCGCTGCTGCCCCGAAGGCTGCGGCCGCAACACCGAGACGCTTTTGGAGGTGCTGCACTGCGACCACGGGGGCAAGGGCGGGTTCACGGTGCTCATGGGAAAGGGCATTCCCGAGGAGACCGTGCGCGCCATCGACACCCCGGTCCATCTGGCGGGCTCCTGCGCGATCTCCGACTGGGGGTGGCACTTCGAAAAGGAGAAGAAAAAACGCCTGGTGACCCTGAGCCCGGGCTGCAACGACCTTTCGGCCAGCATTTACTCCTTGTGCAAGCAGATGAAAGTAAACCCGCTTTCGCTTTCGGGGGTGGGAATCTTCACCTCCCTGGGCGCGCTCGTCTCGGCCAAGGCTCGGGGCAGCTCCTCCGTCATCCCCAAGCTTTTCTAACCGAGGAACACCCGAGGCACCGGTTCATGGAGTCCCGATTGACGTCTCTTTTTTTTCGCCTGGGGCGCGGCCGCGTGGTAGGGGCCTTCGCCCTGCTGACGCTGCTATCCCAGGCCACCATGCGGGTGATGCTCTCCCGGCTGGGCGCGGACACCCTGCGTTTGCAGCTCACCTTCAGCTCCGAGGGGTTCCTGGCCATACTGGGACGCTGGGGCCGAATGGGCACGTCGGTGTACATGTCCCATTTTTGGCTGGATTTCGCGCACCCGTTTTTGTATTCGGTTTTTTTTGCGGCTTTGACTGCCTGGCTGTCCGGCAGGAGCCGGCAAAACCCGCCGGGGACTTTTTTTCTGGCCTTGTTCGCGATGCCTTTTCTAGCCGGCGCCTGCGACTTGATGGAAAACGTGATCCATGTATTAATGATCGAGGCGGTGCTTCCGGTCTCCGACCCCCTGGTGTTCGCGTCGGGGACGGCCAGCGCCGCCAAGTGGCTGTTGCTCCTGGCGAGCGCCTTGGTCTGCCTCGCGCTGGCCGGTAAAAGGATTGCGGTTGCGGCAACAAAGAAGGGAGAAGACAGGCCTCATGGAGTTTGATCTCATTTTCGAAAAGCCGCTCGTCTACGACGGAACCGGAAGGTCCGCTTACGTAAACGACATCGCCGTGGACAACGGCCGCATCGCCGCCATCGGCAACCTGAGCTCGGCCACCGCCCGCAAGCGTGTCCCGGCCTCCGGGCTCGCCCTGTGCCCGGGCTTTGTGGACGTGCACACCCACGCGGACATGGCCCTGCACCAACCCAAGTACGAGAAGCTGGTGGAGCCCTTGGTCCGCCAGGGCATCACCACCTTCGTGGGCGGCAACTGCGGAGCGGGGCTCGCCCCCATTTCCGAGGAGAACGCACGCTTCCAGTACCAGTTCTACGATATCTTCCTGGGGGGCGACCAGAGCCGTGACATCACCTGGAAGTCCTTCGGAGACATGCTCTCCGTTTTCGAGAAAAAGGGGATGGTGCAGAACTGCGCCATCCTTGCCCCCCACGGGGTGGTCCGGGCCCATGCCATGGGCGACTCGCCCGAAATCGCCAATTCCGCCCAGATCTCCAAGATGAAGGACGTGCTCCGGCGCTGCCTGGAGGAGGGCGCCGTGGGGATGAGCACCGGGCTCATGTACTATCCGGGCCTGTGCTCCGACCAAAACGAGCTCCTGGAGCTGGGCCGGGTGGTGCACGAGTACAACGGTGTGTTCACCTCCCACCTGCGCTCCTACAACTCGGACACCCTCAAGAACGCCATGGACGAGGTGCTGGACATCGGGCGCCGCGCCCAGGTGCCGGTCCAGATCAGCCACCTGTTCTGGGTCCCCTACTTCCGGGAGCCCATCCGAAGCCTGGTCTCCTACACATTGCGGGGAGTCAGCGCGCTCTATAAGCTCCGGCCCTTTCCCATCCCGGCCGACACCTCCACCAAGCCTTACCTGGAGATGGTGGACCGCCTCATCTCCCGGGGCCAACCGGTGGGGGTGGACGCCATGCCCACCAGTGCGGGGTTCACGCATCTCTTCGCGTTCCTGCCGCCCTGGAGCCTCCGCGGCGGTATGGACGAGGTCCTGGCCCGAATCGCCGACCCGGCCACGCGGCGCAGGATCCGCACCAGCATCGAGGAAGGCGAGCCCGTCTGGCCCCACCGGGGCGAGGACGCCTGGTCCATGAACCTGTTCAAGGTCATGGGTTGGAATTGCGCCTTCATCATGAGCGTGGCTTCGGATAAAAACCAGCACCTGGTGGGCAAGAGCTTCACGGAGATCGGGAAGAAGACCGGCAAGCACCCCTTCGACGCGGCCTGCGACATCGCCCTGGAGGAAAAGGGCAGGGTGCTCATCTTCGAAACGCCCACCTATCCCGGGGACCGCCTGGTGGAGCTGTCGCTCCGCAGGGCGCTCCTGGACAAGAACGTCTCCATTGCCACGGACACCATCCCCATCGTGTTCGGTCGTCCGTCGCACCTCACCTACGACTGCTTCCCCAAGTTCCTGTCTTTTTATGCCAAGGACAGCGGGATGATCTCCATGGCCGAGGCCATCCGCAAATGCACCAGCCTCCCGGCAAAGCAGCTCCAGCTCTCCCGCCGGGGCGAGATCAAGACGGGCTACTATGCGGACCTGGTCCTGTTCGATCCCGCCACCCTGGGAACCACGGCCACCGCCAACGACCCGACCCATTTCCCCTCGGGAATCCGGGGCGTGTACGTGAACGGCACCGCCGTGGTGAACGGCAAGGGCTACCGGCCGGAACGGCGGCCCGGAATGGTGATCCGCCGGGGGGAGTAGGCCTGCGGGCGGCTCCCCCATCGCCAGCGAGGAAATCATGGAAAACGCCCGGGCAATGGTACTGTTGTCCTTTGCAGCCGATGCCCTCTGCCTTCCGGCCCACTGGATCTACAACACGGACGAGCTTGCGGAACGCTTCGGCACGGTCACCGGGTACATGGCGGCGCCGCCGGGCTCGTACCACCAGGGCAAGAACAAAGGCGAGTTCACCCATTACGGAGACCAGACCCTGTGGCTCCTGGAGTTCCTGGCCGGGCCCGGAACCTTCGATCCTGGAGCCTTCTTCGCTTTCTGGCGTGGGAAGATGGAGGCCTATCAGGGCTACAAGGACCACGCCTCCAAGGACACGCTGGCCAACCTCGACAACGGAAAAGCGCCGGCGCAGGCGGCCTCCCTTTCCACGGACCTCGCGGGCGCCTCCCGTATCGCCCCGCTGGTTTACACGCTCCGCGAAGCCCCCCCCGCTTGCGCCGCAGCCTGCCGCCAGCAGACCATGCTCACCCACGGAAACCCCCAGGTGATCGAGGCTGCGGGTTTTTTCGCGGAAGCGGCGCTGGCCTGCCTCGCCGGCCAGCGCCCCTCCGAGGCCCTGCGCCAGGCGGCCCAGGCCGTCGGCCTCTCCGCGGGGCTGTGCGAAAAGCTCTCCCGGGGAATGAAGAGCCGCGAGCAGGACACGCTGACCGCCATCAAGGGCTTCGGGCAGATGTGCGACATTTCCGCGGCCTTCCCGTCGGTGGTGCATCTCCTGGTCCGCCACGAGGATGATCCGGCCCGGGCTCTTATGGAAAATGTCATGGCGGGCGGGGACTCGGCCGCGCGGGGCATGGTGGCGGGCATGGTCCTGGGGGCTTTTCACGGCTTTGCCGGCTGGCCGGAAAAATGGACGGCCGAGTTGGCGGCCGCACCCCGGATCCGAGAGCTTTTGGAAAGAGTGGACGCAATCAAGACTACGCAAGATCGGTGATTTCCCAAGCGCCTGCAGCCATCGGGGAGATGCCGCTCCCCATGCTGCGTGACGGGTGCCCAAGCGATGCCGCGCAGAAGCCTCCCCTGTTGGCGGGGCCTATCTTTTTTTGAGGTAGCTTTTTCTCACCCTGGATGGATCGAAACGGTGTTTCTCCAAAAAGCCGGACCACGTTTACCCGGAATCATCACCCGAGATGAGTTCGCAAAAAATCGGCGGGAGCATGGGATCACCAGAAGACCGAACAGGTTTTTGCGGCCCGGAGTTCACCGGACCAGGACATTCTTTTTGCGAGATCATCCCCTATGAGTGAAGAGATTCAGTTTTTTGCAGCCGCTCCCCGTGGCGTATCCCCCATTCTGGCCGAGGAGCTGTCGGCGCTGGGCTGCCGCCACATTCACGAAACCCCTGCCGGGGTTCGGTTTTCCGGGTCCCTGGAGGACGGGTATCGGGTTGTGCTGTGGTCACGCACCGCAAGCCGAGTTGTGCTCGTATTGGCGTCCCCGCCCGTGACGGACGAGAACTCCTGCTACGACGCCGCCCGCGAGGTGGCCTGGCACCAGCACATGTCCAAGGGCGGCACCTTCTGCGTGGAGCTCACGCAGGCGGGCGAGCAGCTGGCCAACACGCATTACGCGGCCCTCAAGGTCAAGGACGCGGTGGCGGACCAGTTCCGGGAAAAGTTCCGCGTGCGCCCCGACGTGCGCGTGGAACGGCCCATGGTCAAGATCGCGGCCCACGCGGAAGAGGGGGCGCTCAGCCTGGGGATTGACCTCTCCGGGGAAGGGCTGCACCGCAGGGGTTACCGGGCCGACGGCGTTTCCGCGCCGCTCAAGGAGAACCTGGCGGCGGCCATCCTTCTCCGGGCGCGCTGGCCGGAGATCGCCAAGGAACAGGGAAGCCTGTGCGACCCCATGTGCGGGTCCGGGACCCTACTCATCGAGGCGGCCCTCATGGCCTCCGATACGGCGCCGGCGCTTTTCCGCGACTACTTCGGCTTCCTGGGCTGGAAGGGCCATGACCCGGCCCTGTGGGAGCGTCTGGTGTCGGTGGCCAAGAACCGCGCCGTCGCAGGAAAGGCGGCCCTGCCTCCCATCGCGGGCTGCGACTCGGACCCCAAGGCCGTCATGGCGGCCCAGAAGAACATTTTCCGCGCCGGGCTGTCCGATTTCATCAAGGTGCTCAAGCGGGACCTCTCCAAGCTCGACCCGCCGGAAAACAAGAGGTCGAAGACCGGTCTTTTGATCACGAACCCCCCCTATGGCGAGAGGTTGGGAACGGTTGCCGAGCTGGCGCCGCTCTATGGGAGGCTGGGGGAGCTTTTGAAGGAGAAGTTTGCGGGATTCTCGGCGGCCGTGTTCACCGGAAACCCGGATCTGGCCCGCCAGCTGGGCATCTGGGCCAGGAGCACCCATGATTTCTATAACGGCCCCATCCCCTGCAAGCTTTTGCGTTTCGACGTGAACCCGGACCGCTTTTTCGAGCCCCGGCCGTATGAGCCTCCTGCGGAGGCCGAGCCGGAGGAGCCGGCAGGAATGCAGGCGACGCAAGAAGAGGGGAGGCCGAGCCACGAAAAGTCGGGGGACAGGCCCTACCGTCCCCGTGCGCGGGCGCAGCAGATCCGGGAAGAAAAGAGCGGGACATGGCAAAAAAAGCCTTTCCCCAGGGAAGGTGCGTTCCGGGAGAGGAGAAAACCGGAGGACCGCCCATACGCCGGCGAGGGCGGAGACGGAAAGCGTCATCCGGACCGGGCCGCCAAACGTCCCTTTTCCAAACGCCCCGACGGCACCGGCGAGAAAGGCGCATGGCAAGACCGCGAGAGGCCGCCCCGCCGGGAGAGCCGCCCCTATGGAAAGAACCGGGAAACGGACTTTCGCGCAAGCGCGCCGGATCGTCCGCGCGAGCCCGGCGCCCGATCCTATTCCAGGCCCCCCGGCGGCCCCGCCAAGCCTGCCGGAGAAGGCGCAAGACCGTATCGGAAGAGGACCGAACCAAGCCGGGGGCAGGATGCATCCCGCGACCGGGAGAGGCCGTTTAAGCGGGAGAGCCGCCCCTATGGCAAGGACCGGGAAATGGACTTCCGCTCGGGCGCGCCGGATCGTCCGCGCGAGCCCGGCGCCCGGACCTTTTCCAAGCGCCCCGGCGGCCCCGCCACGCCTGCCGGAGAAGGCAAAAGGCCGTATCGGAAGAGAATCGAACCAAGCCGGGAGCAGGATGCATCCCGCGACCGGGAGAGGTCGTTTAAGCGGGAGAGCCGCCCCTATGGCAAGGACCGGGACAAGGACTTGCGGTCGGGTGGGTCGGATCGTCCGCGCGAGCCCGGAGCCCGGTCCTATTCCCGGCGG
>JBFMHL010000246.1:0-13705 GCA_040753055.1 Thermodesulfobacteriota bacterium | reverse complement strand
ACCTTTTCTTTTCCCCATAAAAGAAAAGGTCCCCCCGCGATCTTTTCCGCCCTTCTTATCTTTGATCTTTCATCTTCCGCCTTTAGAAAAATCTTCCGTGGCGGCCGTGGACGTGGGCGCCGATGGCGCGCATACGGGCGAGTTCCTCGTCGTTCATGGGGCCCTGGTCCAGGGCCAGGAGTGCGCCCTGCATTTCCGCGTCGGTTTTGGGGCCGCATACGCATGCGTTCACGTCGGGGTTCGTGAGCACGAAGCGGTAGCAGTCGGCGGCGGTGGGCGGAGCCTGGCCGGGCGGCATTTTCTTGGGGTTTAATAGGTGCCCCCAGCAGGTGGAGGTGAAGACCACGATGCCGGGGCGGTTTTCCTTGGGCAGCAGCGGGAACACGTCCTTTTCGGCGCCGGGGTGGGCGGCGTTGTAACGCAGGTGGAAGATGTCCATGCGGCCGTCCGCGGCAAGCTGCGGGTAGAGCGGTCTGTGGTGGCTGGAAACCGCCAGGAAGCGGACCATTCCTTTTTCCTTCAGGCCGGCTGCCTTGTCCATGAGGGCAGGGGAGGGGGGCTTGTTGTGCCAGCCCAGGATGAGCACGTCCGCCTGCTCGATGGAGAGCGAGGAGAGGGCTTTGCGCAGCGAGGCTTCCACCAGGAAGGGGGTGCGGGCGAAGCTCTGGACCGCGATGACCATCTTGTCCCGCTTGCCTTGTCCCATTAGGTTTTTGATGGCCGTCTTCATGCCCCCGCGGCGCATGGCGCCGTAGTAGAAGTAGTTGCAGCCCCTGTCGAAGGCGGCTTCGAAGGAGCGAGCGGGCGCGCCGTAGGCGGCTGCCACGCCCAAGGGGCCGACGGCAAGGCCGGTTCTGCCCAGTGTCCTTGGTGCGAAGTCTTTCATGGCGTCCTCCTCTGCACCGGCGGCGGCCGGCGCCTGCCTTGGTTTAGAGGCTGTACATTTGCAAAAGCACATCGGCGCGGGTGACGATGCCGGCCAGGGCGCCGCTCTGCTTGTCCAGTACGGGTACCAGGGGAATGTCGTGCTCCATCATGAGGCGCGTCACCGTGCGCAGGCCGTCCTCGGGGCAGACTGCGGGCAGGTTCTGGCGCATGACGGAGGACACGGGGAGCGAGTCGTTTTGGGTCTTGGCCATGTCCGCCGGGACGACGAGGCCGGTGGGCCGGTTCTCCTTGACCACGAGCAGGGCCTTGGCGCGGGCTTCGGAAAAGATTTTCCGCGCGTCCGCGATGGGGGTGCTGGCGCAAATGGCGTGGGCGGCGGAGATCATGATGGCGGAGACGCGCAGCTCCTTCCCGGCGCCTTCGGAGAGCAACCGCGCGATGCGCTCGGCCACGGCTTCCGGCTTCATGCCGCGGACCATTGCGGAGCCGGCCGAGGGGTGCCCGCCTCCCCCCAGGGCGGCCACCACGCGGCCCACGTCCAGGCCCGAGTAGCCTCCGCGGGCGATGACCATGGACTTGTCGCTATCCATGGCGAAGACGGAGAAAACGGCGTCGGCCTTCACGATGGTCAGGTAGCGGGCCACCACCGGGGCCAGCATGGTGAGGCGTTTTTCCGCGGGTTCCACGGTGATGCCCACGGTGTAGCCGTCGCAGGTGATGCTGCGGCCGTCGGCCAGCATGCGGGTGAGAAGCTCCTGGTGCATGGCGTCGAAGGACTGGGACAGGAAAGCGCCGGCAACGTTCAGGTCCGCGCCGTTTTCCAAGAGGTAGGCGCAGGCTCGCACGTCCTCGGGCCGGGTGGAGGGAAAGGTGAGGCTGCCGGTGTCCTCGTGGATGCCCAGGAGGAAGAGTGTGGCGTGCATGGGGGCGACGGGGATGTCGCGGCGGGCCATCTCGGCCACCAGAAGGGTGACGGCCGCTCCGGTTTCCTTGCGCAAGGTCCAGGAGGCGGCTATATCTCCGCCGGCCATGTGGTGGTCCCACACGTGGATGTCCAGGCCGTCCTTGTTCCGCAGCTCATCGAAACGATCCAGGCGGGACCAGGAGCCGGTGTCGGTGACGATGAGGCGGGAGGCCTGGGAAAAATCGGCGCGGGAGCGCTCCACGGCCCGGATGAGGTCCCGGTGGATGAAAAGGAACTCCCGCACGTTGGGGTTCTGCTTGCCCGGCAGGACCAGGACGGAGCCGGGGTAGAGGAAGGTGGCCGCGGCGGCCGACGCCAGGGCGTCGAAGTCGGTGTTGTTGTGTGTGGTTACGATCTCGCGCATGGGTTACCCGGAAAAGAACCTGAATCCGTGAGCGGCCTCAGACGACCGCGGCATGGCACGGCAGACGGGCCGCATGGGGCCGCCCCGAAGAGCGAAAAAACGCTTTCACCCCGGGGGAAACATCGTTTCTGGCAGGAATGCCCGAGCGATGGGCTTTGGCCCCTTTGAGGAAAAACTCCTTCACGGGTTCAGGAAGAAGCCTGTCGGGCAGCCGGAGGTCAGGGGTTACCCGGCTCCCATTCCTTGTCAATGATCCCGACGGTGCCGACCCCGCCTGCCGAGACCAGGGCGCCGCGCACGGCGGTGGTGGTAACGGAGAGCAGGTAATAGTCCTTGTAGTTCAGGCTGTTCCACACTTCGCTGGTGACGGCGATGTTGGGGGCGATCTTCCTTTTGTGCATGTCGAAGCTAGGGTTTAAGCGGTGGGCCAGGTAGACAAGGCCCACCAGGATCGCGAGGATTACGATCTTTTTCATGGGCGTTTCCTTGCGTGTGAGTTCGTAGGTGGTGGCCGGGTCGGGCCTGCATTATCGTCCGGATGCGCGTAAGTAGCCTGCGACCTTTTCCAGAATTCCGGCAAGGTCCGTTTTGGGGCGGGAGCCGGTGAGCTCCTCCAGCTTTTTGATATCGGGCACCCTTCGCTGCATGTCCTCGAAGTCGGCGGGGAAGGCCTCTTCGTAGGGGATGAGCCGGACCTCGGAAGAGGAGCCGGTGGTTTCCACGATCCTGCGGGCCAGCGCCGCGATGGACACTTCCTCCACGCCTCCCACGTTCACGATCTGTCCGACGGCCGCCGGGTTCTCCATGAGCGCGGAGAGGGCCTCCACCACGTCGGTGACGTAGGTGAAGGTGCGGGTCTGGGTGCCGTCGCCGTAGACGGTGAGGGGCTCCCCGGCAAGGGCCTGGGCCGTGAGGGTGGGGATCACCATGCCGTAGGCCCCGGTCTGGCGCGGGCCTACGGTGTTGAAGAGCCGTACGATCACGACCGGCAGGCCGGTGGTGCGGTAGTAGGCCAGGGCCAGGAACTCGTCCATGAGCTTGCTGGCGGCGTAGCTCCAGCGGAACTTGGAGCTGGGGCCGTAGATGATGTTGTCGGTTTCCGTGAGCGGGGCGTGCAGGTGCTTTCCGTAGACCTCGGAGGACGAGGCGATGAGCACCTTCTTCTTGAAACGGGAGCAGAGCTCCAGGACCTTCTCCGTCCCTTGGATGTTGATCCGGACGCTTTTCAGGGGGTTTTCCAGAATGTAGCGGACGCCCACCGCGGCGGCCAGGTGGTACACCAGGTCGCAGGTAGCCACCAGCTCCATGAGGGGATCGGGGTCCAGGATGCTTGCCTTGTGAAAGAAGAAGCGCCCGGAGAGGTCGGGGTCGTCCAGAAGGTGGGCGATGTTTTCCAGCGCCCCGGTGGAAAGGTCGTCTATGACGTAGACCTCGTGCCCTGCCGTCAGGCAGGCTTCGGCCAGGTGCGAGCCGATGAAGCCGGCCCCTCCGGTTATGAGCACCCTCATCTCGGGTTCCTTTTCTAAAGGTGATGTAAAGCTGCGCCGAAGGCTCCTCTCCCGCCCGTCCGCCAGCGCACGAAAAACCGCTTCGACCCGCTGCCCTTCTTCACTCCGGAAGCCTTCTCCACCGGAAAGAGAAAAAAAGGCTTCCGGTGATCGGCGGACGCAGGGGCCGGTCCCGGACGCGCCTGCTCCCCAAGCGGTGGAGCTACTAGAGGGATACCACAAGAACGAAGCGATGAGAAGAAGCTGGGGAGGAAATCGGAGTGGTCGGGACGACTGGATTTGAACCAGCGACCTCACGGTCCCGAACCGTGCGCTCTACCAGGCTGAGCTACGTCCCGACAGGACCTAAGAGATCGGCACTTTAGGGAAGGGCCGCTTTCTTGTCAACGCCTTTTTGGCCATGGGCCGACGGGTGCTTGTCCAAAGGGCCGCCGGCGACCTCCAATCCCGGAAAAAATTCGGTTGAAAGGGGGGTTTGATTATGTTAGGTGGGGGCGGTTCAATTCCAGGAGGGGGTATTCGTGCGCCCTCGCCCGGGGATATTTTTTCCCCGGCCTTTGGAGACAGCGGGAACACGGGCGGGGAAGCAGGCCCGCCGGGAAATAGCGGAAAGGAAATCGGCCGCCATGGACGATAAAAAGGAACGATTGCTGGCCTTCGGGCTTCTGGTGGTGCTCCTTGTGGTGGGAATCGCTGCATACGGGTCCTTTCCCATCCGGGCGCCGGAGGTCCCCACCCGCATGTATCTGGTGAACAACGGCGGGAATTTGCTGTTTTCCCACGAAGCCCACGTGAAGGACTACGGCGCGGAGTCGTGCGACACCTGCCACCACACCGGCGACATGAACCCGGCGGAGGCCGTCTCCTGCGCCAACTGCCACGACGAATCCTACGACGAAATGCCCAAGGACGATTTCGACCACAAGGCCCATTACTCGGAGGACGGGTACGGCCAGTCCTGCACCGACTGCCACACCGAGAGCTTCCCCGAGGGCAAGGGCCCCAAGGACTGCACCAGCTGCCACAAACCGGGCGAGGACCGGTGGGCTCCCAACAAGATGGCCGCTTTTCACGACCAGTGCATCAAGTGCCATGAAGACCAGGGCGCGGGCCCGGTGAAATGTGCGGAGTGCCACCGGAAGTATTGATTACCGTCCACAGGCAAGCCTTGCTTTTCGCGATAACGCGACAAGACGAAAGAACGTGCATGGCCGCCGGGGAATAAATCCGGGCCGTAGCGTGTGAGGGCATCATGACCAAACGACCGTTTTTCGGAATCGCCCCGAAGAAGCTTTCCTATACAGTGGTATCCGATATCCGGGCCGGAAGCTCGGAAGACGTGCCGGCCCCCCGCAAAGCCGTGTTCTTTGTGGACCGGCCCTTCAACGCGCCGGCGCTGGCGCTTGCTTCCGGCGACACCGTGGCCCGGGGAGCGGTGATCCGCCCTTACAAGGACGGTGAAGGCTACTTCGTATGCTCGGTGAGCGGCCAGGTTTCCGGCATCGCCCCTTACACCGACGCCCGGGGCCGCAAGCAGACCTCCGTAACGGTGGAGGCCAAGGGCGGCGAGGAACGGCAGACCGTTGCCGGCCCGGCCCAGGACCTGGCCACTGCGCTGGGGCACCTGGAGAACTGCCCGGGCGGGCTCAAGCTTTCGCGGGCCAACGGGAAAGGCATCAAGACCGTGGTCGTCCTGGGCATGGACCAGGACCTCTTCTCCACGGCGGCCCAGCAAGTTGTTCGCGACTTCGGCGCCGAGATCGCCGCCGGCGTCGGCGCGCTCAAGAAGATCCTGGGAGCGGCGGACGCCGTGATGGTGGCCCCGGCCGCCCTGCAAAAGGACGCCCAGGCCGCGGGCGTGGAGGTGAAGGTTCTTTCCACGGCCTACCCCGACGCCCTTCCCGCCCTGGTCATGAGCAAGCTCTTCAACGCGACTCTTCCGGCCGGCAGCTCTCCCGAGGATGCCGGCTTTTTCTTTGTGACGGCCGAGGCCGCGGCTTCCGTGGGAGCATTCTTCAAGACGGGCCGGGTGCCGGACGAGAAGATGATTACGGTGGTGCCCAAGGAGTCGGGGGCCAAGCTGCAGAACTTCCGCGCTCGGGTGGGCGCGCCCGTGGCGGACGTGCTGGCGGCGGCCAACGTGGTGGTGAACGGCGGGGACCGCGTGGTTCTGGGCGGCCCCATGCGGGGGGCGGCGCTGTTCAGCACGGACCAGCCGGTTCTCCCGGACACGGACGTCATCATGGTCCAGGCGGGCGAAACCCTGGCGGAGATTTCCGACAACCCCTGCATCAACTGCGGCGACTGCGTTCGCGTTTGCCCCGCGAAGATGGCGGTGAACATGCTCATCCGCTACCTGGAAAACGGCCAGTACCGGCCCGCCGCGGACCTGTACGATCTCTTCTCCTGCGTGGAGTGCGGCCTGTGCGCCTTTGTGTGCCCGGCGCGCATCCCCATCTTGCAGTACATCATGCTGGGCAAGCACGAGATCGCAGTCGAGGAGGCCCAGGCATAGAAGGGGGCGAGTTCCCGCGCGGGCCTTCCATGAGGTGTCAACGGGATGCCCCGGCGAAAAGGCTTGGTTATAGGACGCTCAAACAAAAAGGGTCTGTAATACAATGAACGAGGCAAAGAAGCTCATCGTATCCCACGCCCCGTTTGTACACAACGGGAACAGGATCGCGACCAGGAACTACAACATCATGCTGGCGGCGCTTCCGGCCGTCGTGGCCGGGGTCTACCGGTTCGGCGGCTCCGCGCTGGGCGTGCTCTGCCTGTCCACGGCCTGCGCCATGGGTTTCGAGCTCATCATGAACCTAGTGACCCGGCGCAAGATCTCCATCGGAACCGGCGGGGCGGCGGTCGTGGGCCTCATGCTGGGCATGATGCTGCCGGCCACGGCTCCCTGGTGGTTGGTGGTGGTGGGGAACTTCGTGGCCATCGTGGCGGCCATGCAGATCTACGGCGGCATGGGGGGCAACCCCTTCAACCCCGCATGCACGGCCATGGCCATTCTGGGCATCTCCTGGAAGCTGCGCATGAACTTCGACGCGGCCATGGTGGACATCAACACCAACTTCTCCATGTCCTACCCCATGGCGCTTTTGAAGAACTTCGGGCCGGACTCGGTTTCCGGCCTCTCGATGAACGGCCTGCTCATGGGGGCGCAGAACGGCGGCATCGGCACGGTCTTCGGGCTGGGGCTCATCCTAGGCGGCCTCTACCTGATCCTGCGCGGCTACGTGCGCTGGGAGATACCGGTGGCCTACCTGGCGGGCGTGGCCGTGACGGCCGCGCTGTTCGCGGCGGCCGGATCCGGGAAGTATGCCGGCCCGGCCATCCACCTGCTTTCCGGCTACACCCTGTTCGGGGCCTTTTTCCTGCTGCCGGAGGACTCCTCCTCCCCGGTCAACTTCCTTCCCATGATCCTTTACGGTCTTTTGGCTGGAGTGCTCACGGTGCTCATCCGCGATATCGGCGCGGACGTGGACGGGGTGGTTTTCTCCGTCCTGCTGGTGAACCTGGTGCACCCGCTCCTGGACAAGATCCGGCCCAAAGCCCTGGGAAAGGTGGTGGAACATGCGTGAGATGATCAAGATGGTCGTGGTGGTTACGCTTCTGGCCGCCGCGTCGGGAGTGCTTCTTGCGGCCGTGCGGAACGGCACGGCTGCCCGGATCGAAGATCAGGAGCTCTTTTACGTGAAGGGCCCGGCCATCCTTTCCATCATGAAGGGCTGCCAGAACGACCCCATCACGGACCGCTTCAAGATCAAGGATGGCGAGGTTGACCGCAGCTTCTTCGTGGGCGAGTTCAACGGCAAGCCGGACGTGGTGGCCTTCGAGACCTCCGCGGGCGGTTTCGGAGGGCCCATCGGAGTCATGGTGGCCATCAACATAAACGACGACAAGATCGTGGGAATCGGCGTCACCACGCACTCCGAGACGCCGGGCCTGGGCGCCCGCGCCAAGGAGGACCCCTCCTTCGCCAAGGGCTTCGTGGGCAAATCCATCCTGGAGCCTCTGAAGGTCAGGGCCGACGGCGGGCAGATAGACGCTCTCGCCGGCGCCACGATCACGTCCCGGGCCGTCTGCGCGGCGGTGACCTCCGCGGGCGACATCTACAAAAAGCTCAAGACCGAGATCGCCAAAGACGCCGCGGCGGTGCAGCTGCATCCCAAGACGGCGTAGGGAGCCTTCTCGCCAAGAAGCGGAAAAGATACAGGACGGCCAACGAGCCGTTTCACGTAAGGGAGAGCACAGATGGCAAGAACACTGGTCCAGGAGTTCACCAAGGGCTTGTGGAAGGAGGTTCCCCCCTTCCGGCTGGTCCTGGGACTTTGTCCCACGCTGGGCGTATCCAACTCGGTGGAAAACGGGGTGGGCATGGGAATCGCCGTGACCTTCGTTCTGGTCTGCGGCAACATCCTGGTGTCCTTGCTCCGCAAGGTCATCCCCTCCAAGGTGCGCATCGCCTGCTTCATCGTGGTCATCGCCACCTTCGTGGTCGTGGTGGAACTGGTGATGAAGGCCTATGCCTATCCCTTGTTCATCACATTGGGCGTGTTCATCCCCCTCATCGTGGTGAACTGCATCCTCCTGGGCCGGGCCGAGGCGTTCGCATACAAGAACAACGTGGTGCGGTCCACCCTGGACGGCCTGGGGATCGGCATCGGCTACACCTTCGCTCTGGCGGCCGTGGCCACCGTGCGCGAGGTGCTGGGAGCCGGGACCTTCTCCGTGCCCTTCTGGCATAAGCTGGTGGTCTTCGACCCGTCGTGGTTCGAGCCTTTCGAGTTCATGCTGAAGGCGCCCGGAGCCTTTGTATGCCTGGGGCTCATGCTTGGAATCATGAACCTTTTCCCGAGCAAGTAACGCCACGCACGGAGGCGATAAGGAAATGACCGATCTTATTCTCTTGTTCGTAAGCTGCGTTTTCGTAAACAACATCCTTTTGGCCCAGTTCCTGGGCAACTGCCCCTTTCTGGGCACCTCCAAGAAGATGGAGACGGCCGTGGGCATGGCCATGGCGGTGGTGTTCGTCCTGGTGCTGGCGGGCCTCATCACCTATCTGGTGCAGTACTACGTGCTGGTCCCCTTCAAGCTCCAGTACCTTCAGACCATCGCCTTCATCTTGGTGATCGCGTCGCTGGTGCAGTTCGTGGAGATGTTCCTGAAGAAGAACATCCCCGCCCTCTACGCGGGTCTGGGCATCTTCCTGCCGCTCATCACCACCAACTGCGCGGTGCTGGGCGTGTGCATCATCAATATCCAGGAGGAGTATACCTTCATGCAGATGCTGGTGTCCTCCTTCTCCTATGCCGCGGGCTTCGGGCTTGCCCTGGTGCTCTTCGCCGGCGTGCGGGAGCGCATCCTCCTGGCCCGGGTACCCAAGGCCATGCAGGATACGGCCATCGGCCTGGTGACCGCCGGCATGCTTTCCCTGGCCTTCATGGGCTTCAAGGGAATGGTGTAGGCACCAGCGGCCCGGCCCGTGGCCTTGCCGCCGGCAGGACCCACTCTTGTTTAAACGCCCGCGCCCGGCCGCACCGCGAAGGGGAAATCCTTCCGCGTTGCAGGCCGGGCGTTGGTGTTTTTTTGCGCGACCTTTCCGGCGGCACCGCCGGAATCCTATTCACAAAACCTGAAAAAATTGGGATAAAGGGGCGGCGGTTTTACAGCGATTGTCCCGATTCCCGACGGATTGCGCCGGCCGGAAGACATCCGCTCGCCGGGCGCCCGCGAAGAGCAAACCAGGCAACGATGACGACAGGCACCCTAACGGTGTGCGGCCCCAGACTGCGGCCGCGCGTAACGGACCGTTACCAGGAGACTTAAGGAAGGGAGCACGGCTATGTATACCATTTTGAACAGGCGGGAGTTGGCCATGGGCACGGTGGTGGAGAACGTGGTTGCCGCGCCGCTCATCGCCAAGAAAGCGAAGCCGGGGCAGTTCGTCATCCTCCGGGTCAACGAGACCGGAGAGCGTATCCCCCTCACCATGGCCGACACCGATCCCGAAAAGGGAACCATCACCCTCATCTACCAGGTGGTGGGAAAAAGCACAGCCCTCATGAAGTCCCTGGCGGTGGGCGACGGCTTCCAGGACATCGCCGGCCCCTTGGGCAAACCTACCCACATCGAAAAGGTGGGCACCGTGGTCTGCATCGGCGGCGGTACCGGCGTCGCGGTCCTGCATCCCATCACCCGGGCCTTCAAGGAGGCGGGCAACCGCGTCATCGCCATTTGCGGCTCCCGCACCAAGGACCTCCTCATCCTGGAGGACGCCATGGCCGCGGCCAGCCACGAGTGCACCCTGTGCACAGACGACGGCACCTGCGGGTTCCACGGCTTCGGCACAGACGTGCTCAAGGACCTGATGGAAAAGGAAAGGATAGACCTGGTGGTGGGCATCGGACCGGTTCCCATGATGAAGTTCGTCTGCGAGGTCACCCGGAAGAAGCACATCAAGACCCTGGTGAGCCTCAATGCCATCATGCTGGACGGCACCGGCATGTGCGGCTGCTGCCGGGTCACGGTGGGAGGCAAGACCCAGTTCGCCTGCGTGGACGGCCCCGAGTTCGACGGCCATCAGGTGAACTTCGACGAGCTGACCCAGCGGCTGGCCGCTTACCGCGATCAGGAGCGCCAGTCCATGGAGCTCTTCGAGCACAATCAGTGCGCCTGCGGGACGAAATAGACCGGGTAGGCAAGGGCGGATCGCGCCGAATGAAACCGTTTCAGGCTCCTAAGGAGGACGCCATGACCGATAAGGATAAAAAAGAGAAAACCCCCCGCCAGCCCATGCCCGAGCAGCCCGCCGAGATCCGGCGCCGCAACTTCGAGGAGGTGCCCCTGGGATATCCCGAGGAAACCGCCGTGCTGGAGGCGGGCCGCTGCATCCAGTGCAAGAGCCCCGGCTGCCGCCAGGGATGCCCGGTGGGCATTGATATCCCCGGCTTCATCAACCGCATCACCGCGCGCGACTTCTCCGGCGGAATCCGCAAGCTCAAGGAGCAGAACGCGCTGCCGGCCGTCTGCGGCCGCGTGTGCCCCCAGGAGTCCCAGTGCGAGAGTCAGTGCATCCTGGGCAAGAAGGGCGACCCCGTTGCCATCGGCCGCCTGGAGCGCTTTCTGGCCGACTGGGAGCGCAGGCAGTCCACTTCCGACATTCCCGATCCGGCTCCCGCCACGGGCAAGAAGGTGGCCGTGGTCGGCTCCGGCCCCTCGGGCCTCACGGTGGCCGGCGACCTCGTCCTGAAAGGCCACAAGGTCACGGTCTTCGAAGCCTTCCACAAGCCGGGCGGCGTGCTCCTCTACGGCATCCCGGAGTTCCGGCTGCCCAAGGAGATCCTCTTCTACGAAATAAACGTCCTCAAGCAGATGGGCGTCGAGTTCGTCATGAACGCGGTGGTGGGAAAGCTCGTCAGCCTCCCCGAGCTTTTCGCCCAGGGCTATGACGCCGTGTATGTGGCCGTGGGGGCGGGCCTGCCCCATTTCCTGGGCGTGCCCGGAGAAAACCTCATCGGCGTCTACTCGGCCAACGAGTACCTCACCCGCTCCAACCTCATGAAGGCCTACCTCTTCCCCCAGTACGACACGCCGCTGGTCATGGGCAAGAACGTGGTGGTGGTGGGCGGCGGCAACGTGGCCATGGACTCGGCCCGCACCGCCATGCGCATGGGCGCGGAATCGGTCACCATCGTCTACCGCCGCTCCCGCCAGGAAATGCCCGCCCGCGCCGAGGAGGTCCACCACGCCGAGGAGGAGGGCATCGAGTTTAGGCTGCTCACCAACCCCGTAGCCTTCAACGGCGACGAAAAGGGACGGCTGGTGTCGGTCACCTGCGTCCAGATGGAGCTGGGCGAGCCCGACGCTTCGGGCCGCCGGAGCCCCAAGGTCATCCCGGGCTCCGAGTTCACCCAGCCCACGGACATGGCCGTCATCTCGGTGGGCGCCGGCGCCAACCCGCTTCTCACGTCCACCACTCCCGAGCTCACACTCAACCGCCGCGGCTACATCATGGCCGACCAGGAGACGGGCAAGACCTACATGCGGGGCGTCTGGGCGGGCGGCGACATCGTGACGGGCATGGCCACGGTCATCGAGGCGATGGGCGCCGGCAAGAAGGCGGCCAAGTCCATGCACGACTTCCTGACCCTGGGCTGGTAGCGATGGCGGAAAGCATCCGCGCGTTCATAGCCGCCGAGCTCCCGGCGGAGGTAAAAAAGGCCGCGGCCGCGGCCGCCGAAACTTTGGGCCGCAAGGGCCTGCGCCTGCGCTGGGTAAAGCCCGAGAACATGCACCTCACGGTCAAGTTCCTGGGCGACACCGAAGAGGAGCTCATCCCCGAAGTGACCGCCGCCATGCAGGAGGCGGTCGCAGGCGTCGCGCCCATCCCGCTGGCAGCCTCAGGCCTGGGCGCCTTTCCCGGGCCCTCCAATGCCCGGGTGGTGTGGATGGGCCTTTCCGGCGATACCGCGCGGCTCATCACCCTGGCGGGCGGCCTGGATCGCAGGCTCGCCGCCCTGGGCTTCCCTCCGGAGGCCAAGCCCTTCGCCGCCCACCTCACCCTGGGCCGCGCCTGGGAGAGGGTGGACGGCCGCCTGCTGGCCCGCGCCTTCGAGCAGTATGCGGCCTCCCGGCGCGAGGGCGTGGAGTTCACCCTGGACCGCCTGATCCTGTTCCGGTCGGTCCTGCGGCCCCAGGGCCCCCTGTACACTAGTCTTGCCGAGGCGATTCTCAAGTAGTATACGAAAAACGACAGCTCTCCGGCGGCCCCGCCCCCGGACCCCAAAGAAAACCCGCGGCAAAAGGAGCGACCATGACGAGCCCCAACGACAGAATGAAGGCCCTAAACGCGGCGCTTGCCCAGATCGAGAAGCAGTTCGGCAAGGGCTCGGTCATGAAGATGGGCGACGGCATCGTGAGCCAGGTGGCCGTCATCCCCTCCGGCTCCATTGACCTGGACCGCGCCCTGGGCGTGGGCGGATACCCCCGCGGCCGCGTGGTGGAGATCTACGGCCCCGAGTCGTCGGGCAAGACCACCCTGGCGCTCCACGCCGTGGCCGAAGCCCAGAGGGCCGGCGGCGTGGCCGCCTTCATTGACGCCGAGCACGCCCTGGACGTCACCTACGCCCGCAAGCTGGGAGTCAAGGTGGACGACCTCCTGGTGAGCCAGCCCGACACCGGGGAGCAGGCCCTGGAGATCACCGACATGCTGGTGCGCTCCGGCGCTGTGGACATCGTGGTCATTGACTCCGTGGCGGCCCTGGTGCCCCGTGCCGAGATCGAAGGCGACATGGGCGACTCCCACATGGGCCTCCAGGCCCGCCTCATGAGCCAGGCCCTGCGCAAGCTCACCGCCAACATCGCCCGCACCCAGACCTGCGTCATCTTCATCAACCAGATCCGCATGAAGATCGGCGTCATGTTCGGCAACCCCGAAACCACCACGGGTGGAAACGCCTTGAAGTTCTTCGCCTCCGTGCGCCTGGACGTGCGCCGCCAGAACGCCATCAAGGAAGGCAACGAGACCGTGGGCAACCATACCAAGGTCCGGGTGGTGAAAAACAAGATGGCCCCGCCCTTCAAGGAGGCCCAGTTCGACATCATGTACGGCGAAGGCATCTCCCGCACCGGCGACCTCCTGGACGTGGGCGTGGAGCTGAACGTCGTGGAGAAGTCCGGCGCCTGGTACTCCTTCGCCTCCGAGCGCATCGGCCAGGGCCGCGAAAACGCCAAACGCTTCCTGGCCGACAACCAGGACATCTACACCACCATCCTCACCCGCGTGCGGGAAGCCCTGGGCACCGCCAAACCCAAACCCACCGTGGACGAGCAGGCACCGGCGGAGGACTAACGGCACCGGCAAAAGATATAAAGCCAACAGCAAAAGCAAAGGCAACTGCACAAAGGATTTTTTGGGGGAGGGGGACAAACCCCTTTTGAAAAAGCGGCTTTTTCCCCCTCCCCCCAACCCCC
>JBFMHL010000245.1:0-12856 GCA_040753055.1 Thermodesulfobacteriota bacterium | reverse complement strand
GAGGAAGACGCACTGCGGCAGAAACGCGCCGCCGAGCGTGACAAGCGCGCCGCCGAGCGCACCGCGGCCGCCCAGACCGGCGAAGAAGTGGCCCGCACCGCGGCCGCCGTCCAGAAAAGCGCTCTGGACAAGCTCATTGACAACCTGGACCGCGTGCATCGCCGCGGCCGCTAATTACACGGAACATACGGCCGGGCGGAGAACCCCGGTCAAGCATAAGAGTACCAACCAAACAGCTATGAGGAGGAACCTCGTATGGCGGATGAAAAGGCAGCCGTAGAGAAAAAAGCCAAAGTGGCCGATCCGGTGGCCGCGAGCGTTGACCCCGCGACCCAGGAGATGCTGGCCCGGGCGCAAAAACTGGGCGTGGAGACGGCCTTCGACCGGGCCGAGGCCATGAAGCCCTGCAATATCGGAAACCAGGGAACCTGCTGCAAGAACTGCGCTATGGGTCCCTGCCGCCTTCCGCTCACCAAGAGCATCGAGGGCGAGGACACCCGCAAGGGCATCTGCGGCGCGACGGCCAACACCGTGGCCGCCCGCAACTTCTGCCGCATGATCGCCGCCGGAACGTCCGCCCACTCGGATCACGGCCGCTGCGTGGCCGAGGTCTTCCTGTCCGCCGCGCGGAAGGAAACCGATGCCTACCAGATCAAGGACACCCGCAAGCTTCTGGCCATCGCCCCCCACTTCGGCGTGGAGACCACGGTGAAGGGCGAGGACGGAACCGAGCTGGACCGCGACATCTACGAGATCGCCGAGGAAGTGGGCGTGAAGGCGCTGGCCGAGTGGGGCCGCAACGAGGGCGAGCTCATGTACCTCAAGCGCGCTCCCCAGCCCCGCTACGAGATTTGGAAGAAGCAGGGCGTCTGCCCCCGCGGCATTGACCGCGAGGTGGTGGAGATCATGCACCGCACCCACATGGGCGTGGACCAGGACTACAAGAACCTCATGAAGCAGGGCTCCCGCTGCTCGCTGGCCGACGGCTGGGGCGGGTCCATGATGGCCACCGACCTGCAGGACGTGCTCTTCGGAACCCCCTACCCGCTCCAGAGCGAGGCCAACCTGGGGATCATGAAGGCCGACCATGTGAACATCATCATCCACGGCCATGAGCCGGTGCTCTCCGAGGTCATCGTTGCGGTGGCCCAGAGCCAGGAAATGCTGGACTACGCCAAGCAGAAGGGCGCCAAGGGCATCCAGCTGGGCGGCATCTGCTGCACCGCCAACGAGATCCTGGAGCGCCACGGCGTGCCGCTGGCCGGCACCATGCTCCAGCAGGAGCTGGCCATCGTCACCGGCGCCTGCGACGCCATGGTGGTGGACGTGCAGTGCGTGTTCCAGAACCTGGCCAACGTGGCCAAGTGCTTCCACACCAAGCTCATCACCACGCACCCCATCGCCAAGATGGAGCAGGACAACGTCATCCACGTGGAGTTCGACGAGCACCACGCACTGGAAGACGCCAAGCGGATCGTCAAGCTCGCCTGCGACAACTTCACGAACCGCTCCAAGGACATCGCCATTCCGCAGCACAAGAACCCGCTCATCGCGGGCTTCGGCGTGGAGTCCATCGAGTATCACCTGGGCGGCTCCTTCCGCGGCAACTACTACACGCTCAATGACAACATCATCAACGGCCGCATCCGGGGCATCGGCGCGGTGGTGGGCTGCAACAACGTCCGCACCCGCCACAACGAAGCCCACCTGACCGTGGTCAAAGAGCTCATCAAGAACGACGTCATCGTGCTCACCACGGGCTGCAATGCCATCGCCTGCGGCATGGCCGGCCTGCTCACTCCGGAAACGGCCCAGGTGTTCTGCGGCCCCGGCCTTGCCGAGGTCTGCGAGACCGTGGGCATCCCGCCGGTCCTGCATATGGGCTCCTGCGTGGACAACAGCCGCATCCTCCTGGCCGCCACCGAGGTGGTCCGGGCCGGCGGCCTGGGCAAGGACCTCTCCGAGGTTCCGGCCTGCGGCTCCGCCCCCGAGTGGATGAGCGAGAAGGCCATCGCCATCGGCCAGTACGTCGTGACCTCCGGCATCTACGTGGTGTTCGGCGCCACCTTCCCCACCTCCGGCGCGCCCGTGTTCCAGGACTACCTGTTCAAGGGCATGGAAGGGCTCTACGGCGGCATGTGGGATTTCGAGCCGGATCCCATCAAGCACGCCTGGAAGATGATCAACCACATCGACAAGAAGCGGAAGGCGCTGGGCATTGACAAGGCGCGCGAACGCGTACTCATGAGCATGGAAGACCGCCAGAAGCTCGACGCGGCCTAATCGGACCGTACGGTAACTGAAATCCTCAACGAAGGAGGAATGGGTATATGTCCAAGTTAGTAGCGTTTGCCGCCATTCAGGGCGCCTACAACATCGTGTCCAAGGCTGAGGGCGCGCTCAAGAAAGCCCTCCAGACCTACTCCGCCACCCAGAAGGTGGAGTTCCCCAACACCGCCTACTTCCTGCCCGTCATCTACTCCCTGCTGGGAATCAAGGTGGCGACCCTGGAGGACATGGCGAAGCCCATGGCCATTTGCAAGAAGCTCCTTCCGCCCCACGTGAAGAGGGTGAACCACCTGCCCTACCTGGGACCGCTCCTTGACGCTGGCATGGCCGCTCTGTTCGCGTTCGAGATGGCCGAAGCCATCCGCATCCTGGAGAACCCGGACTTCTACTTCCTGGGCTCCGAGGAGATTGACGAGGAGAAGGGCAAGATCTGGTTGGGACCGGCCGACGACACCGTGTTCCGCAAGCGCGGCGTCGAGTTCGTGGACGGCTCCGCCCCCGGCTTCGCGGCCATCGTGGGCGCGGCTCCGGACCCCGAGACCGCCAAGCTCATCGTGGAAGACTACCAGAAGAAGAACCTCTACATCTTCCTGGCCGCCAACCAGGGCGGCACCACCGTTGCCGAGCAGCTCATCCAGGCCGGCGTGCAGATCGGGTGGAACACCCGCATCGTGCCCTTCGGCCCGGACATCAGCTCCGCCATCTTCGCCCTGGGCTTCGCCAACCGCGCGGCCATGGCCTTCGGCGGTGTGGCGCCCGGCGACCACAAGAAGATGCTCCTGTACAACAAGAACCGGATCTTCGCCTTCGTGAACGCGCTGGGCGAGGTCAACGCCGAGTGGGCCGCCGCGGCCGCCGGCTGCGTGAACTGGGGATTCCCCACCATCGCGGACACCGACATTCCCGAGATCCTGCCCACGGGTATCTGCACCTACGAGCACGTTGTCGCCAACGTGTCCCATGAGGAGATGGTGCAGAAGTCCATCGAGGTGCGCGGCCTGAAGGTCCAGGTCACCGAGATCGACATCCCGCTGGCCTACGGCCCGGCCTTCGAGGGCGAGCGCGTGCGCAAGGACGACCTGCATTGCCAGTTCGGCGGCGGCAAGGCCCAGTGCACCGAGCTCGTGAAGATGGCCGAGATGAACGAGATCGAGGATGGCAAGGTCACCGTGGTGGGACCCGACATCGCCGAGCTCAAGGTCGGCTCCTCCAACCCGCTGGGCATCTTCGTCCAGGTGGCGGGACGCGAGTTCCAGCCCGACTTCGAGCCCATCCTGGAGCGTCAGATCCACCATCTGACCAACTACATCCAGGGCGTCATGCACATCGGGCAGCGCGACATCGCCTGGGTGCGCGTGTCCAAGCAGGCCATCGAGAAGGGCTTCTCGCTCAAGCACATCGGCGTGGTGCTCCATGCCAAGATGCACCAGGACTTCACCAAGATCGTGGACAAGGTCCAGGTGACGCTCTTCACCAAGAAGGAAGACGTGGACAAGCTCACCGCCCGGGCGCGCGCCGAGTACAAGAAGCGCGACGAGCGCGTCGAGTCCATGACCGACGAGAGCGTGGAGACCTTCTACTCCTGCACCCTGTGCCAGTCCTTCGCCCCCAGCCACGTGTGCACGGTTTCTCCCGAGCGTACGGGCCTCTGCGGCGCTTACAACTGGATGGACTGCAAGGCCTCCTTCGAGATCAACCCCACGGGTCCCAACCAGCCCATCGAGAAGGGCGAGTGCCTGGATACCAAGCTGGGCCAGTGGAAGGGCGTCAACGAGTTCGTGTACAAGGCGTCCCGCGGCAAGATCACCCACTATAACTTCTACAGCCTGGTGCAGGATCCCATGACCACCTGCGGCTGCTGCGAGGCCATCGCGGCCCTGCTGCCCATGTGCAACGGGATCATGACGGTCAACCGCGACTACACCGGCGACACCCCATGCGGCATGAAGTTCACCACCCTGGCCGGCCAGATGGGCGGCGGCGCCTCCTCTCCGGGCTTCGTGGGCCACTCCAAGTTCAACGTCACCCAGCGCAAGTTCGTGGCGGGCGACGGCGGCCTCCTGCGCATGTGCTGGATGCCCAAGATTCTCAAGGAGGAGCTCAAGGAGAGGCTCATGAAACGGGGCGCAGAGCTGGGCGTGCCCGACCTCTACGACAAGATCGCGGATGAAACCGTGGCCACCACCGAGGAAGAGCTCTACGCCTTCATGCAGAAGGTGAGCCACCCGGCCCTTTCCATGCCGCCCATCATCGGCGGTTAGTCGAAGGCATAGCGAAATTTTCCTTCCGGCGGGAAACGCCCCGCCGGAAGGAAAACCGGCACTCCGGAAATCGGAGAAAGGAGTAGCCAAATGGCGTTGACCGGAATCCAGATATTCAAGCTGTTACCCAAGACGAACTGCAAGGAGTGCGGGGTCCCCACCTGCCTTGCCTTTGCCATGAACCTGGCGGCGGGTAAGGCG
Source organism: Thermodesulfobacteriota bacterium (assembly GCA_040753055.1). Taxonomy (GTDB): domain Bacteria; phylum Desulfobacterota; class Desulfobacteria; order Desulfobacterales; family Desulfatibacillaceae; genus JBFMHL01. Next base: position 8,105 of record JBFMHL010000245.1, on the reverse strand, counting down.
GAGCTGGACCAGTGCCCCTACGTTTCGGCCGAGGCGAGGGAGAAGCTCGCCGAGGCGTCCGCTCCCCCCATCCGCCCCGTGAAGCTGGGAGCCGGCGTGCGCGCCCGCACCGTGGGCGGCGAGACCGTGCTCTACCGGCACGAGAAAACCTTCTTCAACCCCACGGCCATTGCCGTCCGGATCTCCTCGGACATCTCCGAGAAGGATCTGGCCGCGAAGCTCGCCGCATGGAACGCCTTCCAGTACGAGCGCGTGGGATTGAACCTGCGGCCCGAGTTCGTGGCCATCAAGGACGCGAACGGCAAGGCGGACGCCTTCGCCAAGGTCGCCAAGACCGTTGCCGAGACCTCCGAGTTCGGCGTCATCCTGATGACCGAAGACCCGGCCGTCATGAAGGCGGGCGCCGCGGCCTGCGCCGTGAAAAAGCCTTTGCTCTTCGGCGCCAACGCCAAGAACGCGGACGCCATGGGCGCGCTGGCCAAGGAAACCGGCTTTGCCCTGGGCGTTTCGGCCGCTTCCGTGGCGGATCTCATTCCGCTCACCGAGAAGCTCACCGGCATGGGACTCAAGGACCTGGTGATTGACTCCGGTTCCCGCGAGCCCAAGCAAGCATTGGAAGACCAGGTGGCCATCCGCCGCGCGGCGCTGAAGGCCGGCAACCGCGCCCTGGGCTTCCCCACCATCGCGCTTCCCTGCGACATGGCCGACAACCTGACGGTGGAAACCATCATCGCCGCCATGTTCATCGCCAAGTACGCCGGCATCATCGTTCTTTCGGACTTCGCGGGCGATTCGCTGTTTCCGCTGCTCCTGGAGCGCCTGAACATCTTCACCGACCCGCAGCGGCCCATGACCGTCACCCCGGGCATCTACGAGATCAACAACCCCAACGAGAACAGCCCGGTGCTCGTCACCACCAACTTCGCGCTGACCTACTTCATCGTGTCGGGCGAGGTGGAGGGCTCCAAGGTGCCGGCCTGGCTGGTCATCAAGGACTCCGAGGGTCTGTCGGTTCTCACCGCCTGGGCCGCCGGCAAGTTCAACGGCGACGACGTGGGCGCGTGGATCAAGAAGTGCGGGATCGCCGACAAGGTCGCCAAGAAGGAGCTCATCATCCCAGGCTTCGCCGCCTCCATCGTGGGCGACCTGGAAGAGGAGCTTCCCGGCTGGAACATCGTGGTTGGCCCGCGCGAAGCAGCGCACCTTCCCGTGTTTTTGAAGGCTCGCTAAAACGCACCTGGCCGAAAAACGCCGGCAACGGAAGAGAGCGGAATCAGGCGCTCGATCCGTTGCCGGCGATTGCTGCTTTTTAAGCCGCACGCATTTGTGCCCCGGACAGCGCCGGGTTCGGCCCGGAACTCGTGGAAATTACCTTTCAAGGGAGGTAGAGCATGTTATGCATCGGTGAAAGCTTGAACGTCATGTCCAAGAAGATCGGCGCGGCGTTCCGGGCGCGGGAGAAGGGCCCCATCCAGGAAGAGGCCGTGTTCCAGAAGGAAGCCGGCATGGACTACATTGACATCAACCTGGGCCCGGCCAAGAAGGACGGGCACGAGCTCATGCCCTGGGTCGTGGAAGTGGTCCAGGAAGTGGTCTCGGACGTGCCTCTGGTTCTGGACACCTCCAACATTGACGCAATCTCCGCCAGCATCCCGCTGTGCAAGCTCACGCCCATCGTCAACTCCATCATGGCGCGGCCGGAGCGTTACGAGAAGATGATCCCCATCGCCGCCCAGCACGGCTGCGATTTCGTGGCCCTGATGTGGGGACCCGAAGGCCTTCCCCGTGACGAGAACGAGCGCGCGTCCCTGTGCGTCGAGCTTCTCTACGCCGCCAACGAGGCCGGGATTCCCAACGAGAAGATCTGGGTGGACGGCATCGTGACGCCCGTGAACATCCAGCAGCCGCAGCTCATGGCCCTCATGAACTTCCAGGCCATGCTGCAGGACATCGCCCCCGGCGCCAAGTCCACCTGCGGTCTTTCCAATATTTCCAACGGTCCCCCGCACCACCTGCGCGGCATCCTGAACCAGACCTACATGGTGATGCTGGAGCGCTACGGCATGGTGTCGGTCATCTCCGACCCCCGCGACACCCTGCTCACCGACATCGCCAAGGGCCGCAGGCCGGATATCGTGAAGGCGATCCACGACTGCATGGACGGCACCCTGGAGAACTACGACGGGCTTACCAAGGAGCTGCAGGACTTCGTCAAGACCTACCGGGTCATCATGGGCGAGGTGCTTTACTCCGACAGCTGGCTCGAGGTGTAGCGGCTCCGGCGTTCCCAAAAGCCCATGCGTTGCGTTGCGCTTCGTCGGGAAGGAAGGTTGCGCACCACCGAGCACGCTCCCTTCCTTCCCTCCTCGCGACGCCTTGCGCCTGGAGCTTTTTGCATCGCCGCAAGGCTGCAAGGGCGCTTTTTAAAAACTGCGGGGGAGGGCCGAATCCGGCCTTCCCCCATTGTTTTTTGAAGCACTCTTGGCAGTGAAAACCTTGAAATTCAGGCTGTCGGAAGATAGGGTGCACAAGGTTTTCTTCTATACTCGGAACGGGCCCCATTTGGTGCTTTCTTTTGGAGGAGTCAGGGGGGCCTTTCCTTTCGTTCTTTTGCTTTTGCAAAGGTATTCGGAATGCCCAGGATTGACGATTACAAGGCTTCCCGGGACCTGGCGGCGGCGGCGCTGGACGAGCGGCCCTTTGACCAGGTGGCTGCGGCCTCAGGCTTTGCCAAGGCAGGGGAGGGCGTGCTGCGGGTGCCCTTCTTAAACCGGGTCTATCTGGTCTCGGCGCCGGGATACACTTTTGCAGATGAGGCGGATGCGGCCAAGGAGGTGCCCCTGCAGGAGCAGGTGCTCATCCTGCACTACCTCATGGCCGATCCGGCAGTTTCACCCGTGGGCGATTGGGCGGCGTACCGGGAGATCCCCGGCGCCACCTTCTACTTTTCCGCGTTCACCAAGCGAGCCATTGATCCTCTCATCAAGGTCTTCGGCGAGAACGTGGCGGGCCTGGTTCGCGCCGCGCCGGCGGTCGGAGGCGTTCTTGTTCCGGGCTTGGGCGATGCGGCCTTCGACTTCGCCATCTTTCCCCGGGTGCCGCTCCGCATGGTCCTCTATGCGGGAGACGACGAGTTTCCGGCCGGGGCCAACATCCTTTTCGACCGCACCGCGGGCGCGCTCCTTTCCCCGGAAGATCTGGCCTGGCTTGCCGGCATGCCGGTCTACCGCATGATGGCCTTTGCCCGCTGAAGAAAATTGACCTCCCCTAAGAAAAGGCCTGCGGCATGCCGCGGGCCTTTTCTTTTGTAACCGACGCCAAGCGGCCGCGACTTTTCTTTCCAAGAGGAGTGAAGCACAGAGGTTTACCCTTCATCGGCGGGTTCGCCCGCGTTTGGCAAGGAGGAGCGATGAGAAAAGCGGCGGCTTGTTTGTTCATCCTTCTATTGATGGCACCGGTGGCGGCGATGGCATGGCAGGAAGCGGAGGATCAAAGCCTGGCCGAGGTCCGCGGGCAGGATGGATCTCTGGCGGACGTGATTTCCAGCCAGGTGTTCGGCAAGCCGGGCATGTCGTTGGAGGAGATGAAGTCCGCGTGGTCGGGGATGTCCCCCGACCAGCAGGCTCAGGCCCGGATGCAGGCGCGCAGCTCTTTTCTGGCTCTTCCGGAGGCGAAAAAGTCGGAGCTTTTTTCGCAGCTCATGGGGCGCTATCGCCAGATGTCGCCGGAGGACCGCGCCCAATTCATCGCCCAGCAGCAGGATCGCTTTTCCACCATGAGCGCGGAAGAGCAGGCGCAGGCCCGCGCCGTGCGCCGAGAGTTCTTCCAGTCCCTCACGCCTTCCGAGCAGCGGCAGATCCTGAGCGATCTGCGCGCGGCCGGAGGGCGCTAGGCTGCAGCGGCCGGGAGCCCTGTCTTTTTGCAGGCAAGGAAACAGGGCCCCCGGCCGGGAACAGGCGAATCTATCTATGCTGGGCATTCGTCAGCGCAGGAGCCTGGCGTCGCCCCACACGGCCCAGTCCCATCCGTATCCGTCGCCCGCATCCTCCACGATGAGCGTCAGGGTCTGCACTCCGGCCACGGAGACGGACACCTGCTTCGTGGCTTCCCAGGTCATGCGCCCGCTGTTGAACAGCTCTCGGCCGTCGCCCAGCACCCTGAAAACCACGCTTCCCTTTGTGCCGGCAAAGTCATCAGATTTTCCGCGGTTGGGGTTGCCCGAGTCCCACAGGCCCACGTAGCTTTCGAAGCGGGAGAACTTGCCCCCCAGGTTGTACACCACGTTGGCGGGCGAGTGGGTGTGGAGCCCCTTTTGATACTCCTGGCCTCCCAGGCGGATCTTGTAGCGCCCCGCGAAGATGTCCCGTTCCATGCTTCCCCAGCCCACGGTGGAGCTGTTGGGCTCCAGGTCGCTCAGGTAGGTGACGTTGGAGACCGGGACCGCTCCCCCTCCGGAGAAGCTGATGCTTTCGATGTCCATCTTGTTCACAGGCACGGTCAGGACCTGGCCGCTGGTGAGCCGGATGAGCATGTCCGCAAAGGCGGGCAGGGTGAAAAGAAGTGCTGCGCAGACCGCGAGAGCGGCGATCGCCAAAATTCTCTTCATGGGGCCGGGCTCCTTTTGTGCGGGACCATAGAAGAAAAGAGGGCCGACACTTCCCGACAACAGGAAAGCGCAGACCCTCCGGTGGAATGCACGATTCTTCGGGGACGCAGGCGCCCCCGAGTCGCATTAGGGTGAATCCTGAATCGGTGACGGAGTTTTTCCACAAAGGGACCAAAGCCCATCGCTCGGGCATTCTTGCCAAAAACGATGTTCATTCCGGCGTGAAAGCCTTTTTCCGCCCTTCGGGGCGGCCCCCTGCGGCCCGTCTGCCGTGTCATGCCGCGGCCGCCGTACATTTTGAACTGTCGGCCGCGGCCTTCCTTGCATCCGGGCCACCCGAGGCCGCTCACGGATTCAGGGGAATGGCAATCTGCCCGGCCCGCGGGGGCCGGCGGATTTTCCTCTAATTTTTTAAAATTACACCAGATATTGACTCGCAGTCAAGACGGGAAAAAAGGGCCGGGTGAGGGCATAGTAAAGGCAAGTAGAAGGATCATTGACTAGTTTTACTCGGAACCGCTTTCGTGGTATCCTCGCAACAATCCATACCGGCTGTTCCGATGAACGAGCAACGGGAAGCAAAACCATGGCCCGGGAGAACGAGCAGGGCGAGTTCGCCCTCATCCAGAAGATGGCTTCCTTTTTCCCCAAGGCGGCTCCCGGCCTGATTACCGGAATCGGGGACGACTCCGCCGTTTTCCGCGACCCGGAAGGAAAAGATCTCCTGGCCACCTGCGACGTGCTGGTGGAGGGGGTCCACTTCCTGCCCGAAGCCAGGAAAGACCCGGCGGCCCTGGGGGCGCGCCTGGTTTCCGTGGCGTTCTCCGACCTCGCGGCCATGGGCGGCCTGCCCTGGCTGGTGTTCATCTCCCTGGGGGCCCCGGCGGATCTTTCCGCCTCGTTCTACGACGGCCTGGCGGAAGGCATCGGCCGGAAATGCGTGCGCTACCGCGCGGCCGTGGCCGGGGGGAACATGAGCCGGAGCCCGGGGGCGCTGTTCATCGATCTGTTCGTGCTGGGCAAGGTGGAGAAGGGACGCGCCATGCTGCGTTCCGGAGCCCGGCCGGGGGACGTGGTGGCCGTCACCGGAACCCTGGGCGCATCGGCCGCCGGCTTGTATCTCCTGCAACACCCGGAAGCGGCGGGACAAGTGCCCGAGCCGCTGCGCCGGGAGGCCATCTCCGCCCACACGAACCCCGAGGCCCAGCTCTGCGTGGGCCGGACGCTTTCGGCAATGGGCTTCGCCACCAGCGCCCTGGATGTTTCCGACGGCCTCTGCCAGGACCTTGGCCACATCTGCGTGGCCTCACGCACCGGGGCCGCCGTTTCCGTGGAAAAGATCCCCGTCTCCGAGGCCGCCCGCGCCGTTGCCGAGGCCGCGGGCCGCAGGCCGGAAGACTTCGCCCTGTCCGGCGGCGAGGACTACCAGGTCCTGTTCACGATGGCCGAGAAGGATGCGAGCCAGGTGGCCTGGCGCGTACGGGAGGACTGCGGGGTGGCGGTGAGCGTCATCGGACGCATCACGGAGCCTGGCCTGGGCCGAGTCCTGGAGTACCCCGGCGGGATAACCCGGCCGTTCCCGGAGATCGGCGGCCACGATCACTTTCGAGGAAATTGACATGGCCGCACCTGGCAACCCAATCCCCCGCGCCCTCACCATCGCCGGCTCCGACTCCGGGGCCGGTGCCGGGATACAGGCGGACCTCAAGACCTTCGCGGCATTGGGCGTGTACGGAACCTCGGCCATCACGGCTCTCACGGCCCAGAACACGAAGGCCGTGCTGGGAGTTTGGGAGACCCCGGCGGAGTTCGTCTCGTTGCAGATGGAGGCGGTTCTCTCCGACATCGGCGCAGACGCCGTCAAGACCGGCATGCTGTTCTCCGCCGCCATCATCTCGGCGGTGCGGGAGAAGCTTCGCGCACACAAGGTGGAAAAGCTGGTGGTGGACCCGGTCATGGTGGCCAAGTCGGGGGATGCGCTCTTGCTGCCCGAGGCCCGCAAGGCCCTGGTTCAGATGATCCTTCCCCTGGCCCTGGTGGTCACTCCCAACCTTCCCGAGGCCGAGTCCCTGGCCGGTTTCCCCGTCACCGACCTCTCCTCCATGCGGGATGCCGCCCGGGCCATCGCCGACCTGGGACCGTCCTACGTGGTGGTGAAGGGGGGGCACCTGACAGGCGACGCCGTGGACCTTTTGTTTGACGGGAGGAACTTCACCGAGATCCCCGGCCCGCGGGTGGAGACGAAAAACACCCACGGGACCGGCTGCACCTTTTCCGCTGCTGTTTGCGCCCATCTCGCCCGGGGGCCCGCCGTTCCCGAGGCCGTGGCGGAAGCCAAGAAGTTCGTGGCAACGGCCATTGCCCGAGGGATCGCCTTGGGCGGGGGGCATGGACCCACCCATCACATGGCGGAGCTGTACCGCCTTGCCGGAAAGGGGTGGTGAACCGGGGCGGGTTCTCAGGCCCGCCCGACCCCAACGCGAAAGGGATTGAAAAATGGCGAAGTACGCAAACAAGGTGGCCGTGGTCACCGGGGCGGCTTCCGGCATCGGCCGGTCGCTGGCCCAGGAGCTTGCCCGGCGCGGGGCCCGGGTGGTGGTTGCGGATATCAACGGAGAGGGGGCGGCGGCCGTGGCCCGGGAGATCGAGGCCGCGGGCGGCAAGGCTTCCTGGGTGCGGCTGGATGTGACCGACGAGAGCGAGGTCGCAGGCCTCATCCACAAGACCGTGGCGGATCACGGTCGCATTGATTTTCTGTTCAACAACGCCGGCATCGGCGTGGGAGGGGAAGCCCGCGATCTGACCTTGGCCCAGTGGCGCAGGATCGTGGACGTGAACCTCTGGGGCGTCATCTACGGCTGCCACGCGGCCTATCCCATCATGATCCGCCAGGGCTCGGGCCACATCGTGAACACCGCTTCGGTGGCGGGCTTGGCCCCCCTGCCGGGGGAGGTATGCTACGCCACCACCAAGTTCGCGGTGGTGGGGCTTTCCACGGCGCTCCGAAACGAGGCCGCGGGGCTGGGCGTGAAGGTTTCGGTGGTCTGCCCCGGCTTCATTGACACCGCCATCTTCGAGACCGCGGAGATCGCCGGCGCGGACCCCAAGGACATCCTGGAGAGGCTTCCCCGGAAGTTCTTCGCCACCGCGGACCAGGCGGCACGGGAGATCTTGGCCGGAGTCTCCCGAAACAAGGACATCATCATCGTCACGCTCCACGGCAAGCTGGTGGTGGGCCTATACCGGCTCTCCCGGCCCCTGTGGAGCGCCGTCAACCGGATCATGATGCGGGACTACCGGAAAATCCGGAAGTCGGCCGCCTGATACCAAGGTGCAAAGAGACGCATAACAAGGCGGCGAGGATGGGGCGACGCAGGCGCATACCGCCCTACGTCGAGGAGCCGAAGACGAAGCCGACACTGTTAGGCGTTTGATTTCGACTTGGTGTGATTCCCGATACGCAAGAGGCGGGGGGCCGGGGGGGTTACCCCCGCCCCCC
>JBFMHL010000244.1:0-26117 GCA_040753055.1 Thermodesulfobacteriota bacterium | reverse complement strand
ACGGTAGTTTTTCCACGCTAGGCGCAACAAATAACGCCTCGCTCTACCTTCTGTTTTTACTATATTTTCAAACTCAAATACGCTCATGGCACCAGCTTATCAGGTGCCAAATCTTTATCAATTACCTTGCGTTTTAATACGATTTTTTTTCCGGCCGATCTCGCAACATGCCTTCCTTTTTCATTTTTGAGAGGGCGTCGAGCCATCTATCGCCGGCCGTGAAGCAAAGGGGCGTCTCAGGCTTCGTGGGAAGCGGTTTCCATACAGTCCTTATCCTTTGCCGTTTCCGCTTTTTCGCGGCTGTCGTAAAACCTTTTATCGCTCCCTGTCAGAGGATTTTCTGGCCTGTAAAAAGCGCCAACGATCCCTTCTCCTCTTCACTTCCCGAGATCGAAGCCCGCGGAAGCCGTCCGGCGGCCTTCTCCGACCACGACGCCCCAAGCTGGAAAATTGGCATACGGGTTGCCTGAATCCGGACAGGCCTTGTCCGGATTCCGTGTTTTTTTAGGCGTTTTTCCCAACCCGGAAAGGTCGCGGCCCTAACTGCGAGGAAGCTACCGTGATCTTGAAAAACAGATGGTTCCTGATCGGCATGGCGGTGTTGCTCGGAATTGTCGTCATCCTCATTCCCCGTCCGGAAGGTACGGTCTTCCAGGTTTCCGGGGACCCGGACGCAAAGCTCCTTTCGGCCCTTTCCGGCCAGTTCACTGAGGTATCCCGGCCCGGCCAGCCCCCGGGCACGTATATGATGGAGGTGAAGCAAAAGGGCGACCCCCTGGGGTCGGTCAAGGCGCTCACGGCCGAGGCAAAAAACCTCTCCCTGGACAAGGCATCCATTGATTACGTGAACGGGCTCTCGCCCAAGGCCCACCGGCTCCTGGCGCTCCTGGTGGCGCTGGTGGTTCTGTTCGTGGCCGAGCCCATCCCCCTGGAGATTACCGCCATCCTCATCGGCGTGGCGCTCACCGCCACGGGCATTGCGGACCTCAAAAACGCATGGGCGGCCTATATGCACCCCGTGGTGGTCTTCATCATGGTGTGCCTGGTCTTCGCCATTGCCGTGGACAAGGTGGGGCTCACCAAGCGCCTGGGCTATGCCATTGCCAAACGGGCGGGCTCCAGCGTAGTGCGCTTCACCTTCATGCTGTGCATCGGCCTGGGCATAGCCAGTTCCATCATGCACGATGCGGCCGCCTGCGCCATCGGCATCACCGCCATGCTTCCCCTCATGCGGGCCGTGGGCATTAAGCCCGGCACCAACACGGCCAAGTTCATGATGCTGGCGCTGCCCTTCGCCTGCTCCTGCGGGGGCATGGGCACCCTCATCGGCGGCGGTCGCTGCATGGCCGCCGCGGCTTTTTTGAAGGAGTTCACCGGCCAGGAGCTTTCCTTCGCCAAGTGGACCCTGTACTGCCTTCCCGCCGCTGTTGTGTGCGTGTTGGTGGCTGTGACCATCCTCTACTTTCTGTTCCGGCCGGACACCACCCTCAAGCTTCCCAAGTCGGATGAGTCGCCCGGCCCCTTCACCCGCGAGGAGATCAAAACCCTCGCGGTCACCGTCCTGGTCTTTGCTTCGTGGCTCACCAAGAGCTTCCACAACTTGGACTACTCGGTGACGGGAATGATCGGCGTGGCGGTGCTGGTGCTTCTGGGCATCCTCAAGTGGGACGACATCCACGAGAACCTGGAGTGGGGTACGGCGCTGTTCATCTTCGGCGGCGGAATCTCGCTGGGCCTCGCCATGGACTACTCGGGGGCGGCCCGCTACTTCGCCAACCTCTTCTTCCCCATCGTGCAGGGCAAGGGCTGGCTGGTGCTATTCGCGGGCATCGGCGTCTTCGGGGCGTTGGCCACCAACGTCATGGCCAACGTGGCCGCAGCGGCGCTGGTGCTGCCCATCGCCATCCCGCTGGCCCAGATGGAGGGCGTGAACCCGGCCATCATCGCCTTGTGCCTGGGCATGGCCACCTCCTTCGCCTTCCTGCTGGTCATCGGCTGCCCGCCCAACGCAATTTCCTACAGCTACCGCTACTTCAAGTCCTCGGATCTGAGTAAGGCGGGGGCCTGCGTCATGCCGGTCTTGCTTTTGATTCTGGTGATCTACGCCGCAACCTACTGGAGGCTTCTGGGTCTGGTGCACTAACGGAGGCCTCGCATACGGCGCGGAAAGAAGAATTTCTTGACTTGCACCGGGTGGAATAGGATAGAAAACAATATCAGTTAGTAAAAATCCCGGAGAAACAAAAACCAGGCCCGGTTGCGGCAAAGTCGGTATCCCTGTCGGCTTTCTCGTCACCGGGCCTTTGTTTGTTAACCCCTGTATGCAGGGGGAGACTCTTCTCGTTCCGGTCCACCCGGAGACCGTCTTACCCACACAAGGAGCATAGAATGGCGAGCGAACTGACCAGAAGGGAGATGTTCAAGGTTTCCGGCGCGGCCCTGGGCGGGGCGGCGCTGGCCGGGGCCATGACCGGCTGCAGCGGGAGCAGTTTCATACCGGAGGCGAAGGGGCAGGAGCCGGGGCCCGACCCCACCAAGATGAACTCCCTCATCGCTGGCCTTCCGCCTTATTATCCGGGCACCGAGGCCCTGGGCCCCAACGAGATGCGCATCACCTTCCTGGGCACATCCTGCATCCCCCGGCTGGCCCAGGAGTGCAACAGCGTGTTCGTGGAAACCGGCAGCGGCGACAACATCATCTTCGACTGCGGAACGGGCGTGGTGGCCAAGTACCAGGCTATGGGAATCGGCTTCGCCAAGATGAACAAGATCTTCCTGACCCACCTCCACGGCGACCACATGAGCGACCTCACCCACATCTACTGCTTCGGCCCATCCACGGAGCGCAAGAACCCCCTCTACGTGTTCGGGCCCTCCAAGTCCAACGTCCCCGACCCCGACACCGGCGTAATCTATGAGGATGGCCTGAACGCCTTCTGCCAGAGCTTCCGGGACTTCTGCCGCTGGCACACGGAGAGCTTCTCCTTCGGCGTCACCCGGGCCAAGTTCCCAAACTGGACCCTGCCCACCCAGGACGACTGGGGCCTGCCCGTGAATCCAACCGCCATCCCGGGAGACAACGCCGAGGACGGCTACGCGCTGGTCCCCATCGAGCTCCCCTGGGAGAACTACGGCCTGGTGCCGGGCGACAACCAGGCCTACTACAATAAGGACACCAAGGTACGCATCACTCACTTCCCGGCCATCCACTGCCGCAAGGGCTCCATCAGCTACAAGCTGGAGTGGAACAGCCTCTCCATGATCTTCTCCGGCGACACCAAGCCCAACTACTTCATGATCGACCACGCCGGCGGCGTGGACGTCCTCATCCACGAGATGGTCGTGCCGGCCGAGGTCTGGGCCATGAAGAACCTGGGCATCACCGACCCCAGCCAGGTGGAGGCCGGCACCTGGAACGCGGCCTTCAACTACGCCAAGGCCGTGCAGAACAGCTCCCACACCCCCCAGGGAGCCTTCGGCTACATCCTGAGCCAGATAAACCCGTCCCCGCGCCAGGTGGTGGCCACCCACTTCCAGGCCACCGACGACACCATCGCCTCGGCCATGACCAGCATCCGGAACCACTACCCGAGAGGCCCGGTTACCATCGCGGCCGACCTTATGGTCCTGAACGTGACACCCGGAAACATCACCATCAGGCGCGCGGAAGTCTCCGACTGGGCCTGGTACCCACGGGCCACCCTCTACCCCATCTCCTATCCGCCCAAGTACCACGACGGCAACAACCAGCCGGACCCGACAGCTCAGCTCGACCCGACCGGCGCCGTGCCCCAGACAGACCCCAACACCGGCATCGCCAACTGGGACCCGAACGGATACTAGGGAAGGAATGGAAGGAGGAGAAACAAGCCCCGGAATACCGACGGCGTTCCGGGGCTTATTTTATTAGGCGAGCTGCCGTGAGCGGTCCTGTCCGACCACGGGCGTTTCCAGGCTGAGGCCGGTCAGGCCGCATACCGTGGGCGCGATGTCGGCGATGGTGTGATTCTGCTTTCCGTCCGGGTCGGGGAGGATCTTTCCCCGGGCGATGCCGGGGCCCCGGAACGCGATCAGGATCTTGGAGGTGTCCGGCGAGCCGTGGCCGCCCAGGAACACCTCGCCGTCCGGGACATACCAGGGCACCTTGGCCCCCAGGTTGGTGGCAAGCCCCTGGGTGAGCGGAAGCTGCCAGCCGTTGCGGGCAAAGAGGAACACGTCCGGCCAGGGAGGGAGCCCCGCATGGCCGCCTTCGGCCAGGTAGGGGTGGAAAAGCTCGCCCGGCGGGCAGACGCCCGGCACCCCGGCGATCATTCCGGGCCGGTCCACCGCCTGCCAGGGGCACTCCAACCCCCGGGTTTCCGGATCCACCACGCGGTGCGCCTCCAGGGCCTCCCGCGCTTCCTTTCCCCGGGCGGCGCGCGCCTCCGCGTTTTTTTCCGGGAAGTACAAGAAGCCCAGGCTGGTGGCCGAGTAGGCCCCCAGGCCGATGCCCTTCGCCTCTTTTTTGCTCACCACCCTCGCGCTCTTCAGAACCTTCGTGAAGTCCGTTCCCGACGGCCGTAGAAGAGGCGTCACGAGCGTGGAACGGTGGGTCACGTGGCCGTGGTCCGAGTAGAGGACGTACACGGCGTCCCGGTACTCGGGCATGGCGGTGAGCCTCACCATGAACTCCCCGAAGCGCCGGTCCACGTCCCGCACTCCGTCCAGAGCGGGCTCGCGATAGACCATGGGGTTGAAACGGCAAACGCCCCCGCCCTCGCCGGGGACGAAGTCCTCGGGGTAGGCGCAGCCCAGGCCGTGGGAGAGGTCGTCCATCTGGGCGAAGATGACAAAGGCGAGCTCCGGCTTTTCTCGCGTAATCACCGCCAGGGCCGCATCCTTGATCCATTCGTCGCAGGGGAATCGCTCGGGCCGGCCTTCGTAGGCGATGTGCGAGAAGAGCTTCTGGTAGATGCTTTCCTTGTCGGTGTCCGCGTTTTCGTCGCCCGGAGGATCATAGAAGCTGTATGGCCTGGGAGCGGGCACGTAGGAAGGATGATCCTTTCCCACCACCAGGGCCGAGAGGCCCGAGCCCGGAGCGTTCAGCATGCGGCCCACCCAGTCCTTGCCCGAGACGGCCAGGACCTTGGCGCTCTTCCCGTAACGGCGGCCGTAGGCGGCCAGAAGCGTGTCCACGGGCTTCCCGTCCGCGGTGCGGGCCCAGGAAAGGCTGGTGGGGAAGACGGCCATCCGGCCGTCCGGGCCGAAGCCCGCGGGCTGGACCGAAACCCCCAGGACTCCGGTCATGCCAGGATGGGTCCCGGCCAGGGCGTTCAAATGATTGGCGTCTGTTGCGGCCGGGAGAAAGCAGCGTGCGCCGGCCAGGGTCGCGCCGCCTTCCAGGAACTCGTGGACCTTGGGCATGAGCCGGTTGCCGGGCCTTCCTCCGGGCATGCCGTTTTGGTCCAGAGCCAGGTAGCGCGGGTCCAGGGAGTCAATGGAGATGATGACGATCCGGGGCGGCTTCCCGGCTGTTTTCGGCTTTCCGCAGGCGACGAGGCCCGGAGAGGCCAGTGCTGCCCCGGCCCAGGCCGCCGCGGAAAGAAAGGTCCGGCGGGTGATCTTTTCGGACATGGGGGGCTCCTTGGGCAGGGGTCGGAAGCGGCCGGCTAAGAAGCTGTTTTATAATTCCGTCTGACGCCCCAGGGCGGCGTTCCTTCGCCTTCTCAAAATGCTCACATACAAGCCGTATGCTCCGCTTTTTCGTCTTTTCCGCGCCTTGCCTGGAAACGTGATCCGGGGTTATGAAACAGCTTCTATCCGGTTTGCAATGTGCCTGCGTTCTATTCAGGTGCTTTTGCCATAGTAGACGTTCCGGTTCCGCAGATAGCGGGCCGCCGCCCGGAACCAGCCCTCGTTTTGCCGCGCCTTGACGTGGAGGCCGTGGATCGCCTGGTGCACCAGGAGGAAAAGCTGGTTGGGCGGCAGTTTGAGCAGGGGAAGGATCAGGGGCTCCAGGGCCGGAGCCTTCACCAGGAGGGGGAAGAACTTCTGGAGATTCACGGTAAAGGGATCGTTGCCGTTTCTAAAGATGCTTTTCCCCAGGAAGCTGGTCATGCTCTCCGAATCCCTTTCCAGCTCTTCCCGCGTGGCCAGGCCCATTTCCACGGCCAGCTCGGCCAGCCGGGTTCCGGGATAGGGCTGGGCTATGGAGCAGAAAGCATGATGGGAACGGATCTCCTGGTTGAGATGCAGCGTTTCCAGGGCGTTCTCCCTTTTTTCTTCGGGCATGGCCAGGATGTTGAAGGTGTAGTAGCGGATTCCTTTTTTCCTCAAAAGCCCGGCGCATCTTCGAATGTCTTCATTGGCGACGGGTTTTTTCAGGATTTTCTTCCGCAGCTCCTCGTTCCCGCTTTCGATGCCGAATGCAACCCAGGCGCAGCCCGAGGCATGGAGCGCTTCCGCCAGCTCCTCGTCCATGCGGTCGGCGGCGGTGATGATGGTGTAAGGCTTTTTCACGAGCCGGCCATACTCATCCGCGAACTCAAACACCCATTGCCTGTCCAGGGTGAAGATGTCGTCGTAGAACTCCAGGGACCGGAACCCGAAATTCTTATCAAGGTAGAGGATCTCTTCCATCACGTGGGAGACGCTCCTGCGCCGCAGGAAGGGGCCCTTGCCCTTCACCAGGGAGCGGTAGGCGTGGTTGAAGCAGAAGATGCAGTTGTTGGGGCAGCCCCTGCCGGTGAACACGGTCTTAGCCGGGGCCGTGCGCAGCGCCCTGCTCGCGTCGTAGATCCTCCTCCGGGAGAAGGGGAGCCGGTCCAGGTGCCGGACCAGGGGTCCCATCTCGTTCCGGATGATCCGGTCGTCTTTCCGCACCCAGAAGTTGGGGGTATCTTCCGGGGGCCTTCCGTCTTCGATGCCGGAGAGGAACAAGGGGAAGGCAAGGTCTCCTTCCCCGCGGCAAATGGCGTCCAGGGCCGGATGCCGCACCACGTCCGGGAAAAAGGTCGGATGCGGTCCTCCCATGACCGTCACCGGGGCCGGGTTCAGGTTCGCTTTGATGCGCTCGGCCGCGCGCAGAAGGCGGATGTGGTTGCCCGTGGAGGCGGAAAGGGCCACCACGTCCGGGGCCCAGGCGGCAAGCCGCGAGAGCCATCCCTTTTCCTCCAGAAAGAAGCGGACCTGGTGCCCTTCCCGCTCCAGGAGCTCGGAAAGGATCAGGGGGCCATGCATTTCTTCACAGAGGTTCTGAAAAAAAGCGACGCGCAGTTGCTTCCTACTTTCCATAGCGAAATTCTTTTTGGAAACAGCCCTGGTTCGCAGCCCGGGGGCCAAGCTTTCCCGCTGCCTCGATTGCTTTACTCGTCGTAGGCTCTTACTAGGACTTCGCGGGGTTTTACACCGTCGGAGGGGCCCACCACGCCTTCCCTTTCCATCAGCTCGATGATGCGGGCGGCCCGGTTGTAACCGATGCGGAGCTTGCGCTGGATCATGGAGATGGACGCCTGTCGGGTTTCGGTGACGATGGCCACGGCCTCGTCGTACTTCTCGTCGTACTCTTCCTCGCCCGGTTCTCCGTCTTCCTTGGCGCCGGGAGGCGCTTCCGTGACCGAGTTGTCGTAACGGGGGCCGGCCTGCTGGCGCACGAAGCTGAGCACGCGGGAGAGCTCCTCGTCGGAGATGAAGGCCCCGTGCAGGCGCTGGATCTTGCCCGCACCCGGGGGCATGAAGAGCATGTCGCCCGAGCCCAGCAGTGCTTCGGCCCCGTTTCCATCGATGATGGTGCGGGAATCGATTTTGGACGAGACCTGGAAGGCGATGCGGGTGGGGAAGTTGGCCTTGATGGTGCCCGTGAGCACGTCCACGGAGGGGCGCTGGGTGGCGAGGATGAGGTGGATTCCGGCCGCGCGGGCCATCTGGGCCAGCCGCGCCAGCGCCACCTCCACGTCCCGGGAGGCCACCATCATGAGGTCCGCCAGCTCGTCTATGACCACGACCACGAAGGGAAGGGGCTCGGGCTCGGGTTCGGGGGGAGGCGGCGGAGCGCCGGACTCCGGGTCGGGCGGGGGAGGGGGCGGCTCCTTGGCCCGTTTCTCTTTTAGCTGGGCCATCTTCTGGTTGTAACCCGATATGTTGCGAGCGCCCACGCCGGCCATGGCCTCGTAACGGCGTTCCATCTCCCGCACAGCCCAGAAAAGGGCGTTGGTGGCCTTTTTCACGTCCGTGACCACGGGGCAGATGAGGTGGGGAATGCCGTCGTAGTTGGAAAGCTCGATACGTTTGGGGTCCACCATGACGAACTTCACTTCGTCGGGGGTGCGTTTGTAAAGAAGGCTCGCAATCATGGCGTTCAAGGCTACGGACTTGCCCGAGCCCGTGGCGCCGGCGATGAGCAGGTGGGGCATCTTGGCCAGGTCCGACACCGTGGGATTTCCCACGATGTCCTTTCCCAGACAGAGCGTGAGCTTGCTTTTGGGGTCGGCGAACTCGGGTGCGGACACCACTTCCTTGAAGTGCACCAGCTCCCGCTCGGAGTTGGGGACCTCGATGCCCACGGCGGCTTTCCCGGGAATGGGGCCGATGATGCGGACGGAGGTGGCGCGGAGCACCAGGGCCAGGTCGTCGGAGAGGCTGGTGATCTTGTTGATCTTCACGCCGGCCGCGGGCTCGTACTCGAAGGTGGTGATGACCGGGCCGGGGCTTACCTCCACCACTTGCCCATTCACGCCGAAGTCGCCCAGTTTCTTCTCCAGGAGCCGGGATTGCATCTCCAGGTTCTTCTTGTCGGCGCCGGGGGGCCGGGGGCCGGGGTCGTCCAGGAGGCTGACGGGCGGCAGAACGGTTTCGCCCGCGATCTCGGGAGAGAAGGGCAGGGTCTTCTGCTTGGCCGGCGGTTCCACCGGTTTCTTGGTGACTTTCTTGATGCGCGGGGGCTTGGGCGCGGGCAGGGAGACCAGCTCGGCTTTTTTCTCCGCGCGGCGCCGGGCCTTTTTCCGGCGCTCCCAGAAGAGGATCCAGCGGCTCTGGAACTTGCGGAAGGCCCGGCCAGAGAACGTGCGGGTCCAGTAAGAGGTCCGTACCAGCGAAAGCCCGGTGGCCGCTATCAGGGAGACGAGAAAGAGGGTGAACAGGAAGAAAAAGGCCCCGCCGGGATTCAAAAGGGCTGTGAGGAGCTCCTTGACGGCGTCGCCCAGGATGCCGCCCGCGGGAAAGGCCAGCCCGAAGACCGAGATCTCGCGGGTTTCGCTTCCGGCGCGGGCCAGGGTGGCCAGGGAGCCGCTGAAGACGGCCAGCAGGAAGGAGCCGAATAGAAATGCCGCGAAGCGGCCCCGGGTGCTCCTGTTCCAGAGGTGCCAGGCCAGGAAGAACAGGAGCAGCGGCGCCCAGAACGCGCCCAGGCCGAAAAGGAAGATGAGGAGCCCGGAAAACTGGGAGCCGGCCACTCCGAACAGGTTTCGAACGCCGTGGGCGGACCCGGAATGGAGAAGGGAGGGATCCTCCATGGAAAAGGTGAACAGGCTCCCGGTCGCAAAGAGGATCAGGAAGAAAAACAGCACGAAGACGATCTCCTGGCGACGGGAGAAGCGCTGCTGGGCCTTGGCGTCCATCGGGTCCTTTTTGCCGGCCCGCGGGCGTGAGCCCGTGCCGGCCTGTTTTTTTACGGATAAGGCCATGGGTAAGTAAAAATTCTATAGCACCAGCCGAGGTTCAAGACAACTGTTGCGGCGTCGCGGCTGGGCCGTTGTTTTTCTGGATGCAAGAGACTCCTGCTGCTTTCGGATTTTTAGGCCGACTGCAGAAAAAAACAGGGAAAGGAAGCAGCCCCCTTGCTAAATCGCCAAAAGTGCATATAGTCTTCGGCAAGTACCAAGTATTTGTAAAAGGTAGAAAAACACAGCGAGCCGGTGGGATTTTCAGGGCCATGGACAGGCCCGCACCGGTTCGTCGTGTGTTTTGCCCATGCCGTACTACGAGAACTCTTTTCAAAATACTCTCGATGGAACATGCTCATTTTCTAAATATTCATTTCCGTTCTCACGGAAAGCGATTTTTGCAGTCCATATGGGCGGCAAGTTTCGAAGGACAGTCTTTGGGCCTGGTTCAAAAAGTTTTGCCTCAAAAGGGGGGAGAGGGTTCGGGGGACGGGGGGAAAAGCCGCGTTTTCAAAAGGGGTTTTCCCCCCTCCCCCGAAAAATCCTTTTCCTTCATTCCTTAAGGGATAGCTTCTAAACAAGGGGACACGGAGTCATGATGCGATTTGCGAAAAAGGCCCTGGGGGCCGCCCTGGCCATCCTGGCCCTGCCCTGTCTTGCGGCTGCGGCCGAGCCCCTGACCCTTTCCCAGGCGGTATCCCGGGCGCTCGCCAACAATCCCGGAGTCCAGGCGGCCCAGGCGCGGGTGGGGGCGTCGGAGCAGCGGGTGCGCCAGGCCCGGTCCGCATTGTTCCCGCGGCTGGACGTGTCCGAGGGCTACCAGGACACCACCAGTCCCCTGTGGGCCTTCGGGACGCGCCTGAACCAGGGGGCCATCACCGCAGCCGACTTCGATCCCCGGCAGCTCAACGACCCGTCGGCCATCGGCAACTTCAACACCGCCGTGGCCCTTTCCGTGCCGGTGTACGACTCCGGCCAGTCTTGGACCAGGCTTGCCCAGGCCAAGGCCGGGCAGGCGGCGGAGGGATTCTCCGGCGAGTCGGTGCGCCAGCAGACGGCGGCCCGGGCCGCACGCGCCTACCTGGGTGTGCAGCTGGCCCGGAAGAACGTTGCCGTGATGGAGCAGAGCCTGGAGACCGCCAAGGCCCACGAGGACCTCATCAGCGCCAAGCTGCAGAGCGGCTTCGCGGTGAAAAGCGACCTTCTGCGCGCCAGCGTGGCCCGAGCCCGGGTGGAGCAGGAACTCCGCAAGGCCCGGACCTCCGAGAAGATCGCCCGTTTCTACCTGAACGCCGCGATGGGCGAGGAGGGCACGCCGGAGTTCGACCTGGTGACCGACCTATCGGCCGGGGAGCCGGTTTCCGGCGACGAGCAGGAGTGGGTGGCCAAGGCGGAGAAGGGCCGCCCGGACCTCCAGGCGGCCAGGAAGATGCAGGAGGCGGCCGAGCTGGCCGTGAAAAAGGCCAAGCTGGCCAACCTCCCGGCCGTGGACCTCCGGGGCGCATGGGAGACCAACACCGAGGACTTCGGCGACTTCAAGGACTCCTACACCCTGGGCGCCCAGGTCCGGCTGAACCTCTTTTCCGGATTCTACAACGACGCCAAGGCCAAGGAGGCGGTCCAGGACCTGGCCGCGGCGCGGGCCAACGTCCGGGCCCTGAGCGAGGGCATCGGCGTGTCGGTGCGCGAGGCCTACTGGAACGCGCAACGGGCTCACGGTTGCGTGGACGTGTCCGCGCTCTCCGTGACCCAGGCCGAGGAGGCGCTGCGCATCATCACCGAGCGCTACCAGGCCGGGCTTTATACGGTGGTGAACCTGTTGGACGCAGCGGATGCCCTGGAGCAGTCTCGCCTGCTTCATTACCGCAACATCCATGACTTCCGAGTGGCCGTCGTGGATCTCTACGCCTCCTCCGGAAACGGGGAGGAGATGCTTACGCAAACGCAGACCCCATAGCCGGGACATGATCCTGACCGTAAAGGAGGCCGTCATGGCAAGGGCTTTTCTTCGCGTCCTGCCCCTTTTGTTTCTTTCCCTCGCGTTTGCATGCGGGAAGGAGATCGAGCCCGGCAACCGCCCCGACGCGGGCGGGCCTCCGGTCGCCGCCCGGGTGGAAACCATGGCGCTTTCCGAGACGCCGGGCCGCTACGACGCGGTGGGCACCGTGCACGCGGAGCTTTCCTCCACCCTGGCCAGCAAGCTCATGGGCGTGGTGCGGAAGGTGAACGTGCGGGAAGGCGACCGCGTGAGCGCGGGCGACGTCCTGGTGGAGATTGACCCGCGCCAGGTGGAAGCCCAGGCCCAGCAGGCCTCGGCCGGGCTGGCAGAGGCCCGGCAGGCGCTTTCCGCCGCCCTTTCCGGCAAGAACGCCGCGGCGGCCCAGGAAAAGCTGGCCCGGACCACCTTCGAGCGCTACGTGAAGCTGATGGAAAAGAACTCGGTGAGCCGCCAGGAGTATGATGAGGCCCGCGCGCGGGCCGACGAGGCGACCGCCGCCCTGGCCCAGGCCCAGGCCCAGGTGGAGGCCGCCACCCACCGGGTGGACCAGGCCACCGCCGCCCTGGCCGGGGCCCGAGTGGGGGAGCGCGACTCGCTGGTGACCGCTCCCTATGACGGCGTGGTGACGGCCAAGCTGGTGCAGGAGGGCGACCTGGCCGCTCCGGGCACGCCCCTGGTCAGCCTGGAAGGGACCACGGGCCTGCGGGTGGATTTCCTGCTACCCGAGAGCCAGGTCCAGGCCGTGTCTAGAGGAAGCAAGGTGCAGGTGATCGTGCCGGGGCTTTCCGACCGGATCATTTCCTGCGAGGTGTCCATGGTTTCCCCTTCGGCGGACGCCCGGAGCCGCTCCTTTCTAGTCCAGGCGAACCTTCCGCCGGACCCGGGCTTGCACTCGGGCATGTTCGCCCGTGTGGAGGTGCCGCTGGCGCCGGGCGGGCTGTTGCTGATGCCGGGCACGGCCGTGGTGCGGCGGGGGCAGCTGGACGGCTTCTTCCTGGTGGACAAGGAAAACCGCGCCCGGTTCCGCCTGCTGCGCCTGGGACGGACGTTCGGCGATCTGGTGGAGGTCCTTTCCGGCATCTCCGCAGGCGACCGCTACGTGGCGTCCCCTCCGGTCACGCTCACGGACGGCGCCCCGGTGCAAGGAGCGGAGAAGGCGGAGGCCGGTCCCAAAAGCTCATAGAGGGGCGGCGGCAGCCCAAAGCGGTCGGACGGACCGCACGGGCCGGGGATTCAGGCTGTTTGTACCATACGAGCGTTCTGCGGAGGCGAATCCGTGAGTGAGCGAATGGGTCCGGCGGGTAAGATTGCGGCATTCTTCATCAACAGCAAGCTGACGCCGCTTTTGGTCATTGCGTCCATTTTATTGGGCATCGCCGCGGTGGTGGCCCTTCCCCGGGAGGAGGAGCCCCAGATCGTGGTGCCCATGGTGGACGTGTTCGTCTCCATGCCCGGCGCCAGCGCCAAGGAGGTCGAGCAGCGGGTCACCAGCCCCATGGAGAGGCTCCTGTGGGAGATCCCCGGGGTGGAGTACCTCTACTCCACGGCCATGCCCGGCCAGGGGCTGGTGATCGTGCGCTTCAAGGTGGGCGAGGATGAGGAAAAGGCCATCGTCCGCCTCCAGTCCAAGCTCCTGGCCAACTACGACCGCATCCCGGCCGGGGCGAGCCCGCCGCTGGTGAAGCCCCGCTACATTGACGACGTTCCCATCCTGGCGCTCACCTTCTGGGGGCCGGGCAAGGACCACTACACCCTGCGCCGCCTGGCCTCCGAGGTGGAGGCCATCGTGAAAAGGGTGCCCAACGTGTCCGTGACCGAGCTCACCGGCGGCGCCCGGCGCACCGTGCGCGTGGCCCTGGACCCGGTGAAGATCGCGGCCTACGGCATAAGCCCGGAGGCGTTGCCCGCCATGCTTTCGGCGGCCAACCGGGAGGCTGATTCGGGCTCCTACCCCGGCAAGGACGGCCAGGTCCTGGTGCACACCGGAGGGTTTTTACAGGACGCGGCAGACGTGGAGGCCGTGGTGGTGGGCATCCATGACGGTCGGCCCGTGTATCTGCGGGATGTGGCCGGCGTCACGGACGGACCGGAGGAGCCTTCCCAGTACGTGTTCATCGGCGCGGGGCCGGCCGGGGATGAAGCCGAGGCCCCGGAGGAGATCTCGCCCGCCGTCACCCTTTCCATTGCCAAGCGCAAGGGCGTGAACGCCGTCAAGGTTGCCGAGGACGTCCTGGCCCGCGTGGAGGAGGCCCGGGGACGGGTGATCCCCGATGACGTGAAGGTGACCGTTACCCGGCACTACGGGGAGACGGCCAAGGAAAAGTCCAACGAGCTTCTGCTCCACATGATGATCGCCGTAATCTCGGTGACCATCCTCATCGCGCTCACCCTGGGCCTGCGGGAGTCGGGCGTGGTGCTCCTGGCCATCCCGGTCACGCTGGCGCTCACCCTCTTCATCTTCTATCTTTACGGCTACACGCTGAACCGCATCACCTTGTTCGCGCTCATCTTTTCCATAGGCATCCTGGTGGACGACGCCATCGTGGTGGTGGAGAACATGGTGCGCCACTTCCGCATGCCGGACAACCAGGGCCGGCCGCACGCCGCCGTGGCCATCGAGGCGGTGGACGAGGTGGGCAACCCCACCATCCTGGCCACGCTCACCGTCATCGCCGCCATCCTGCCCATGGCCTTCGTGGGCGGGCTCATGGGGCCTTATATGCGGCCCATTCCCGTGGGCGCGTCGGCGGCCATGGTCTTCTCCCTCATCGTGGCCTTTGTGGTCACGCCCTGGGCGGCGCTCCGGCTGTTGCGGGGCAAGAAGCACGGCAAGCACCATCACGAGGGCACCGAGGACTGGAGCACCCGGCTCTACCGCCGGGCCATGGACCCGCTCATCGCCAAGCCCCCGTACCGCTGGATCTTCCTCGGCAGCGTGGCCGTCATGTTGGTGGGCGCCTGCGCCATGGTGGCCGTGGGCCTGGTGAAGGTGAAGATGCTTCCCTTCGACAACAAGAGCGAGTTCCAGGTGATCCTGGACATGCCCGAGAGCTCGACACTGGAGCACACCGCGGATGTGGCCCTGGAGATGGCCGAGTTCCTGGCCACCGTGAACGAGGTGAAGGACTACGAGGTCTACGCGGGCACGTCGGCGCCCTTCAATTTCAACGGCCTGGTCCGCCATTACAACCTGCGGCGGGGTCCCAACGTGGCCGATATCCAGGTGAACCTGGCCGGAAAATCCGAGCGCAAAAAGCAAAGCCACGACATCGCCAAAAGGGTGCGCGGAAAGCTCTCGGAGATCGCCGCCAAGTACGGCGGCAGGATCAAGGTGGCCGAGGTGCCGCCCGGCCCGCCCGTGCTGGCCACCCTGGTGGCGGAGGTCTACGGGCCCGACTACCAGCGCCAGCGGGAGATCGCCGCGAAGATCATGAACATCTTCGAAAGCACCGAGGGCGTGGTGGACGCGGACATGTACCTGGAGGAGGAGCAGCCCCGGTATCTCCTTTCCGTGGACGCGGAAAAGGCCGCCATGCACGGCATCAGCGTGGAGAGGGTCACCGGGGCGCTGTCGCTGGCCCTGAACGGCATGGACGCGGGCATCCTGCACAAGGACCGGGAGCGCGAGCCGGTTCCCATCAACGTCCGGCTTCCCCTCGCGGACCGCGCCTCCATCGCACGGCTTTCCTCGGTGAAGATCGCCGCCGCCGACGGCAGCATGGTGCCGCTCTCCACCTTGGTGCGCCCCGAGAAGACGCCCCAGGACCGCGCCATCTACCACAAGAACCTTCTGCCCGTGGTCTACGTCACCGCGGACGTGGCCGGGAAAAAGGAGAGCCCGGTCTACGCCATTCTGGAGATGCGTAAGAAGATTGCGGAAATCAAGCTCCCCGAGGGCTACGAGATCGCCCAGCACACCGCCAACATCCCCGAGTCGGACAAGAACTTCGCCATGAAGTGGGATGGCGAGTGGCACATCACCTACGAGGTCTTCCGGGATCTGGGCATCTCCTTCGCCGTGGTCCTGGTGCTCATCTTCGTTCTGGTGGTGGGATGGTTCCAGAGCTTCTCGACGCCGGTCCTCATCATGGTGGCCATCCCCTTCTCGCTCATCGGGATCCTGCCCGCCCACTGGGCCCTGGGGGCCTTCTTCACCGCCACCTCCATGATCGGCTTCATCGCGGGAGCGGGCATCGTGGTGCGGAACTCCATCATCCTAGTGGACTTCATCGAGCTGCGGCAGAAGCAGGGCATGCCGCTCGCCCAGGCGGTGGTGGATGCGGGCGCGGTGCGCTTCCGGCCCATGATGCTCACCGCGGCCGCGGTGGTGGTGGGCGCGTCCGTCATCCTGTTCGATCCCATCTTCCAGGGCCTGGCCGTAAGCCTCATGGCGGGCGAGGTGGCGAGCCTGCTCTTCTCGCGGATGACGGTGCCCATCCTCTATTACATGGAGAACAAGAGGCACAAGGCATAAGGCAGGAAAGCGACGAGGGAGGCCTCCGGGCGGACCCGGCGGGCCTCCGCGCGCCCCCTCCCTTTACCCCGCCCCGAGAACAGGCTATGCTGCCGGGCATCGAACAACGGATTCCGCTCCGGCAGGCACCCACCCATGGAAAAAGCAGGGAAGCGAAGCACCTTAGCGGCCGCCGGCCTCCTGGCAGCAATGTTCGCAGCGGCAGCCGTCTACGGCTTCGGACGTTACGGCGACATCCTCGTTGACTTCGGGGGAGAGCTCTACCTTCCCTGGCGGCTCTCCGGGGGAGCGGTCCTCTACCGCGACATCGCCTTTTTGAAAGGGCCGCTCGCCTCCTACACGATGGCGGCGCTCTTTTCCCTGCTGGGTCCCTCGATCCGCACCTTCACCGGGGCCAACCTCGCGCTTACGGCCGCTTCCGCGGCGCTCATCTTCCTTTTCTTCCGGCGGGCCGCAAATACCTTCACCGCGTTTTTCACCACCGCGGTCTTTCTCTTTTTCTTCGCGTTTCAGCACTTCCACGCCATCGGCATCTTCAACTGGGTCGCGCCCTACTCGGAGGACCTCACGGTCGGCGCCGCCCTCTGCCTGGCCCTGGTCAACCTGCTGGCCGTCCTTTTTAAAAGGGAAAGCAAGGGGCTGCTTCTTCTCGCGGGCTTGGTTTTCGGCCTCATCCTCCTCACCAAGATCGAGGTCATCCTGGCGGCAAGCGGGGCCGTCGCAGCCTTCTTCCTCCTCTTTTTCATGCAAAGCCCGGAGCGCAAGGCCGAACGGTTCGCCCTGTTTCTGGCCGCGGCCGCGGCTCCGGCGCTGGCCGCCTTTGCCCTGCTTTCGCTGCCCCTGGGTGCGGGGCCCTGCCTCTCCTCCCTCTCCCGCACCGTTACCGCCGCCCTGGACCCGCGGGTTTCCCAAAACCTCTTCTACCGTTCGTCCTTGGGCCTGGACCATCCGATGCGGAACCTGGCCGGAGCCGGCGCGGACTTCCTGCGGATGGCGCTTACCGCAGCGGCCCTGGCGGCCTTGAGCTTGCTGCCCGCGCGGCTGGGGAAAGCCTCCGGCGCGATCCTCGCCGCAACCGGAGCGGTCGCAGTCTTTCTGAGCCTTCGGGTCCTCTTCGGCACGCCCCTTCCCGCCGTCATCCTGGGGAGAGCCCTCACGGCTTTTTCTTTGTGCGCCGTAGCCTTTCTCCTTGGGCCGGCGCTGCTACCCAAGCACCGGGGCCTTCCCGATCCATCGACAAGCAGCCTTGCGGTCTGGGCCGTGCTTTCTCTTTTGCTCCTGGCCAAGATGCTTGTAAAGCCTCGCGTGGGCCAGCTGGGCTTCGTGCTGGCCATGCCCGCCGCGCTGCTCCTCACCGCGGCGTTTACCTACGGGCTCCCCGCCCTCGTTTCCCGGCAAGGGGGCTCCAAGACGGCCGCCCAGGCCCTGGCGGCCGCCTTCCTCATGCTGGACCTTGCCTTCGCCGCTTCCCTCTCCTTTTCCCGGCTTTCGGAAAAGACCTTCCCCGTCGGCGCGCCGCCGGACCGCATCTACGCCTACCCCAGCTCCAAAGGCTTCGCCATCGCCGGGGAGGGCTTCGATGAGGTCCTTTCCCGCGTACGCGCAAGCGTGGCTCCGGGCGAGACCCTCCTGGTCCTTCCCGAGGGCATCATGGTGAACTTCCTCACCGGGTGCAAAAATCCCACCCGCTATATGAACTTCATGCCCACCGAGCTCATCGTGTTTTCCGAGCGGGAGATGCTTGCCGACATCCGAAAGCACCCGCCCGACGCCGTGCTGGTCATCCCCAAGCTCTCGGCGGACTTCGGCGTGGGCCTGTTTGGAACGGACCCGGAGAACGGAAAGGCTATCATGGACTGGGTGCGGCTATACTATGCGCTCCGCTGGCAGATCCCGCGCCCCGGCCTGGACCCGGACATCTGGTCCATACGGCTTTTGAAAAGAGAAAAGAAATAAAGGGAACCCATTTCAAGAACAACTTCCTGCCGCACCTGCTACCCTATCTCGCCCGGTATCTCTTGCCCTCGGCATTTCGCACGATCAGGCTGCGAAATGCTCCCGGCGGCGGGTTTGTGGAACCGTGCCCAAAAGGATTCTTTACCCCTGCCGGCAAATACGCTATGGTGGCGCTTCATTTCTGTATCGCCGCCTGATAAAAGTACCGCGAGACCATCTGGGGATGATCTTCCTGCGGTGCCGTTTTCTCCACAAACCCGTATCCCAAGGAGATGGAAATGAGACTCCGCACGTTCGCCCTTGCCTGCGCGGCCCTGATGCTCGCCGCGGCCCTCGCCGCCTGCACCTCCACCGGCGCGGGCGTGGGAATGATGGAAACCCAGTCCGGCCAGGAGGAGTCCTCCGTGTTCTCCTGGACCAGCAAGGACGGGGGCCAGACCGGCACCATGACCGCCATCACCCCGGACGGCGACCAGTACTCCGGCAACTTCTACCAGATCAACTCCATGACCCAGGAGGAGCAGCTGGCTCCCCTGTGGGACGGCTGGACGGGCGGATGGTACGACTGGAACTACTGGGGGCCCGTCATGCAGACCGACTTCATCATCCGCTACTCGGGCAAGGTGGTGGCGAACCTCATTGACTTAAACGGCAAGCACATGCGTTGCCGCTTCCATCTCATCAAGCCCGCCGACGGCATGGAAGGCGGCGGCTCCGGCGAGTGCCAGTGCAACGGCAACACCATCACCGCCACGTTCCAACCCAAGTAGCCCAAACCGGGCGCCGGCCGGAAAAACGAGGGGGAAATCCGCCGCGCAAGCGGGCTTCCCCCTCTCCCCCCCTTTCCACGATAGCTCGCTTTCTTCGGGATTTCCCCGCCCTCGAGCGCATTGTTGCGGCAATGGAGCACGCCCTGCGCAATGCATTGCGGCCGCTATTTCATGCGGCGATCCGCCCGCCCGGCACCGGCTGCTGTCCCAGCCCTCCCAGCTTGACATAGGCGATCTGGATCGCCTCCGGCCCCAGATCCACCGCCACGGAGGGGCAGGTGGCCTCCGCCATCACCAGCCGGCAGTCCAGGCTTTCCTCAAAGGGAGGCAGGATACGCTCGTTGAGCGCTTCCGGGTCCGGAGCGGTGACGGCCAGCATCACCGGCTGCCCTCCGGCGTCCTCCCGCGCGTGCCGCGCCATGTCCATGAGGAAGCGCCCCTTCTTGACCTTGACCTCGTCCGCCGGAGCGAGCTCGCCTTTTTTCCCCACGGTGAGAACGGGCGTCGCCCGGAACAGCCCTCCGCCGGGCAGCTTCCGGGTTCCCCTCGTGGCCCCGGGGTGGATATACAGCCTGGTTTGCGGGATTGCGGAAAAGAGCAGCGAGAGCACCTGGTGCATGGTGGCTCCCGCGGCCGCCGCCTGCGCGGCCAGGATGGCCAGGAGGCCGTGGGCCGGGCCCAGGGTCCCCGTGTCCACGCAGGCCACCTTGCAGCCGTGCTCGTGGCGCATCTTCTCGTGCACGGAGAGCGCGGTGGCGAAAAGGTTCCCCGGTGAGGCGGACGAGTGCAGAAGCACCATGGCCGGGTGCATGCGCGCAAGCTTCATGTAGAAAAGCACGTAATCGTGCTCCGGGGGCGCCTCCACCTTCTTCACGTGGTAGAGGTCGTAGCGTTTGTAGAAGCTTGCGTAGGTGATGTCCCGGCCCTCCAGGTAGGCCCTTCCGTTCAGCACGATATGAAAGGGAATGACATTAATGTCGTGTTTCGTTGCCGTTTCGGCTGGGATGTTCCCCAGGCTGTCGGTGACGACGGCGATCCCGCCCATGTTGCCCTCCTTGCTCTATGCGGAAAAAAGGATCGGCCATCACCCGATGGCCTTTTCCCCGCGGACCCCGTCGCTGATCCGGATCAGGTCCGAGAGGCAAGTGACGGCGATGTGCCCGTCCGAGCCCTCCCCCGTGACCGCTGCTCCCAGAAGGGTCTCTATGGCCTCCTCCGCCAAGGCGTCCTCCACATAGAAGAACACCACCAGCCGGCGCACGGTGTCCTGGCCCACGGAGGCCCCCCGGTAGGTGCCGGACTTGGACTCCCGGTTTCGCT
The DNA here is from genome assembly GCA_040753055.1 of Thermodesulfobacteriota bacterium. Classification (GTDB taxonomy): domain Bacteria; phylum Desulfobacterota; class Desulfobacteria; order Desulfobacterales; family Desulfatibacillaceae; genus JBFMHL01. The sequence goes on along the minus strand of JBFMHL010000244.1, from coordinate 5,960 downwards.
TGAAGTCCGTGGCGTCCAGGATGGTCAGGGCGTGGACGCCGGACTTGCCCAGGTGGTCTTTTACGTCTTCGAGCTTGTGCTGCTTGATGATGGCCTCGATTCGGGTCATGGCACGCCTCTCTTTGCGGGCCCGCTGCGCACGGTGGGAGCGGGCGCTGTTCCAGTGGTCCGGCACGACGGGGAGCCGGTTAGGCTGTAAGAGATGGGCTGTCGGGTTCCTGTGGTTCAGCCAATCTCTCGATTCTTTCAAAAGCAAGGCCTGTGCCACGGGGCTTGATAGCTCTAAGGGATTAGAATTGCAGTCCTTCAACAGCATCAGTGCGAAGAGGGAAAAAGAATTTATAAACATTTTTGTAGCGATAAATGATAAAAACAACAAAAATGCCTATAAAACTGAGGGCGTCGGTCGGGGCTCTCATCGAGGCGGCTTGCGAATGCAGGGAAGATTCATACAACACCTGCAGGAGAGCCTGGAATAAAGGCCGGGGAAGCTTGCAGAGGAAGACCTAACTCAGCATGCAGGGGGAATTGGGAAAAGTGTTTCGCAAAGGATTTCCATGGAACAGGTGAGGGCACGACGGATACGGTTTGCGTAAGAAAGGGATCCCCGGGGGCCTTCCCGGGAGGGCTCCTCCCCAGAGACTGTGGTCCCCGATGCCAGGTCCATATCCTGTAGCTGAGCCCCATCACCCCTTTACGAACGGTATCGGTTTTCCCGTGTCGTAAGCGAGCGCCTGGCAGGTGGCGATGAGCTTGCCGTCCTCCTGGGCAACCGTGATGGAGAACCCGGCGGTGCGCTTGGTGCGGCTGATGCGGTTGGCTTCTGCAATGATGGTGGCCCCGGGATCGGGGGACGCCACGTAGGTGATGTTTACGTTCATGGCCACGGCAATGGTGCCGCCGGTCTGGGAGGCTGTTTCGAATGCCTCGTCCAAAAGCCCGAACACCGCCCCGCCGTGGGCCCGGGAGTAAATGTTGTCCATGAAGTCGGGCCGGAGCTTCATGCTCACCCGGGAGTGCCCGTCGGAAAGCTCCAGAAGCTTCATGCCCATGGTTTGGGCAAAGGGCTCGGTGGTCACTGCGTTTGCGATCGCCTCACGGACTTTCTCCTCCACGTCTCCGCTCCTTTTCTGAACTCGTATATAGGTCTGCTGCCTGGACCCCCGTTCCCCCGGCGGGCGGTTTGCAGCAGGCTTTCTCTTTCCGCCTTGTCCTGCCCGGTTTCCCTCCCCGTTTTGCTCCGTGCTTCAAAGCCGCGCCCGCAAGGGGATAAGCTTGCACAAAGGCTAGTTTTCTACTACTTATAATACGGGGAATCCATAGCTTTTTTTGCTCCGGGGGAGGCTTGTCCGGAATCAATGCCGGGCCGCTTTGAGGGAGGCGGCGTGCGGCTTATCAGGGAAAGGGAATCAAGATGGAGGATACGAAAAGCCCGAACAGGGAGGGGCTTTTGGCGGACCCGGACCTTTTGCGGGTGACGGGAAATGTGAACCCGGAAACCCGCAAGCGAATGGAGGCCCGGGTTCCCAGCTGCCCGGTGTTTACCCGGGGAGCCACCAGGCTTGTCGAGGACGACCGCTTTGTTTTCCGGATAGACACCGAAACCGCCCGCGAGCTTCCCCGGATCTGCTCCAACCGGGCCGTGCGGGTGCTTGCCGCAGGAGAGATTGAGGAAGCGGCCAGGGACCACGGCAAGAAGAGGACCATCGGGATCGTTTTTTCCGGCGGCCCCGCTCCCGGCGGGCACAATGTGATCGCCGGGGTTTTCGACGCGGCCAAGGCCGCCAATCCCGAGAGCAGGATCGTCGGCTTTCTCATGGGGCCCGACGGGATCATCGAGGGCGAAGCCGTGGAGATCACCGCCGAGATGGTGGACCTCCATCGGAACCTGGGCGGCTTTTCCATGATCAAGACGGGCCGCACCAAAATTGACAGCAAGGAGAAGATGGAGCTTTCCCGCCGCACCATCAAGAGCCTGGGGCTGGACGCCCTGGTGGTGGTGGGGGGAGACGACAGCAATACCAACGCCGCCTTCCTGGCCCAGGAGATGCTGGACGACGGCGTGCAGGTCATCGGCGTGCCCAAGACCATAGACGGCGACATCCAGGTGCGCGACGACAAGGGCCAGGTGATCTGCGCCATGAGCTTCGGCTTCCACACGGCCGCGCGCGCCTTTGCAGGGGCGGTCGCCAACCTGTGCACGGACGCCTCCTCGGACGTGAAGTACTGGCACATCTGCAAGGTCATGGGCCGGGTGGCCTCCCACCTGGCGCTGGAGGTGGCGCTCCAGACGCATGCCAACATCACGCTCATCGGCGAGGACCTGGCCGAGTATCTGGATGAAAAAAGGCTGGCTGCGGCCCAAATGCGCGGCGAGACGGACTACACGGCCTACGGGATGACCCTGCGGCACCTCTCCCGCGTGGTATGCGACTGCGTGGTGCGCCGCGCCGCGGCGGGAAAGAACTACGGCGTCATCGTGATCCCCGAGGGAGTGCTGGAGTTCATCAACGAGATCCAGGTGTTCATCATCAAGCTGAACACCATCATCGCCGACTACAACCAGACCCACGACACCAACTTCCACCACGACAACCCCACCCTGGACGAGAAGCTGGACTACCTGCGCAGGCTGGCCCGCCGCAGCCGCGAGGACAAGACCTTCACCATGTGGAACACGCGGGACGACGATTTGTTCAACGACATCCCGGCCTTTTTCCAGGAAGGGCTCCTCATGGAGCGGGACAGCCACGGCAACTTTCCCTTCTCCCAGGTGGAGACGGACAAGGTCATTCTGGGGCTGGTGCGGGACTACCTCGGGTGGCTGCAGGAGCAGGGGGCCTACCGGGTGGGCATTCCCAGGGACTGGTTCGTGAGGACCATGGCCGAGGCGGGGCTCTCGGCCCAGCGCTACGGAAGCGCCCTGTTCGAGAACTGGTCCGATGGCGAGTTCCTGCTTACCCGGCCCCAAATCGTCAACGTCAGAACCCTCACCCAGGCGTTGGCCCGGGAAGGCCTGCTGGCCGAGAACGGCCAGGTGCCCAAGGCGTTGCAGAAGGTCCACAAGAAGAGCATCCCGTCCTTCAAGACCCAGACGCATTTTTACGGCTACGACGGCCGGGGAGCCGACCCCACCTGGTTCGACGCCACCTACACCTACAATCTGGGGCTGACGGTGTTCGCCCTTATCGCCAACGGGGCCACGGGACAGATGGCGGCCATCCGCAACCTGGAACTGGGCTTCGACAAATGGGAGCCCATGGGCGTGCCCATCGCGGCCCTCATGCGCCTGGAGGAGCGCAGCGGAAAGCTCTCCCTGGTCATCGAAAAAAGCCTGGTGGATACGCGGTCTCCGTCCTTCGAGGCGGTGCGGGCCCTCCGGGAGGTTTGGCTGTCGGCCCATCCCGGCTCGGACAACTATCGAAGGCCCGGGCCCATCCTGTTCACTGCGGAAGGGACCGAGGACCTGCCCATCACGCTTGCCCTGAATGCCCTTGAGCGGATTGGGGAGAAAAGCTGAGCCTCTGGCGCGTTTTTTGCTATAAACAAAAGGTTGGGGTGCGTGTTTTCGGTACACGCCGGCGGAAGACAGCGAGGTCGTCATGCTCAGGATCTGCGCCTGGTGCGGAGCCAAATTATCGAATTCGCCGGGCGGCACTGCCGAACCGTCCGATTACCCCATCACCCACGGCATCTGCCCGCCCTGCGCCGACAACCTCGTATTCCAGGCCGGAGTGGATCTGGGCCGATACCTGGACAGCCTGGAGGTGCCGGTGGTGGTGGTGGATGGGGATGCGGTGGTGCAAACGGCCAACGACGCGGCCCGGGCCATGCTGGGAAAGGAGCTTGCCCGGATCGAGGGACGTCGGGGCGGAGATGTGTTCGAATGCTCCTATGCCCGCCTTCCGGGCGGCTGCGGCAGGACCGAGCACTGCTCGGCTTGCGCCATCCGGCGTAGCGTCACGGAAACCTTGGAAACCGGCAAGGCCAAATCCATGGTGGAAGCCTACCTGAACCAGGACTCGGAGGAAGGCGCAATCCGCCACAGGCTCATCATTTCCACTGAGAAAGTGGGAGGCGTGGTGTTCCTCCGGGTGGACGGCCTGGATCCCGACCCATAGGGCTCCATTTCGTTCATCCGGCAGGACGGCTGACAATGCAAGCCTGGGGTTCGCGGGCGATTGGGGGCGGTTTCTCGCTTGGAAGCCAACCGAACTTTTCCCGGACCACGGAGGACCATGGACAGCCAAGAAAAGGAAGCCAAAGCCAAGGCCTTTTTAGAAAGGCTTTTGTCATCGCCCGGCATCAAGGACCCTTCCGGCATTGACCCGGAGTACCTGGCCTGGCTCTTCCAGTTCGAGGAGCAGACCCGGGCCTTCATGGTGAACGCCCAGGACTACATGATCTACCGCCTGGAGCGGGACGACACCTCTCCGGTCATGCTGCGCGTGGTGTTTCTAAGCCCCTCGGCCAAGGACGTCCTGGGCCTGGAGGACCCCTACCGCCTGGAGGACTGGTTCGCCATCACCCATCCCGAGGATGTGGAGCGGATGATGGCCGCCAACATCGAGGCCTTCTCCAGCTTCCGCCTGAACGAGCAGGGCCGCATTTTCAACCGCAAGAAAGGCGAGTGGCGCTGGGTGCACGCCATGGGCACCGGAAGCCCGGACATCACCGGCCTGCCCATGTACGCCAACGGCATCATCTACGACATCACCGAGCAAAAGCAAGCGGAGCTGGCCTTGAAGGACCGGGAGGAGCGCCTTTCCCTGGCCATCGAGGCCAGCAACGCCGCCACCTACGAGTTCCATTTCGACGATTTCGCCTTTTACCCCGATTCGCGTTTGCTTTCCCGGCTTTCCCTCTCCGCCATCACCGCGCCCTATACCCTGGAGAAGCTCAAAACCAGGCTGTATCCGGATGACCAGGACAGGGTGGAAAAGGCGCTCCGGGACATCCACGAGGGGAGCAGCCAGGGCTACGACCTCCAGGTGAGGATATTAACGGACGACAACCGCTGGATCTGGATCCAGTCCCGGGGAAGGGTGGTTGCGCGGAATGCCGAAGGCCTGCCCTGCCGGCTCATGGGCATCGTCCTGGACATCACGGAGCGCAAGACCCTGGAGGACAGGCTCCAGCAGGTGTACCGCATGGAGGCGGTGGGGACCCTTGCCGCCGGCATCGCCCACGACTTCAACAACATCTTGTCGCCCATCATGGGCTTTGCCGAGCTCGCCTCGGAGGAGCTGCAGGAAGGGAGCCCGGCCAGGGAAAGTGTCTCCCAGATCATGAGCGCGGCCAAAAGGGCCCAGGACCTGGTGAAGCAGATACTCACCGTGGGCCGGCAGTACGTGGAGGAGCTTCGGCCCCTGCACCTGCAGCCGGTTTTGCGGGACGCCATGCGGCTCATCCGCGCTTCGGTGCCCTCCACCATTGGAATCCGGCTTTCGGTGGACGACTCCTGCGGGCGGGTGATGGGCGACGCCACCCAGCTTACCCAGGTGATCTTGAACCTCTGCACCAACGCCTACCAGGCCATGCAGGCAACCGGCGGAACGCTCAGCGTGACGCTGGCCGAAGAAAAGGGGGGGCACCCGCAGAAGGCCAACAGGTGAAAAGGGTGGCCCTCCAGGTCCGGGACGAAGGCCAGGGCATGACCGAGGAGGTGAAGAACCGGATTTTCGAGCCCTATTTCAGCACCAAGGGGCCGGGGGAGGGCACCGGCATGGGGCTCGCCCTGGTCCACGCCATCGTCACCCGCCACGGCGGCGAGGTCCGCGTGGAGAGCGCACCCGGCGAAGGGGCCTTGTTCTCGGTGTTCCTTCCCGTCATAGACAGGGTGGAGCAGCACCGGGAAGCGCCCGTCCCCCGGCCGGTTTCCTCCGGGACCGAGCGGGTGATGCTGGTGGAGGACGAGCCCCAGGTCTTGAACCTGGGCGTCCGGATGCTGACGCGCCTGG
>JBFMHL010000243.1:0-27371 GCA_040753055.1 Thermodesulfobacteriota bacterium | reverse complement strand
GGAAGGCAGGCGGGCAGAATCAGCAGGAAGAGCAGAACAAGAACGGAATGCTTCATGGCGGGTGCCTCCTTCTCGCGTTTCGTGTTTGGTTGATGCAACATGCGTCGCCAAACACAGGATGCAAGAAGCAGGCCTTTCCCCGCTTATTTTTCCTCCCGCCACACTGCCTGATAAACCACCTCCAACGGAAGGCCTTTTTCTAGGGCCAGGGCCCGGCAGGACTCGTACTCGGGGGTGAGGCGCGCCCTTCCATCCGGCCCGGTCACAAGCTTTGCCACAACCTCCCCGTGCTCGGTCGCGACCGTCACAATCCTGCGGGGAAGCTTTATTCGGGAACTCTCGGAAACCCGCATCCCGATGGTGGTGGTCTCGGTGAAAATGAGCTCCGACAGAACGGGAACGAGGCCGGGCTCGCAGAGCACGGTCAGCACCACTCCGGGCCGGGACTTCTTCATGGTGCAGGGGACGAGGGCCACGTCCAGGGCGCCGGCGGCCATCAGGCGCTCCAGAACAAAGCCGAAGCGCTCGCCGCTCATGTCGTCCAGATTGGCCGTGAGCACGTTCACTCGATCCGCTTCATAGCGCGGCTCCTCTTTTCCCAAGATCACGCGGAGCACGTTGGGCCGTTCGGCCAGGTCCCTCTCCCCCGCCCCATAGCCCACGGAGGTGATCCGCATGGCGGGAGGCGGGCCGAAGCTTCCCGATAGGGACGACACGATGGCCGCACCCGTGGGCGTGGCGAGCTCGGCAGCGATTCCGGTGCCATAGCAGGGAACGCCGGAGAGAAGCTCCACCACGGCAGGCGCGGGAACGGGAATGGTCCCGTGGGCGCAGCGGACAAAGCCCGTTCCCAGGGGGATGGGAGAGGCCGCGACCCGGTCCACTCCGTGGTGCTCCAGCAATATTGCGGTGCCCACCACGTCCGCGATGGCGTCCACAGCCCCCACCTCGTGAAAGTGCACCTCTTCCACGGATGTTTCATGTACCTTGGCCTCGGCTTCCGCCAGCCGGGAAAACACGCGGGAAGCCCTTTCCTTCACGCGGGAGGGGAGGTCCGCTCTTTCGATCAAACCCAGGATCTCGGAAAGATGGCGGCCGTGGTGATGCGCCTCAGGACCGTGGTGATGATGCCCGGTATCGTACACCGTCACCTTCCGGGCCGCCACGCCATGCTTGGAAACGATTTTCTCCGATACGGAAAGGCCCGGAATCCCCAGGCGGGACAGGCCTTCCTCCAAAACGGACAAGGGCGCGCCCAGGTGCAAGAGAGCGCCCAGGCACATGTCTCCGGAAACTCCCGAAACGCAATCGAAGTAGGCGATCATGCTTGGGGCCTTTTTTCACAGGGCGTGCCGGACGGGTTTTCCGCATGCAGCCGGATGATGGCCAGCAGAAGCTCGGCCGCCCGGACCATCTGCGAAAGCTCCACATACTCCCGAGTGGTGTGCACGTCGGTCATGCCCGTTCCCAGGATTCCACACACGATGCCGTGTGCGAACAGGATGTTGGCGTCAAAGCCGCCGCCCGAGGTTTTGGCGGCCAGGGTGCGGCCCAGCTTCTCCGCCGCAGCGCGGGCCAGGACCACGGAAGGATGGCCCTCGGGGATGTCCAGCCGGGTGTAGTCGCTCTCCACGGTGATGTCCACCCGGGCCTGTCCCAGACCGGCCGGAACGCGTTCGTTCATCTCGGCCACGGCATCCTCGAATGCCGCCACCATCTCCCGCGTGACCAGCGAGAGCTTGTGCTCGTCGTGGCTTCGGGCTTCGCCTTTCACCCGGACCAGGCTGGGCACGATGTTGGAGGCGTTGCCGCCCTCGATGACCCCGATGTTGCAGGTGGTCTCGTGGTCCACGCGCCCGGGGGTGAGCCGGGCTATGGCGCTGGCCGCAACGCTGATGGCATTGATTCCCGTTTCCGGGGCCACGCCCGCGTGGGCGTCCTTGCCGTGCACCAGGAACTCCATCCGGTTGGCGCTGGGAGACCGCAGGACGATGCCTTCGGTGTCACCCATGTCCAATACGTAGCCCATGCAGGCGGAAACCAGGTCGTAATCCAGGTTTTTGGCACCCAAAAGCCCGATCTCTTCCGCCACGGTGAACAGGATTTCCACAGGGCCGTGGGGAATGCCGTCCTCACGGAGCACCTCGAGGACCTCCAGGAGGATCGCCACCGCGCTTTTGTCGTCCGCGCCCAGAACGGTGTCGCCCTTGGAGCGGAACACCCCTTTGGAGAGTACCGGCTGGATGCCCCGGCCCGGCTCCACCGTGTCCATGTGGGCCGCGAACACAAGAGGCGGAACGCCCGCGTTTCCCTTGAGCCTGCCCACCAGGTTGCCGGCGTCGCCGTTGATGGCTGCGCCCGCCGAGTCCATCACCACCGTCAGACCCAGATCCTCCAGGCGCTTTTGCAAAAAGCGCGCGACGGAGGCTTCTTCGCGGGAAACGGAGTCAATGGCCACCACCTCGGAGAACGTGCGGGCAAGCCTCTCTGCATTTACCATGAATAATTCCTCTCGGTCGGGTTCCGCTCCTGGTAATCACTGGAAAACGGCGCCTCGGCGCGCGAAGGGCTTGCGCGAAGGGCGCAGTTGACATTATCGTCCCGTGCGTTTACATTTTTGTGCGGAGCGGCAAGGCCGCTCCTATCTCTTTGCGGAAGTGCACAGCTCACTGGTGGGGCTCCCGGACTTCAAATCCGGTGTGGGGCGCTAAAAACGTCCCGGGTGGGTTCGATTCCCATGCACTTCCGCCATTTTTTATTTCAAATCATTATGGTCCCCAGATGGTACCCGCCCCACTTTGCTTTTTCTCATCAACTCCCGTTTTCTTTCAATCCCCGCGCTCGCGTAGTTTTTGACTGACTCCCTGCGGGCGTGGTCCGTCAACATCTGGAGTTCGTCCACCGTCCCTTCCTTCTCATTGATGTACTGGGAGCAGGAAGAGTGCTTCAGGCCCGAGTACATCCGGATACCCTCGTTCACGGATTCGCGGGCTTCCCTCCAGAGCCGGGCCAGGTACTCGTGCTGGTAGTGGCCGCCTGCAAGGCGCCCCTTTGGGTTCACGAAAAAGAACGGTCCAAAGATTTTCGGCATGCCCGCCAAGAGGGGAGTAAAATCCGGGTGGCACGAAATTTCGTGAATCTTGTGCGTCTTCGTGCAGTCCACCAGCTTTTTCGCTGAAAATGACCGCCGGGTGATGAACACATCCCGGTAAGGGTCGTAATCCTCCTTGTGAAGGGCCCTGGCCTCGGCCGGTCTCCTGAAATGGTACTTAAGCCACCAAAATATCGGCTGGTGCTCTTCCGGGATCGTGTTGATAATGGCGTCCTGCCGGTCCCCGCCAACCCACTCGATAAGACTTTCCTGGATACCATATTGCCGTTTATTTGGAAACGGCGGTATTCCGGGGGATTCTTTCGCTCCATGCGGCGTCATGCAGCAAAGCCCGCATACAGTGCATAACATGCAATTTCCCCTTCCCAGCCCTGTCAATGTTGGCCGGCAAATTCATCCGCGGTCAAAGGAACGTGGACATCGTCGAGGCGGGCCAGGGATTGCAGTATCTGGCCGACATCAACGATACCTGCCCGCGGACCAGGATCTGCACCATCGAGAAAGATGACTGCTACCGGACCTGGACAATGTCTGCGGGCCCGCTCTGCCTCGCTCTTACCCTTGGCTTTTCGAACGACATCGCATAAAAGATTTCTCCGAATTTTAAGGGCGGGAAGCCGCGCACCCCCTGGGGCTCTTGCCATAACGCCGTGCATCTCGGAGGAGAATCGCAGGAAGTCGTGGATCGGTTGGCTCGTGGTGGCAGTGCTGGTGTTTGCCATAGGTTCCACCCCTACCGCGCTCGCGGGCGGGGTGGAGGCCATGAAGCTTCCCGAACCTGTAAAGGAGGGCGGAAAGCCGTTGATGTCGGCCCTGAAGGAAAGGAGGACGACCCGCTCGTTTTCGAATACAAAGCTCTCTGCCGAAACCCTTTCGAACCTGCTGTGGGCGGCCTTTGGCATAAACCGCCCGGACGGAAAGCGGACTGCGCCGTCGGCATGGAACTGGCAGGAAACGAGCATCTACGTAACGAGCGCCGAGGGGGCCTTTCTCTGGGACGCCCAAAAGAACACCCTGGAGAAGATTACATCCCTGGATCTCCGGGCGCTCACCGGGTCCCAGAACTTCGTGAATGAGGCCGCGGTCAACCTCGTCTACGTGGTTGACTACGCGAAGCTGAATGTCCAGGAAGAGGACCTTTGCACCCTGGTCGGCGCGGACGTGGGCATGATTGCCGAGAACGTCTGCCTCTTCTGCGCGTCCGAGGGCCTGGCCACCGTGGTCCGGGCCGGGGTGCAAAAGGAGGAGCTGTCCAAGGCGCTGGGCCTGGACTCCCGCCAGAAGCCCATCCTCGCCCAGTCCGTGGGTTATCCCGGGAAGGGAGGCGCGAACTATTGAAGGGCGGCATCGACGGCTCAGGCCCGTCCGTTGGCTGGCTTCCGGGCTCCGGTGCCCCAAGGGGGTGAGGCCGTGGCTGCCTCGGCATCGTCCCGCCCGGGTTCTTCCGGGGCTATCCACTTGATGTTACAATATTAGAAGCTATCTCAAAAACAAAAGGGAAAGGATTTTACGATGAGTCCTAACAAGCTTATGGGGTAAGTTCGATTCCCGTCAGTTTCCGCCATTTCTTTCTCGCCGGTCATTTGCCCAGATATCGCAGAACCCCTTCCGCGGCCTTCCGGCCCTCTCCGATGGCCCAGACCACCAGGGACTGCCCCCTTGCCGCATCCCCGGCCGCGAACACACCAGGGACCGCAGTCATATTATTTTCATCGGTTTTGATGAGCCCCCGCGCATCCAGCTCCACGGGCAGCGGCCCGGCGATTCCCCCGGCGTCGGGACCGGTGAAGCCCATGGCCAGCAGCACCAGGTCCGCATCCAGCGCGGTTTCGGTGCCGGGCTCGTAGGTGCAGACCGCGGGCGCATCCGGGGCGGGCCTCTCCCAGCGAACCTTGGTGCAGTTGATCTTTTGCACCCGTCCCTCCGCTCCTTCGAAGGAAAGGGCCGTGGTGGACCAGGCCCGCCGGCCGCCTTCCCTGTGGGCATGGGACTTCCGCAGCTTCAGGGGCCACTCGGGCCAGGGGGTGGTGGAGCAACGCTCCGCGCCGGGCTCGGGCATGATCTCCAGCTGCGTAACATCCCGGGCCCTCTGCCGCAGGGCCGTTCCCAGACAGTCGGAACCCGTGTCCCCTCCCCCGATGATCACCACCTTCTTCCCTCGCGCGTGAATCTCCCGCCCGTCGCCCAGGGGCTCGCCCGACACCCGCTTGTTCTGCTGGATCAGGTACTCCATGGCGAAGTGGATGCCGGAAAGCTCCCGGCCGGGTATCTTCAGGTCCCGCGGGATGCCGGCTCCGATGGCGATGACCAGCGCGTCGAATTTCATTTTGAGATACGAAACGGAGATGTCGCTCCCCACGTTCACCCGTGTCTCGAAAGTGACGCCCTCCTGCTCCATCAAACGGACCCGGCGCTCCACCACCCACTTCTCCAGCTTGAAGTCGGGAATGCCGTAGCGCAGGATTCCGCCGGGGTTGGCCTGGCGCTCGTACACCACCACATCGCACCCGGCCTTGTTCAGGGTGTCCGCTGCGGCCAGTCCGGAAGGCCCGGACCCTATCACCGCCACCTTCCTGCCCGTGCGCGTTTTCGGCGGGAAAGGGCCCGCCGCGCCGGCGGCAAAGCCGTGCTCGATCACAGAAAGCTCGATCTGGCGGTTGGTCGCAGCCGCTCCGCCGGGCTCAAGAACGCAGGCCGCCTCGCACAGGGCCGGGCAGAGCCGTGCCGTGAACTCGGGAAAGTTGTTGGTGGACAGGAGGAGCTTCAGAGCCTGGTCCCACTGCCCGCGAAAGACCATGTCGTTGATTTCCGGCACCGGGTTTCCCAGGCCGCAGCCGTAGGCATGGCAAAACGGGGTTCCGCAGTCCATGCACCGGGAGGCCTGCTCCCGTGTCTCTTCGGGCGAAAGGATCCGGTCCACGCTCCTAAAATCCGAAAGCCGCTCCTGCACCGGACGGTAGCCCGGATCGCGGCGGTCGTGTTGGAGGAAGGCTCCTGTTTTACCCATGGTAGACCTCCTCCCTCTCCGTGGCCTGGTCCTCCAGGCTCATCTGGCCAAGGACCCGCCTGTACTCCATGGGGAAGACCTTGACGAAAAGCGGCAGGCTGGCGTCCCAGTCGGAAAGGATCCGGCCCGCCCGCGGGCTCCCGGTGGCGCGGTGGTGATTCTCGATGAAGAACCGAAGCTCCCTTTCATCCGCCGGATCGGAGATGAGCTCCAGATCCACCATCTCCAGGTTGCAGCGCTCGTCCAGACGGCGTCCGGGATCATAAACATAGGCGATGCCCCCGCTCATGCCTGCCGCGAAGTTTATCCCGGTGTCTCCCAGAATGACCACCCGGCCGCCCGTCATGTATTCGCACCCGTGGTCGCCGACGCCCTCCACCACGGCCACGGCCCCGCTGTTGCGGATGGCGAATCGTTCGCCCGCTCGGCCCAACAGGTAAACTTCGCCGCTGGTGGCGCCATAGAGCAGCACGTTTCCGGCGATCACGTTCTCCGAAGGATCGAAGGCGGCCCCTTCGTAGGGCTTCACGATGATCCGCCCGCCGGAGAGGCCTTTTCCCAGATAATCGTTGGCCTCGCCCGTCAGGACCAGAGTGAGCCCCCGCGCGCAGAAGGCCCCGAAGCTCTGGCCTGCCGCTCCGGTGAAGCGGCACGTGATGGTGTCCGGCGCAAGCCCCCGGGCCCCGTGGCGTCGGGCGATCTCTCCGGAGAGCATGGCCCCCACGGTGCGGTTGACGTTTCGTATTCTGTGGAAGGTTTCCACCTTCGTGCCCGATTCCAGGGCGGGAGCGGACAGGGAGATGAGCTCCCGGTCCAGGATGGAATCAATCTCGTGCTTCTGGGTCTGCATGGAGCGGCTGGGCCCGCTGCCGGCGGCCGCCAAGATGGAGGAGAGGTTAACGCCTTTGTCCTTCCAGCCGGCGATCAGGGCGGCGGCGTCCAGGAGATCCGCACGCCCCACCGCCTCCTCCAGGCTGCGAAGGCCGAGGCCGGCCAGGATCTCCCGAACCTGCCGCGCCATGAACAGGAAGTAGTTCACGAGATGCTCGGGTCTTCCCGTGAAGCGGTTCTTGAGCTCCTGGTTCTGGGTGGCGATGCCCACCGGGCAGATATTCTCGTTGCAGCGGCGCATCATCACGCAGCCCAGGGAAACCAGGGCGGCGGTGGCGAATCCATACTCCTCCGCGCCCAGGAGCGCCGCGATCACCACGTCCCGGCCGGTCCGCATCTGCCCGTCCACGGAGAGGACCACCCGGTCCCGAAGCTTGTTCAGCATGAGGGTCTGGTGGGTTTCCGCAAGCCCCAGCTCCCAGGGCGCGCCTGCGTGCCGGATGGAGGAAAGCGGGGCCGCGCCCGTTCCTCCGTCGAAGCCGGAGATCAGGATCTTGTCCGCCTTGGCCTTGGCCACGCCCGCGGCGATGGTGCCCACCCCCACCTCGGAAACCAGCTTCACTGAGATGAGGGCCCTGGGGTTGGCGTTTTTCAGGTCGAAGATGAGCTGGGCCAGGTCCTCGATGGAGTAGATGTCGTGGTGGGGCGGGGGCGAGATCAGGGTCACGCCCGGCGTGGAGTGGCGCACCTTGGCGATTTCGGGGTTGACCTTGTCGCCGGGGAGCTGTCCGCCCTCGCCGGGCTTGGCGCCCTGGGCCACCTTGATCTGCAGCTCGTCGGCGTTCACCAGGTAGTGGGCCGTGACCCCGAAGCGCCCGCTGGCCACCTGCTTCACCGCGCTGCGCCTGCTGTCGCCGTTCGCCAGCGGCACGTAGCGCTCCGGATCCTCCCCGCCTTCCCCCGAGTTGCTCCGGGCGCCCAGGCGGTTGGCCGCGATGGCGATGGTTTCGTGGGCCGCGCGGCTGATGGAGCCGAAGCTCATGGCGCTGACCACGAACCTTTTCACGATCTCGCTTTCCGGCTCCACCTGCTCCAGGGGGACGGGTTTCCGGCCTTTCAAGGCCATCAGACCCCGGATGGTGAAGGGGTTTTTCGACTGATCGTCCATGAGAAGCGCAAAGCGCCGGAACTTTTCGTAGTCGCCGTTCCTGCAGGCTTCCTGCAGGCTTTTGATGGCCTCGGGGCTCCACATGTGGCTTTCGCCGTCCTTCCGGTAGCGGTAGAGCCCTCCGGAGGGAAGCAGGTCGGTTTCCACCCGGGCCTTGCCCAGGGCGGCCCGGTGCCAGGCCGCGGCCGCAGCCGCGATGTCCGGAATGCCGACGCCGCCGATGCGGGACGCGGTCTGGGGAAAGTACCGGGCAACGCAATCGCGGGAAATGCCCACCGCTTCGAAGACCTGAGCGCTCCGGTAGCTCCGGAGGGTGGAGATGCCCATCTTGGACATGATCTTCAAAAGCCCCTTGCACAGGGCCTTGATGTAGTTCTCCAGGGCGACGGCCACCTGGACCTTCCTTTCCAGGCGGTCCTCCAGGGCCATGTCGGCGATGGTTTCAAAGGCGAGATAGGGATTGACGGCCGTGGCGCCGTAGCCCAGAAGCAGCGCCATGTGCATCACCTCCCGGGCCTCTCCGGTCTCGGCCAGGATTCCCGCGCTGGTGCGCAACCCTTTTTGCACCAGGCACTGGTTCAAGGCGGAGACGGCAAGGAGCGACGGGATGGGGGCAAGGTTTTCCGGGAGGTCGCGGTCGCTTACGATGAGGATGGATACATCCCGGGAAAGCGCTTCCTCGGCCCTGCGGCAGAGTGCTTCCAGGGCTTCCTCCAGGCCGGCCCCGCCCTTCCCGGGATCGAAGCCCATGGGAAGGACCGCGGACCGGTATCCCTTGACATGGAGCGTCTTCAAGCGCTCCAGATCCTCGTTGGTCAGGACGGGGTGCAGAAGCTTGATGAGCCGGGCGTTGTCCGGCACCTCGCTCAGGATGTTGCCGCGGTTCCCGATGAAGGTCATGAGGGACATGACCAGCTCCTCCCGCACCGGATCTATGGGCGGGTTGGTCACCTGGGCGAAGAGCTGCTTGAAGTAGTTGAACAATAGCTGGTTCTTTGTGCTGAAAACCGCCAGGGGGGTGTCCGCGCCCATGGAGCCCACGGGCTCCTGGCCCTTCACGGCCATGGTGGCCAAAATGATGTTCAGGTCTTCCCGCGTGTAGCCGAAGAGCTTCTGGTGGAAGAAGAGCCGCTCCTTGTCGGGTTTGACCGAGGATACCTCTCCGTAAAAGCCCCGAAGCGTGATCTTGTTCTCCGTCACCCAGCGCCGGTAGGGCTTCTGGCGGGAGCAGAAGGTCTTGATCTCCCCGTTCTTCAAAATCCGCTTCTTGGTAAGGTCCGCGCAGATGATCTCGCCGGGCCTGAGCGCGCCTTTTTCGGCGATGTCGGCTGGATCGAAGTCCTTCACTCCCGCCTCGGAGGCCAGCACCATGAGCCCGGACCGGGTGATGGTGTAGCGCGCCGGGCGCAGCCCGTTGCGGTCCAGAATGGCCCCGGCCCGGGTCCCGTCCGTGAAGGCGACGGCAGCGGGCCCGTCCCAGGGCTCCATCATTCCCGCGTGGTACTCGAAGAAGCCCTTCTCGTCCGGGCCCAGGGGGTACTTGGCGCCCCAGGCCTCGGGCACCAGCATCAGCATGGTGTGGGTAAGCGACCGGCCGCTCAGGTACAGCAGTTCGAAGGCGTTGTCCAGGCACGAGGAGTCGCTCCCCCGCTCGTTGATGAAGGGCAGGAGCTTCTCGGTATCGGGCCCGAACAGATCGGAGCAAAGCCGCGTCTGCCGGGAGCGCATGTGGTTGAGGTTGCCCCGGAGGGTGTTGATCTCGCCGTTATGGGCCAGATAGCGGAAAGGCTGGGCCAGCTCCCAGGAGGGAAAGGTGTTGGTGCTGTAACGCTGGTGCACCACCGCCAGGGCGCTGGTGAACTCCGGGTCCGCCAGGTCCGGGTAGAACTCGGAAACCTGGGGGCCTGTGAGAAGCCCCTTGTAGACGATGGTGAAGCAGGAAAGGCTGGGCATGTAGAAGCCCGATTCGGGCCCCAGTTCCTGGAGAACCCGTTTTTCCGCCACCCTCCGGACAACGTACAGCCTCCGCTCCAGCGCCTGGGGCGCAAGGCCCTTGCCACCGATGAAGCACTGGTCCACCTCCGGCCGGGAGGCGGCCGCGTCCCCGCTCACGGCATCCGGGTTCACCGGCACGTCCCTCCACCCCAGAAAACCAAGCCCCAGGCCGGTTGCCGAGTCTTCCAGGGCCACCCGACACCGGGCCGCGGCTGCGGCTTCCGCGGGCAGGAAGACCATGCCCACGCCGTAGGTTCCGGGCTCGGAGATGCCTATGCCAAGCTTCTTAGACCGGTCCCGCAGGAATTGATGGGGAACCTGGCACAGTATGCCGGCGCCGTCCCCGGTCTTCATATCCCCCCCCAGGGCTCCGCGGTGGATGAGGTTGGTGAGTATTCCGATTCCGCTCGTGATGATCTCGTGGCTTTTATTTCCCGATACATCCACGATGAGCCCGACTCCGCACGAATCCCGCTCGTGGATGGGATCATAGAGCCCGCAGGGCGGCGGAAATCCGAAGCGCGGACGCTTTTCTTTCATCGCAATGTGCTCCCGGTGCATATGGGAAAACCTCGTGCAGGGCCGTACAAGCCGGCCTGCACAGGGACCATTTAGTGGCACTAATATCGCACGGAAAAATTATTCTGCAAGGGATTTTCCGTACTGCGCGGAAGCGGGTGACGGGACGACGAATCCCCGTGGCGGGGCCGAAACGGAGCGGGCTGCGATGGGTTGCGGGGCGAGGACGGAAAGCCGCCCCTGCCCCGCATTATCATCGAAATCTTTGGAACGGAGTTTCCTAGCGGGGAGCCAGGTTCAAGATCTGCCGGGCCTCGGCCGGGGTGGCCGGCTCCTTGCCCACCTCCCGGACGATCTTCACCAGGGCTGCGGTCAGCTCGCCGTTGCCCCGGGCCTTCTCTCCGCTGGGAAGGTAGAAGGTGTCTTCCAGGCCCGTGCGTACGTTGCCGTCCAGCTCCAGGGCGCGGCGGTGCAGATCCCAGATCTTCTCCCGGCCGGGTCCTGTCGCAATCACCTGCCAATGGGCATTTTGCGGCATCTCGTCCTTGAGAATGTCCAAGAGATCCGCGCGAGCGGGCATGCCGGAGTCCACGCCCATCACCAGGGAGATGTGGGGATCGCCGTCAAACATGCCCACAGCCTTGTACATGCCCACGGAGCGCAGGATGCCCAGGTCGAAGCACTCGAATTCGGGGGTCACGTCGTTCTCCCGCATCACGTCCAGGAAGCGCTTCACCTTCTCCACAGGGTTGTCGAACAGGATGGGGGGCCACGCCCAGTTTCCGGCCTTGCCCAGCTTGAGGTAGTTCAGGCTGCCGGCGTTGCAGGCGGCCATCTCGGGCTTGAACGCGGCCAGGCAGGAGAGCGGCCCGGAGAGGTCGCTCCCCATGACGCCGGTGCTCATGTTGATAATGATGTCCGGCACCGTCTGCCGGATGGCGGCCAGGATGTCCCCCACCGGCTTGAGATCCCAGGTGGGCCAGGCGGCAAGGCCCGGGTCCTGGCTGCGGAAATGGGCGTGCACGATGGACGCTCCCTGGTCGTAGGCTTCCTTGGTGGAGGCGGCCATCTGCTCGGGCGTAACGGGAACGTTGAACTTGCCGGGATCGGTGAGGACGCCCGTCACCGCACAGGTGACCACGGCCTTGTTCGCCAAAGACATGCTTTGCTCCTTTGCGTAAGTTAGAAACCTTCCAGGCGCGCGATGATCTCGCACATGATCTCGTTGGCCCCGCCGCCGATGGCGATGAGCCGCGAGTCGCGGTAGGCCCGGGAGATGTGCATCTCCTCCATGAATCCTAGGCCCCCGAACATCTGCAGGCAGCCGTCCGTCACCTTGTTCATGAGCTGGGCGGCCAGCAGCTTGCCCATGGAAATCTCCTTGGACGCGTCCTGCTTGGCCGTTTTCAAGCGCACGATGTGGTAGGTGAGCTGCTGCAGGGCCTCGGCCTCGGTGAGCCACTCGGCCAGCCGGTGCCGGAGCACCTGCTTGGTGATGAGCGGCTTGCCGAATACGATGCGCTTGCGGAGGTGCTCCAGCGTTTCCTCGATGATGCGGCGAGCCGCGATGTAGGCGAAGGGGAGAACGGTGAAGCGCTCGTGCTGGAACTGCTTCATCTGCTGGATGAAGCCCTCCCCTTCCTTGCCGATGAGGTTCTCCGCGGGAATCTTCATGTTGTCGAAGAAGAGCTCGGCCGTGTCCGAGCTCTTCATCCCCATCTTTTTAAGCTTGCGGCTCACGGAGAAGCCGGGAGTCTTCGTATCCACCACGAAGAGGGAGAAGGAGTGGTATCCGGGGTTCTCGCTGGTGCGGGCCAGCAGCGTGAGGAAGTCGGCCTGGGTGCCGTTGGTGATGTAGGTCTTGGACCCATTGACGACATAGTGGTCCCCTTCCTTCTGGGCGAAGGTGGCCAGTGCGGCCACGTCCGATCCGGCGCCCGGTTCGGTTACCGCGATGGATGCCACCAGCTTTCCGGAGATCGCCCCGGTCAGGTACTTCTCCTTGAGGTACTCGCTGCCGAACTCGTCAATGGCCGGGGTGGCCATGTTGGTCTGGACCGCGATGGCCATGGGCACGCCGCCGCAGCGGGTATTGGCCAGCTCCTCCAGGAACGCCGTCTCGGCCCAGTAGTCCATGCCCTGGCCGCCGTACTTGGGATCGTAGCGAATGCCCAGGAACCCCAGGTCGCCCATCTTCTTGAAAAGGTCGTGGAGCGGGGCGATTTCGGCCTCCTCCCACTCGTCCACGTAAGGATTGATCTCCTTTTCCACAAACTCCCGGACCGCGCGGCGCACCATCTGGTGCTCCTTGGTGAAGTACATCTCGGATCCCATGGCTTCCCCCGATAGAAAGAGTTGATGGAGAATGCGGCTATTTCCCCTTGAAGTTGGGCGGACGTTTTTGCAGGAAGGCCGTGATCCCCTCCACGGCATCCTCCGTGGAGGCCACCTCGGCCAGCTTTTCCGAAAGGAAGTCAACGGCGGCCTCGAAGGGCATGTCCGCCATTTTGTGAAAGGCGGTCTTGCCGATGCGCATGCCGATGGGGCTTTTGCCCGCCAGCTTTTGGAGCACCTCATCCACGGCGGCGTCCAGCTCCTCTGGCGCGAAAAGGCGCGTGACCATCCCCATCTCCAGCGCTTCCCGGGCCGTGATGGTGGCGCCGGTGAGCATCATCTCCATGGCGCGCTTTCGCGGCGCGTTCCGGAAGATGAGCGCCCCGATCATCATGGGGAACAGGCCCACGTTCACCTCGGGCGTGCCGAACTTGGCGGTGTCCACCGCGTAGACGATGTCGCAGGCCAGCATGAAGCCCGACCCGCCCGCCACGCAGGATCCGTTGACCCGCGCCACGGTGGGCTTGGGAAAGCCCGCGATTCTTTTCAAGACCGCGGCGAAGTCCCGGAAAGCAGACATGCCGTCCGTGCTCCCGGCACCCAGGCCCGTACCCAGGTCCGCGCCCGCGCAGAAGGCCTTCTGCCCTTTGGCCGTGATGAGCACCACGCGCACGGCTTCGTCCTTCTCGGCCCGGTCCAGGTATTCCAGGAACAGGCGCAGGGCCTCCGCGGAGATGGAGTTGCGCCGGTCCTCGCGGTTGATGGTGAGCCGCGCCACCGCTCCGGTCACCTCGTACAAAAGATGGGGCTCGTCCATAGTCAAAGCCTTTCCTTGGTACGCAATCACTCCGTTTTCTGGGTTTCCTCCGCCGGAACGATGTCCACCAGGATCTCGCCCGGCATCACCTTGTCGCCCACGGCGGCGTTGATCTTCTCCACGCGTCCGGCAAAAGAGGCCATGAGGGTGGTTTCCATCTTCATGGCCGAAACCACGATGACCGGGTCCCCGGCCTGGACCGAGTCGCCCACCGTCACCGGAATCCGCACCACCACGGCCGGCATGGGCGGGGTGATGGCCTTCGGCCCTTCCGCCAGGCCCTTTTTCCTTCCCTTGCGCGCCTTTTCCTGCGTGAGGTCCCGGTAGAAGCGGGAAAGCCCGCCGGCCGCCACCCATTTCCCATCGGAGGCGTCCGCCACGAAAACGCGCCGGTTCCTGGTCCTGCCGTCCTCGGTAATGGAGAGGAAGATCTCGAAGTCGGATATCCGGGTCACCGTAATGCGCAGCTCTTTTCCGTTGATCTTCGCCGACATCTCGTCGGCTGCGGTCTTCTCTGCGGAAAAATCGTGCGGGTTTCCCAGGGTTTCCAGCCTGAAGTCCATGGAGGTGTTCCTTTCAAACGCTATGCGCCTAGAGGCGGAAGCCGCCCAGGCTCTGCCAGGGCGACGGGAACGCGGGCCCCTCCCCTCCTCCGGCGGCCGGCTTGGCGGCCCGGGGGAAAAGACTGTCCGCGGCGTAGGCGAGAAGCGCCGTCAGGTCCTGCTCGGGCGCGGCCTGCTTCCAATCGCCGAAATGCTCCTCGATGAAACGGGTGTGGGTGTCTCCCTTGCGGAAAGCCTCGGAGCCCAGGACGTCGGACAAGAACGGAATGATGGTGGTGATCCCCAGTACGGCGTAGTCTGCAAGCGCCCGCCGCATGCGGCTGATGGCCCGTTCCCGGTCCTCGGCCCACACGATGAGCTTGCCCAGGAGCGGATCGTACTCTACCGGCACCACAGCGCCGGTGAAGATGCCCGAGTCGTTGCGGATGAAGGGCCCGGCCGGCTCCTTCACGAAGAGCACCTTTCCCGGAGAGGGGAAGAAGTTGTTCTCCGGGTCTTCGCCGCAGATGCGGCACTCGATGGCGTGCCCCCTTCCCCGGATGTCCTCCTGGCGAAGGTCCAAGGGAAGCCCGGCCGCGACCTCCACCTGGCGGCGCACCAGGTCCACCCCGGTCACCAGTTCGGTGATGGGGTGCTCCACCTGGAGGCGGGTGTTCACCTCCAGGAAGTAGAAGCTTCCATCGCTGTCCAGCAAAAACTCGACGGTACCCGCGTTCACGTAGCTGGCGGAAAGGGCCGCGGCAACGGCGGCCTTGCCCATCTTCTCCCGCAGCTCGGGCGTGAGCGCGGGCGACGGGGTTTCTTCGATGATCTTCTGGTGCCGGCGCTGGATGGAGCACTCCCGCTCCAGGAGGTGGATGGCGTTCCCGTGCCTGTCGCACAGGACCTGGACCTCCACGTGGCGCGGCCGCGCCAGGTACTTCTCCAGGTATATCCCGCCGTCGCCGAAGGCGGCCTTGGCTTCGGCCCCTGCTGCGGTGGCCGCTTCCGGAAGCTCGCGCTCGGAAGCAACGACCCGCATGCCCTTGCCTCCCCCCCCCGCCGCCGCTTTTACGAGAACGGGGTAGCCGATGCGCGCCGCCTCCTTTTGCAGAAGGCCGATATCCGCGCTGGGCCGTTCCATTCCGGGGATTACGGGCACGTTGTTCTGCATCATGAGGCGCCGGCCCGCAGTTTTGCGGCCCAGGGCCCGGATGGCCGAGCCCGGGGGACCGATGAAAACGATCCCGGCCTGCTGGCAGGCGTCGGCGAAGTCGGCGTTCTCGGACAGAAAGCCGTAGCCCGGATGGATGGCCTCGGCGCCCGTCTCCTTTGCCGCGGCGATGATCTTGCCCGCGTCCAGGTAGCTCAGGGCCGGCTCGGCCGGGCCCAGCAGCACCGCCTCGTCGGCCAAGCGCACATGGAGGGAGGCCGCATCCGCTTCCGAGTATACCGCCACGCTCTTGATGCCCATCTCCTTCAAGGCGCGGATGACCCGGCAGGCGATCTCCCCGCGGTTTGCCACCAGTATCTTTGCAAACATGAAAAGACCCTCACATGCGGAACACGCCGTAGCCCAGCTCCTCCTTGCGGATGGGAGCGTTGAGCGCCGCGGAAATGGCCAGACCCAGTACGTCCCGGGTCTTGGCCGGGTCCAGGATGCCGTCGTCCCAGATACGGGCTGTTGCGTAGTAGGCGTTGCCCTCGCGGGCCGCGGCCTCGATGATGGGCGCGGCCAGCATCCGCTCCTCCTCGGGCGTGAGCGGAGGCTGGCCCAAACGCGCGTTCTGGTCGTTGGTGATGGAGATGAGCACCTTGCTGGCTTCCGGCCCGCCCATGACGCCGATCTTGGATTGGGGCCACATCCACAGGAAACGGGGAGAGTAGGCGCGCCCGCACATGGCGTAGTTGCCGGCGCCGAAAGATGCGCCCACGATGACCGTGAACTTGGGAACCGACGCCGTGGACACGGCGTTCACCATTTTGTGGCCGTCCTTGGTGATGCCGTGGGTCTCGTAGGAGCGCCCGATGATGAACCCCGAGATGTTCTGGAGGAAAAGAAGAGGAATGCCCCGGCGGTCGCAAATTTGAATAAACTGGGTGGCCTTCTGGGCCGACTCGGAAAAAAGCACGCCGTTGTTTCCCAGGATGCCCACCGGGTAGCCGTGGATGTAGGCCCAGCCCGTGACCAGGGTGGGACCGTAGAGCTCCTTGAACTCCAGGAACTCGCTGCGGTCCGCAAGGCGGGCGATGACCTCCCGGATGTCGAAGGGCGTGGTGAGGTCCCGGCTGACGATTCCGTAGAGCTCCTTGGAGTCGTAAAGAGGCGGGGCCGGGTCCTGGGTGGGGAGCCGGGTCTTATCCGGCCGGGGCAGGCCCTTTACAATGGAGCGAATGAGGCGGATAGCCTCCTCGTCGTCCTCGGCAAAGTAGTCGGAAACGCCCGATTCCCGGCAGTGCACCGCAGGACCGCCCAGCTCGTCGGCCGTTACCTCCTCGCCGGTGGCGGCGCGCACCAGGGGTGGCCCGCCCAGGAAGATGGCCCCGTGGCCCTTCACGTGGACCACCTCGTCGCACATGGCAACGCCGTAAGCCCCGCCCGCGGTGCACAGGCCCATGACCGCCGCGATCTGGGGAATTCCCATCTTGGAGATGACGGCCTGGTTGTAGAAGATGCGTCCTCCCCCGTCGGCGTCGGGGAACATCTCGGACTGGAGCGGAAGGTAGGCGCCGGCCGAGTCAATGAGGGAGACGAGCGGCAGCCGGTTCTCCATGGCGATGGTCTGGCAGCGCAGGGTCTTCTTCACCGAGATGGGATAGGCGGACCCGCCCTTGATGGTGGCGTCGTTGATGCCCACCATCACCTCCCGGCCCTCCACCACGCCGATGCCCGAAACCAGCCCGGCTCCGTAGATCTTGCCGTCGTACATGTCCTTGGCGGCAAGGGGCGCGATCTCCAGGAAGGGCGTGTTGCGGTCCAGGAGAAGCTCGAGCTTCTTCTCGGCCGAAAGCTTGCCCGACTCGGCCAAGCGCGCCAGGGACTTGGGAGACCGGTCCTTCCGGGCCTTGGTGAGCTCGGCGGACAGGTCCCCCACCAAGGCCTCCATGGCTTCGTAGTTCTTCTTGTACTCCTCCGAGCGAGTGTTCACATTGGTTTCAATGACGTGCATGGCTGCTGGCTCCAGGACGTTTGAGGAGATGAAACGGGACTGCGCTGCGGCAGCGACGGGGCGGATGGGCCCTGGTTCGCGAAACCATCCCCTTCCGGGGGGACCGAAGCGTCGTCCATTGCATTCACGATCTTGAGTGGGGAGGCCGGCCTCCCTTATCGGGAGAAGGCCGGGAGGATGTAATCTATTGGATCGCAAGAACCCCGTCAACTCCTCAGGTAAAGGCGACCCGAACTAGTAATTGGAAGTTTCCACGGATGGACGACCCGAGAGGAAAGCGTTTTTCGCAAAGTCGGAACCCCCTCGGGAACAGAGAGGGAGACCGAAATTGGGAAGGGTGTTTATTTTATTGCCAGTAAACTTGTAGATTGGTAATATTATAAGATTCATTTGCTGCTGCAGGCGAATCCCAACCAATTGATATAACAAGTGTTTATTAAAAACCATGAGCGATCAAAACTTTAAACAGGAGCTTCGCCAGCTTGCCCGGGAACTGTTGACCTCCATGCCGGAACCAGGCGATCGGGATCAAATCCAGGGTTACCTGACGAAGCTGCGGGGCTTTCACGAGGCCTGCGCCGACAAGAACGGAATCCGGCCCGAGATGCGGCGTCTGGTGGCGCTGCGGGAGCTGGGGAGCTTTTCGGGCGCCGTCTCGCGGATCAAACCATACACAGAAGACGGAGTCACGCCGGATAGCTGGGAAGCTCTGGAAGAGCCCTTGGGCCTGCTGGTCAATCTCCTGGACCCCGTGCGGCATCTCCCTCCCCGTTCCTTCTGGCTCAGCCATGACGACAACGGTGAGTGCGACGTTTTACTTCCCGTCGCCTCCCGAAAGATATTCGACAAGGACATGCAGGCCGCCCTTGCCGAGGCCAGCGATACACTGCCCCTTTCCCTTCTCATGATGGATCTGGACCATTTCAAGAAGGTGAACGATTCTTTCGGCCACCGCTATGGAGACGAAATCCTGAAGGCGGTGGCCGGGGCCGTCAAGGTCGCCTGCCAGGGAAAGGCCAAGCCCTACCGGTACGGAGGCGAGGAGCTGGCCGTCCTGATCCCCAACTGCGGCATCGAGGAAGCCCGCGCCTTCGGCGAGAGGCTGCGGCGGATGCTGGCCGTAATCGCCATTGACGAAAAAGGCCCGGTGGTCACGGTGAGCGTCGGGGTAGCCGAGTGCAACGGAGAGAAGCTGGCCTCCTACGACGCGCTGGTGAACGCCGCGGACTCGGCCCTGTATCAGGCGAAGAAAGCCGGAAGAAACCGAGTGGTGACGTTTCGGCCCGACCACCGGGAGGCGGACCAGAAAGATCTTCGACTGGGTTCCAACATCAGCATTACCGTGAACGACGGCCAGCTTCGAATCCTGTATCAGGTGGGCAGGTTCACGGAACGCTTCGAAGCCCCTAAAAAAATAACCCATTTTTTGACCATGAACCTGCCCGGCCTGCAGCTCCATCTGGACGAGCTGGTGCGTCGGGCGGACGAGGAAAAGGAGCGCAAGGCCGGCGGCTAAAAATCTTGTCCCCGCGGGCCCTTTCCATGCCCGGAAGCCTGTCTTGTTTTGCCTCGCATCCGCCCTTTTTTTCCCATGCGAAGCAAAACAGCAGGAGGCCCGGAGCGTGTTGCGGGTCCTTTGGAAATGCTCTGCAGAAGACCGCATCCTTCGTTTTCCTTCGCCCGAGCCTTGCACTTAGCCCCATCCGCTCGTATAAGACTGTCACGATTGATTGCACCCCTCCGTGCGACGCAACGCCTCCTGAGGAACGGTCATCGCCTTTCAGACCATTGTTTGCGCACGGACATTGATAGGAAACACCATGGCGGACATCGTTTTCTGCAAATTTTCTCCACCGAAGCTCAAGCCGCCCCGCATATCTCCGCCCCTGGGCCTGCTGTACTTGGGGGCCGTGCTTCGTAAAAAGGGCCACAGGGTTCGGGTGCTGGACTTCCGCTTGAACGGAACCGATCCTTCCCGCACCATTGCCGACATCCTGCGCGAGCCCCCCGACATCCTAGGCTTCTCCGCCCTGTCCGTGGAAATGCCCGTGGTCCGCGAAACAGCCCGGGCCATCCGGAAGTCTTTGGGAAACAGAACGCTGCTGGCGGTGGGAGGGCCCCACGTCCAGGCGGCGCAGCAGGACGCCCTCTCCGACGGGCTCATGGACCTTGCGGTGGCCGGCGAAGGAGAATTCGCTTTCCTCGAGGCCGTGGAGGCGTTGGAGAGCGGCGATACTCTGCGCCTGGCCGCGATCCCGGGAGTCTCCCTCCCGGAAACGGACGGGATTCGTCAGAACGGAAAGCCAAAGCCCATAAGCAGCCTGGACGAACTCCCCTTTCCCGCCTGGGACCTTGTAGACGTTAAAGCCTATTTTCATCGCCTGCGTCCCTGCTTCCTGCGGCCCGGCCCGTACATGCCCATCATCACATCCCGGGGATGCCCATACTCCTGCATCTACTGCCACAATATCTTCGGAAAAAAGTTCCGCGCCCGGAGCCCCGAATCCGTACTTGCCGAAATGGATCTCCTGGTCCGGAACCACGGCATCCGAGAATTCGAAATCCAGGACGACATCTTCAACATGGACATAGACAGGGCCGCGGCCATCTGCGAAGGCATCCTCGCAAAAGGATGGAAGGTCAAGCTCTCCTTTCCCAACGGCCTGCGAATGGACCTCCTCACACCGGAGCTTTTGCGCCTGATGAAACGGGCGGGCACCTACTTTCTGAACCTGGCAGTGGAAACCGCGTCGGAAAGGCTCCAGGCCCTGGTGAGGAAGAACCTGGACCTTTCCGTAGCCGCATCCATCATCGAGGCCTCGGTCTCGGCCGGTATCTATACGGGCGGCAACTTCATGATCGGCTTCCCCACGGAAACCCGCAAGGAGATAGAAACGACCATTGACTTTGCCTGCCGCTCGCGCCTGCACTTCGCTTCCTTCATGACCGTAACTCCCTTTCCGGGAACGGGCCTGGAAAAATGGGCGCGGGAAAAAGGCGATAAAACCATTCCGCCGCCCGAAGATCTCCATTTCTACCGCAGCGCGGTAAACCTGACGGACCTCCCCGATCCGGAGTTCTTCTCCTTGCGCGGGCGCGCCTACCGCCGGTTTTACGCGTCCGGGCACCGGCGGCTCCTTTTGAGCGGGGCATACCGCTGCCTGGATCTGGGCCAGGCCCTCTTCCATTATCTGCTGATGCTGAAAAACTGATACATGGTAGCTGCTTCAAACCCCCGGATCACCGTTCAGGGTTAGGCGCGGGAAAGACGAAAAAGCGGAGCATACCGTTTGTATGTGAGCATTTTGAAAAGGCGGAGGAACGCCGCCCTGGGGCGTCAGACGGGGCTATGAAACAGCTTCTGGGAGAAGTACCGGCGTGCAACAAAGGTGCTGCGGAAAAACGGGAGAAGGAAGCCGCGGGGCATGAGTCCGGCGCTTCCGCAGCCCCCCCAAGCCGCCGTCATCTACCGTGCCCTGAGCCGACCTTGCAGGCGCAGACCAGTAACGGAGGGCGCAGGAAGTGGGACCGAATCTTCCAAAGCAGCGCATCTCCCATTTGGTGACCGGAGCGCTTGCGGCCCTGACGGGGTTGGCCATTTTCACCTCCCTCGCCGAACCTTTCGTGGAAGGGGACTTCTGGGGTTACCTTCTTCTGGGCCGCCGGATATTGGAAACCGGCTCCCTGCCCACGCAAACCCCCTACATATACCTCATCTCTCCCAGGCCCTACACGAACCACAACTGGGTTTCCAGCCTTCTGTTCACCCTTATTTACACCGATCTCTCCCCCACAGCCTTGCAGATCTTCCGGTTCCTCGCCGGCTTCGCCACCGCGGGCGTTCTTTACAAAGCGGCCCGCATACGCGGGGCTGGAAGAAATTCTTCCCTTGCGATGCTGTTCCTTACGGCCGTCTTTTTCGGCTCCGGCTTTCCGCCGGTTCTGGCCCGGATGTTTTCCAGCTTTTTCTTTGCTCTGTTCCTTCTTATTCTGGAAATGAGCAGGAAGAGGAACGACCGGAGGCTGCTCTGGTGGCTTCCCGCCCTGGGCGTGGCCTGGGCGAACCTGCACATGGGCCTATCCATGGGCCTCTTTCTCATGTTCTGGTATGCCATAGCAGAGCTGGGAGAGCTTTCGGCCCAGGGCATCAAGGATCGCCGGGGCTTGGGCGCCTCGGGCAAAATCTTGGGGAAAGCCGCCGGGTTCTGGCTGGCGCTGGGGCTTTGCACGGCTCTGGCCGGGACGGTCACCCCCTACGGCTGGAAGCTCTGGGTGAACTTTTTAACCGATGTGAATGCCCACCCGGAAGACTGGGGCGGCGAGTGGATGAAGATGGCCGATGCCCTGTCCACCGGCTTCGATCTGCACCTCAACCTCTCCTTTATCGTCACCTTGCTCGCAACTCTTCTGCTTGCACCGGTCTATCTGCGGCGCGACGTGCCGGCGCTCGTAAACCTTTCGGCGCTCACGATGACCGCCTTCAACTTCAACCGACACGCCTCGTTTTTCATTCTGGCTTGCTCCGTTTATCTTCCTCTCGCCCTGGACGGCTTGCACCGCGATCTCTCCCGTACTAGAAAATCCCGGAACTGTAAGGCCTATCTGACTTGCGTCCTCCTGTTGCTTGCACTAGGGGGCGTGCAACAGACGGTCCTTCTTGTCCGCCACGGCGCGTATGTGATGAGAAACGGAGGCCCCTTTGCGTTCCAAGTCGCCGATCGACCCATCGAGGGCTCCTTTCAGTCCAGCTTCTATCCTGTCGGCGCCGCCCGGTTCCTGGCATCCCGGAAAACCGGCGGCACGGTGGCCACCAGGCCGGTCTGGGGGAGCTTCCTGGCCTATTTCACCTATCCCAAGTACACTGTGGCGGCCGACGGCCGCTTCTATGAAGAGTTTCCCAGGCAAACATACAACGAGTATATGCGTTTCATGGACGGCCTGGACGGCTGGGAAATTTTTCTTCGCCATCACCCGCCTGATTTCGTTCTCTGCCCCGCCGGCAGCCGCCTGGACCTGCTCCTTTCCGCATTCCCGGAGTTCCTGGAAATCTATCGGGACCCGTTTGCGGCCGTTTTTTCCTCTACACAGAAAAAATAAAACCTGACCCAGCGGCATAGTGATCCCGCTTCCTGTTCGCCAGCCATTTCCTTTCGCTGACAAGACCCTGAATCCGTGAGCGGCCTCAGGTGGACCGGATGCGAGGAAGAGCGCGGCCGACAGCGCAGAATACACGGCGGCCGTGGCCTGACAGCGCAGACGGGCCGCCTGGGACCGCCCCGAAGGGCAGAAAAGGAGTTTCACCCCCGGGGGAAGAAATCATTCTTGGCGATAATGCCCGAGCAATGGGATTTTGCCCCTTTAAGAAATGCTCCATCACGGATTCAGGGAGACTATCGAAAGATAGAAGGGGGCCCCGCGGGGGCCCCCTTCTATCTTTCTGCCGATCGGCATCGGGCAGGCCGTTTATTTAGCTGAGCGTGGTGGATGCCTGGAAATCCGGGTAGGCCGTGGCACCGTGCTCGCCGAAGTCGAGACCTTCCATTTCCTCTTCCGGGGTGACCCGCAGGCCGATGGTCTTCTTCAAGATGGCGAAGAGGATCATGCCGGTGCCGAAGGACCAGGCGAAGCAGGTTGCGATGCCCAGGAGCTGCACGCCGATCATGCCGGCCGAGGTGCCGCCGATGTTGAAGATGCCGGCCGCAAGTGTGCCCCAGGCGCCGTTCATGCCGTGGACCGAGATGGCGCCCACGGGATCGTCCACGTGGATCTTGTCGAAGAAGATGACCGAGAGCACCACCAGCACCCCGGCGATTGCGCCGATGATGATGGAGCTCAAGGGAGTGACGTTGGCGCAGCCGGCGGTGATGGCCACCAGGCCCGCAAGAACACCGTTCAGCGCCATGCCCGCATCCGGTTTGCCGAAGAGTTTCCATGCGGCGATGAGAGCCGTGATGGCGCCCGCAGCTGCGGCCAGGTTCGTGTTTACGAAGATCATGGCGATGTCTTTGTTGGCCGCCGTGGTGGAGCCGGGGTTGAACCCGAACCAGCCCAGCCAAAGGATGAACACGCCCAGGGCCGCCAGCGGCAGGTTGTGGCCCGGTATGGGTTTCACCTTGCCGTCTTTGGTGTACTTGCCGATGCGGGGACCCAACGCGATGGCGCCCGCCAGGGAGATCCAGCCGCCCATGGAGTGGACCACGGTGGAGCCGGCGAAATCAATAAAACCCAGCTTTTCCAGCCAGCCACCGCCGTGGAACAGCCCGCCCCAGGCCCAGGAGCCGAAGATGGGGTAGATGAAGGCGGAAACGATGGCGCTGTAAATCAGGTACGAGACGAACTTGGTGCGCTCGGCCATGGCGCCGGAAACGATGGTGGCCGCGGTGGCCGCGAACACCACCTGGAACATCCAGAAGGCCAGGACCCAGGGATCGCCTCCGGGCGTGAAGTCCGAGAGGAAGAAGCCCGTGGTGCCGAAAAAGCCGGTAGAGTTCACCCCGAACATGAGGGCGAAGCCAAAGGCCCAGTAGAAGATGGAGCCCATGCAGAAGTCCATGAGGTTCTTCATCATGATGTTCACCGCGTTCTTGGCGCGGGTGAAGCCGGTTTCCACCATAGCGAACCCGGCCTGCATGAAGAAAACCAGGGCGGCGGCCACCAGGGTCCACACGTAGTCGGCATGGGTCTGCACAAGCGCAATGGCTGCGGCGTTGGATTCAACCGTGGGCGGTTCGTCCCCGGCAAAGACCGGAACCGCCCAAAAAAGAAGCAAGAGGACCAACAGTAGTTTCTTCTTCATGACTTCCTCCCTGTATCGCTCGGAATCCTTGAATCATAAGGTTGAAAAAATCCGCCCGCCTCAGATTGCGTCTGCGTCGCGTTCTCCCGTTCGGATGCGGACGGCTCCCTCCACGGGAAGGATGAAGACCTTGCCATCGCCTATGGATCCGGTGTTGGTGGCGGAAACGATGGTTTGAACGACCTTTTCCACAAGGTCGGTTTCCACCACCACCTCGATCTTCACCTTGGGGACGAAGTCCACCCGGTACTCGGCTCCCCGGAAGATCTCCGAGTGGCCTTTCTGCCTGCCGAAACCCTTCACTTCGCTTATAGTCATGCCTTTGACGCCGATGGCGGTGAGGCCGTTTTTAAGGTCTTCCAGCTTGAAGGGTTTGATGATCGCCTCGATTTTCTTCATGGTGCTCTCCTTGTCTCGGGTTAGGCCGCGGTTACGCCTTCCTAAGATCAAGGATTGTGCCAGAGGGGTTTCGGGAAGGAATTTTCAAGTAATAATTTGAAATAATATGATAAAATTTAATGATGAAAAAACGAGGAGCGGATATGAAATATACATTTTTGTTTTTAAAATTAAATAAAGATACATTTTTGGAATTTTATGAAGAAGAGTGCACCCTCTCCCGGGCGTCCGGGGCATCTCTTGTAAGGAAGCGGCAGCCGGTCCCTCCGTGCGGGGCGGATGCGGGCCTTTCGGCTCATGTACGCCGAGGAAAAGATCTTATCCGATCGCTTCCTTATAAAGATGGCACCTGCCAGGGCAGTCGGGAAGCTTTTTGCGGCACAGGTCGTCCAGCAAAAAGGCGCAGGAGACAAGGGGGTCATCACCCTGCACCCGGTCGGCGCAGACAAAATTGTCGCAAATTTGTGTGAGGCGTTTCTCCCAGGCGGAGAGGAGCGTGGCGGGGCCAATTCCGTCGGAAAAGGCTTCGGCGCGGTCCAGGAGATCGTCGAAGGCCTTCTCCGCAAACGCGTGGATCACGCAACGCGCTTTATCGTAACAGACGATGTCGCAGGCAACGGCCGCCGCGCAGCCGCCGGAGCGGTAATGAATGCAGCCTTGTGCGGGAAGCCGGATCAGGTCAACCACGATGGGCCTTGCCTTTTAAGGGAGTTCTGCTACAACTGAAGCAGGCCGGGGCTGCCGGCCGCACGCCATCCTCATCCGCCCCGATAGAGCAGGCCCCATTCCAAAGGCAAAGGAGGAAAACCATGGAAACCATCCTGGTCAAGGACATCATGATTCCTCTGGAACAATACGCCACCGTAAGCGAGGACGCAACGGTTGCCGAGGCTGTGATGGCGCTGCTCAAAAGCCAGGAACAGTTTCCCGCCCATCTGGACCCCAGCCGGGCGATCCTGGTGGTGAGCCGGGAAGGCCATGTGGTGGGAAAAATCAGCCAGATAGACATCGTCCGCGCCCTGGAGCCCGGGTACGGCAAGGTCATGGGCCCCAATGCAGCACCTGCGCGCATCGGGTTTTCCAGCCGCTTCCTGAAGCTGGTGGCGGACGACTTCCGGCTCTGGGACAAGCCGCTGGAGGAGCTGTGCCGCAAGCTGGCCCACATGTCCGCCAAGCAGATCATGTACGCTCCGGCCAGCGAGGGCGAGTACGTGCACGAGATGGCCAACCTGAACGAGGCCATCCATCAGCTGCTCATGGGCCACCATCAGTCCTTGCTGGTGGTCCGCAGGGGGAAGATCACCGGCATCCTGCGGCTTACGGACGTATTTCGAATCGTTGCGGAGACCATCTCCAAATGCAAGCCGCCCTCCGGCAACAACCGCGCCTGATTCCCTTTGCCCTTGACCGGTTTCGGGCCGGCCCGGTATCCTTTCGCCCATACGATCAGAAGAACGATCGCGAATCTTGAAACCGGACTCCGGGGGGTGTGCCGCTCCCCATCGAGCCCGGACGTGCAGTAAACACTAGGGGACTTTCCGCAAAAGGAGGGCAACGTGAGCGAAGACGTCTACTTGAGGCTTGCCAAGGTTCTGGATTCGCTTCCCAACGGCTTCCCCGCAACGGAAGCCGGAATCGAGCAGAAGCTTCTGCGCAAGGTCTTCACGCCCGAGGAGGCGGACCTGTTTTGCGACCTGAAGCTCAAGTTCGAAAGCCCCGCGGATATCGCAGCACGGACGGGGCGTCCCCTGGAGGGCCTGGATGAGAAGCTCCTCTCCATGTACAAAAACGGCCAGCTTTTCATGGTGGACTTCGGAACCACGCGGGTCTACAAGATGCTCCCCTGGGTGTTCGGGATCTTCGAGTTCCAGCTAAACCGAATGGACCGCGAGTTCGCGGAGCTCTGCCACGCCTACGAGCCCTACTTCGGCCCTCAGTTCTTCCAGGGAAAGCCCCAGCTCATGCACGTGGTGCCGGTGGAGAAGGAGGTCTCCGGAACTCACGAAGCCCTTCCCTACGCCACGGTTTCCCACATCATCGAAAAGGGAATGTCTTTCGGTGTTGCCCAGTGCATCTGCAAGCAAGAAAAAAACCTGATGGACCAGGGCTGCAACAAGCCGCAGGAGGTGTGCCTGGGGATCGCACCGGTTCCCGGCATCTTTGAAAACCACCACTGGGGAAGGCCCATATCCAAGGAAGAAGCCTATCGCGTCCTGGAGAAATCCGAGGAAGCGGGGCTCGTGCACCTTTCCTGGAACATCCAGGACGGCCAGTTCTTCATCTGCAACTGCTGCGGCTGCTGCTGCGGAGTGCTGCGGAGCATCACCGAGCTGAACTGCGCCGAGGCGGTGAACTCGGCCTACGTGGCCGAAATAGACCCGGATGCCTGCGCCGCCTGCGGCGTTTGCCGGGACGAACGTTGTCAGGTGAACGCCATCGAGGAGGGAGAGGACGCTTACACGGTCATCGCGGACCGCTGCATCGGCTGCGGCCTCTGCGTGTCCACCTGCCCTTCCGAGGCCATCAGCCTGAAGAAGAAACCGGATCACAAGATTACGGAACCCCCGGCCCACGAGGACGCGTGGTTCGAGGAACGGGCCAGAGACAGAGGCGTGGACATCTCCCCCTTCAAGTAGCATAAAGCCAATGTCGGAAAACAGGGCGAGGGGAGGCGCAGCCTC
>JBFMHL010000242.1:0-6146 GCA_040753055.1 Thermodesulfobacteriota bacterium | reverse complement strand
GAGCGGGACAGGAGCTCGCCCACCTGCCGGACCGCTTCGGCCCGGGATACCTTTTTCCTTCCCGGCGCGAGCTTCCAGTACTCCCGAAGGACGGGCGGCCTGCCGGGCGCGGCAAGCAGGAAATGCGCGGGCGGGAGCTTTGCGATCCCCTTCCAGATGGTCTTGGGGCTGGGCACGTAGCGGTAGGTGAAGAAGTCGCACACGGAGGAGAAATCCAGCTCCCTGGGCACGCCGGGGTAGCGGTCCAGGGCCTTGAGCTCGGACGCGAACAGAAGGAGGGAGTCTCCGGCATGGTAGTAAAGCGGCTTGATCCCGAAGCGGTCCCGCGCAAGGAGCAGGCTCTTCTTGTTTTCATCCCAGATCCCGAAGGCGAACATGCCCTCCAGGCGGTCCACCACGCCCGGTCCCCACTGCTCGTAGCCGTGGAGGGCCACCTCGGAGTCGGAGGTGGAGCGAAAGCGGTGGCCCAGGACCTGGAGCTCCGCCCGCAGCTCGCGGTGGTTGTAGATCTCGCCGTTCATGGTGAGGGCGACGGTCCCGTCCTCGTTCTCCATGGGCTGGGCTCCGGCCGGGGAGAGGTCCACCAGCGCGAGCCTGCGGTGCCCCAGGGCCACGGAGCGGTCCGGCGAGAGCCACAGGCCCTTTCCGTCCGGTCCCCGGTGGGCAAGCCGGTCCCGGAAAACCGCAAGGGCTTCTGGGTCCACCGGCATTCCCCGACTCATCACCCCGATGATTCCGCACATGCTTGGAAGCTATCTTAAAAATGAAATGGACTTCGCAAGGGAGGGGGGAAAACCCCTTTGGAACAAGCCGTCTTTTCCCCCCCGCTCCCTCTCCCTTTTCCCCAAAACTTGTTGATGTGCGTTCGAGTACGGCTGCTTTACGTTTACGGACGGTGACCACGGCAAAAAGCATCTTCAATCGAAGATCAGATACGATCCATGAAAAAATATGTAACCTCTTGTTATCGTTCCCGCCTGCCCCGAGCCAAGGGTTTCGTGGGGTTGCGGGCCTCCTCGCGGATGTTTCCGGCCACCGCGCGCATGGTCCTTTTCCCGTAGGCAAGCCATGCGGGAAAAAGGAGCAGATGCGCCAGGACCAGGAGCCCCCACGCAGCGGACCGGCCCGTTAAAACCGCCAACGCCAGGAGCGGAAGCCAGACCTCGTAGAAGTCGTTTGCAAAGTACCAGAACTTGATCCGGAACTGCCGCCTGGGAATGAAGAAGAGCTTCCAGATGCTCATGCCGAGCCCGGAAACCAGGCCGAAGCAGACGAGCCCCAGGGCAAAGGCAGGGCTCACCGGTTCGAGCAGCACGCAGAAAAGGGCCAGGAAGAAAAGCTCGGCCGGCAGCAGGACCCGATTTATCAGGTTCACCGCAAAGAGCGGACCCCGCCGGATCACCAGGGTCGCGGCGCCGGCCTTCCGGTCCGCTTTCCGGTCTTCCAGCTGGTGCACCAGGATGTTGCGAAAGCCCTTGGCCGCCTGCCACAGGCATAGCACGGGAAGCACGGCCGGGGCCATGCTTTCCGTGCCCGCTTCCCACCCGAAGGCGAGAAAGGCGATGATCGCGGGAAGGAGATGCCCGGCCGCAGCGTCCGCCGCAGGTCCGGCCCAGGTTCTCACCTTGAGGCGAAAGGGGCGCGCGGAGTAAGCAACCAGCAGAGTATACTCCAGGAGCACCAGGATTGCCGTGGCGCGGCCCGGATGCAGAAAGGCCCAGGGGAAAAGCGAGAGCGCGGCAAGAAGGAGGAGCAACGCCGCACGTCCGGGCCCGGAAAGCGCGGCCGCCGCCCGGATTTTTCCCGCTGCCCGGTCCGCCCTCTCGTCGCAGATGTCGTTTATCACATAGGCTGCGCCCGCCGTGCCGAGGATCCACAGGGCAAAGAGGCCGAGCCGGGGCCAGGCCGGGCCGAAGCAGGCCCCCGAAGCGGCGCAGGCTATGTAGGCCAGGGAAAGGATGTGGGGCCCCTTGTAGGGCCACCATGCGCCCAGGCGCACCAGCGCACCGACGCCCGCCATCGGCGAAGCTCTGTCCCCGGACCCCGTCCCTGCCATCCCGTGCGTCCCCCGCATCCGTTTTTCCGTTGGAGGCATCCGCCAGTCCGCCTCCTTGGTACGCTTTTTTCCACCCTATTCCATGGGCCTGCGCACTGCAAGCCCGCTATGGCAGGCGAGCCCGTCCGACCGCATGGTCCATAGCGTGGCTCCACGATAATGAATGGCTATTCAGAAAAATAGCTCGGCAGAAGCTGGGCAGAGGGCCTTTTTCCGGCTTTCCGAACTGCTTTGCCCCTCCAATCATAACGTATTGAAATAAAATGGCAAGACGCATCATGCCCAAAGCCCGTTTCCCGGGCAGGCGAAAGCTATTGACATTGCGTCAAAATGTGCTTTAGTTGAACGGTTCTTCATTTCGGGACGAAAACCAGCATGGGCGTTCAGCCCGGAGCGGTTTTTCACGGCAGAAACATTTATCGTTTCGCAAGAAGGAGGAATCCTATGACAAGACGCATCCGCAAGGCCGCCGTCCTGGGTTCCGGCGTCATGGGCGGGGGCATCGCAGCGCTCCTCGCGTCCGCTGGAATCAAAACCCTGTTGCTCGACATCGTGCCCTTCAACCTCACCGACGAGCAGAAGAAGGACAAGAAGGTCCGCAACAGCATCGTAACCACGGGCTTCGACAAAATCGTGAAAAGCCGCCCCTCCCTGTTCATGAACGCCAAGAAAGAGGCGGCCCTGGTTTCCCTGGGCAACTTCGAGGACGACTGGGACAAGCTCTCCGAGTGCGACTGGATCGTCGAGGTCGTGGTCGAGAACCTCAAGATCAAGCAGGACGTCATGGCCCGCATCGAGAAGGTGCGCAAGCCCGGCTCCATCATCTCCACCAACACCTCGGGCATTCCCCTCAAGGCCATCTCCGAGGGCCGCTCCGCGGACTTCAAGAAGCATTTCATGGGCACCCACTTCTTCAACCCGGTGCGCTACATGAAGCTCCTCGAGCTCATCCCCGGCGCCGAGACCGACCCCGAGGTCCTGTCCTTCATCGCCGACTTCGGCGAGCGCATCCTGGGTAAGGGCATCGTCTGGGCCAAGGACACCCCCAACTTCATCGGAAACCGCATCGGCGTGCAGGGAATGGTCCAGGCCATGCAGTTCATGGTCGAGGATAAGCTCACCATCCCCGAGGTGGACGCCCTGTTCGGGCCCGCCATGGGCCGGCCCAAGACCGCCATGTTCAAGACCGCCGACCTGGTGGGCCTGGACACTCTCGGCCACGTGGCCAAGAACACCTACGACCTGGTGGTGGACGACGAGGCCCGCGACACCTTCCAGATCCCGGCCTTCGTCCAGACCATGATTGACAACAAACTTCTGGGCAACAAGACCAACGGCGGCTTCTACAAGAAGGAGCTCACCCCCGAGTGGAAGTCCATCCGCAAGGTCATCAACCCCCAGACCGGCGCGTACGAAGAGTACGGCAAGGTGGACTTCCCCTGCCTGGCCGCCGCCAAGGACGCCAAAGACCTGGCCGGCAAGATGAAGGCCGTGGTCTACGGCGACGACAAGGGCGCCAAGTTCGCCTGGCGCGTCATCAGCAACGGCCTCATCTACGCAGCCAACCGGATTCCCGAGATCTCCGACACCATCGTGGAAATTGATAACGCCATGAAGTGGGGCTACAACTTCTCCATGGGCCCCTTCGAGGCCTGGGACGCCATCGGCGTGGCCGACTCCGTCGCCAAGATGGAGAAGGACGGCCTCAAGGTTCCCGAGAAGGTGAAGAAGATGCTGGCCGCCGGCAACACCGCCTTCTACAAGAGCGAGTCCGGCAAAGACTACTACTACGACTTCGCCTCCGGCAGCTACAAGGCCATCACCCTTTCGCCCACCATCATCAGCCTCAAGGCCCAGAAGGGCATGGGCAAAGAGGTCAAGAAGAACAACTCCGCCTCTCTCATCGACCTGGGCGACGGCGTTTTCTGCGTCGAGTTCCACACCAAGATGAACGCCATCAACGGCGAGCTGGTGGACGGCATCGCCGAGGCGCTCGACTACGTGGACCAGAACGGTCTGGGCCTCGTCATCGGCAACCAGGCCCCGGGCTTCCCCGGCGCCTTCTCCGCGGGCGGCGACCTGGCCTTCATGCTGGGGCTTGCCAAGCAGGGCAAGTTCGCCGACATTGACGCCTTCCTGAATCGCGCCCAGAGCGGACTCCAGGCCGGCCGCTACGCTCCGTTCCCAGTGGTCACCGCCCCCTTCGGCATGACTCTGGGCGGCGGCTGCGAGGTCTGCCTCGGCTCCGACCGCATCGTGGCGCACTCCGAGCTTTACATGGGCCTGGTCGAGATCGGCGTGGGCCTGCTCCCGGCAGGCGGCGGCTGCATGAACCTGTGGCGGCGGCATGTCCAGACCATCCCCGACTCCGTGAGCGTGGGTGACCTGGCCGCCTTCTTCCTGCCCGTGTTCAAGGCCATCGCCATGGCGCAGTACTCCAACTCCGCGGCCGAAGCCCGCGCCAACGGCTTCTTGACCCCCATTGACCGCATCGTCATGAACCGCGACTACCTCATCGGCGAGGCCAAGAAAGAGGTCCTGCGCATGGTGGATGCCGGCTACGCGCCGCCCATCAAGGCGAAGCTCCGCGTGCTGGGCCAGGCCGCCCAGGGCATGGCCGAGGCCGAGCTCTTCAACATGGCCCAGGGCGGCTATGTTTCCGAGCACGACGCCTTCCTGGCCAAGCGCATCGCCTTCGTCATCGGCGGCGGCGACTGCCGGGACAACTCCGAGATTGACGAGGACGCCATGCTGAAACTCGAACGCGAAGCCTTCGTGGACTTCTTCAAGACCGAGAAGACCCAGGCCCGCGTCGAGCACATGCTGACCACCGGCAAGCCGCTCCGCAACTGATGCAGCCAAGGCGAACGTAAAACAGAACACCTCAGACCAGGAGGCAAGATAGATGAGAGAAGCATACATTGTGAATGCAATCCGTACGCCGGGATGCCGCAGAGGGAAGGGAGCCTTCGCCGATACCCGACCCGAAAGCCTGCTGTCCCACGTCCTTTCCAAGGTCATCGAGCTCACTCCCGGCGTGGACAAGGGCGCCGTGGAAGACATCATGGTGGGCTGCTCCTTCCCCGAGGCCGAGCAGGGCCTGAACATCGGGCGCATCTGCGGACAGATCGCGGGCTTCCCCCGCGCCGTGTCCGGCGCCACCGTCAACCGCTTCTGCGCCTCCGGCCTCGAAGCGGTCGTCCAGGCCAGCATGCGCGTCATGGTGGGATTCTCCGACGTCACCATCGGCGCCGGCATCGAGTCCATGACCTTCGTGCCCATGGGCGGCAACCTGCCCCGGCCCTTCCCCGAATACACCGAGAACCACCCGGACATGTACGTGTCCATGGGCATCACGGCCGAAAACGTGGCCAAGCGCTACGGCGTGGACCGCAAGGCCCAGGACGAGTTCGCGGCTTCTTCCCACCAGAAGGCCGCAGCTGCCCGGGACAAGAAGCTCTTCACCGAGGTGGTGCCCACCCCGGCCACCAAGTATGTGCAGAACCCGGACGGCACCTTCCACAAGGAAACCTTCCTGCAGGATGTGGACGACGGCATCCGCGCCGACACTACTGTGGAAGGCCTGGGCAAGCTCCGCCCCGTTTTCGCGGCGGGCGGCTCCGTGACCGCCGGCAACTCCTCCCAGACCACCGACGGCTCCGCTGCCGTCCTCATCATGAGCGGCGACAAGGTCAAGGAGTTCGGCCTAAAACCCATCGCCAAGGTGCTCTGCTACGCCACCGTGGGCTGCGAGCCCGACGAGATGGGCATTGGCCCGGCGCTTGCCATTCCCAAGGTCCTGGCCAAGGCCGGCGTCAAGATTGACGACGTGGGCCTGTTCGAGATCAACGAGGCCTTCGCCTCCCAGGCCGTCTACTGCATGCGCGAGCTGGGCATTGACAAACCTGGCAAGGTGGAGAAGGTGAACCCCCACGGCGGCGCCATCGCCCTGGGCCACCCGCTGGGATGCACCGGCGCCAAGCTCTGCGCCACCCTGGTCAACAACATGCGGACCAAGGGCGTGAAGTACGGCATCGAGAGCATGTGCATCGGCGGCGGCATGGGCGCTGCCGCCCTGTTCCAGCTGTGC
>JBFMHL010000241.1:0-10946 GCA_040753055.1 Thermodesulfobacteriota bacterium | reverse complement strand
TTCAAAAGGGGTTTTCTCCCTCCCCCGCAACATCTTTCCTTATCTTGTGAGGTAGTACGATGCCGCGGCTGCGGCGATGGCCAGGAGCAGCAGGGCGATCATCCACCAGGGGGTGGGGGCTGCGCCGTAGGGGTCGCTTCCGGCTTTCCGCGAGCCGCGGGGGATGGTTGCCAGGCTGGTGAGGCTGCGGGCGAACGCCGTACTGATGCGGGCGCGGGTGTTCACGGCCCAGCCGTTGGCGTCCAGGAGCGGGCCCAGGTTTCGCCTGCGCAGGGCGAGCCAGGCCAGGACGACCGAGGGGCCGGAGATGAGGAGCATGATGCCCAGGATCATGAGGGGCATCTGGTACCAGGAGAGGTTGAGGAAGCCCGAGACCATCGAGGCCACGGCGGTGCCGATGGCGCCCAGGGCAAGGCCGATGGCCGCGAAGATGCCGGCGAAGCGTCCGGCGTCGAAGGAGTCCTTGGGCGTCTTTCCGGGGGCTTCCGCGCCCGCTTTTTCCACGGCCGCGGTGGATTTTTGCTCCACGGCCTTTTCGCGGGCCTGGGCCATCTTCTTGATCTGGTCGGAGATGAGGCGGGCGATGCGTTTGTAGGGGGCCCAGACGGCTTGGCGGATGCTCATGGGGTGGTCCACGATCTTTACCACGGTGGCGTCCCAGTCGTTCCCGTTCCGGTCGAAGAACACGCCGTTGCGGCCCACCATGAGGCGTTCGGCGTCGCCGTCGGTAAAGGCGGCGGCAACGGAGCGTTTTTCCGTTCCTCCTTTGCGGGTGCAGTCGCAATAGACCAGGTAGATGCCGGAGCGGTCGGCCAGAGCCGCGTGCTTGGCGGCGTCGGCAACGGAGACGCAGAGGCGGCATGCGCGGCCGTCCAGGAAGAGGGTTCCAGCCTGGAATGCGGCCTTTTGCTTGCGGGTGTAGAAGGCCTTGAAGTTGACGAAGTTCTGGAGGAACTCGAAGAGGTAGCGGTGGAAGCGGGCGAGCTTTTCCACGGCGAGCAGAGCTTCGGCTTCGGGGGCGAGCGCACGGTCGGCCTCGATGAGGTCGCGGATCTGCATGGCGAAGCCGCCGGAAACCAGGGCGTCCACGCGGCTAGGGGTGAGCTTCTCCAGGTGCGCCCCTGGTTTCTCGGCGAGCCAAGCCTCGTAGGGGGCGAAGGCCGTGCAGATGGCCCTCCACTGGTTCTCGGTGATGTTCTTGGCCGAGCCAAGGAAGGGTGTGGCCACCTTGGCGGTGAAGGCCTTCATGCGCCCCGCCCAGGCGGGGTTCACTGCCTCGGAGAGAGGCAGGGCCGCACCGGCGGAGACCGGGGCCAGGGGCAGCGAGGAAAGCTCGGCGGGCATTTTCGAAAGGTCCGCGGCGGCCAGGGCGGCGTAGCGTTCTGCGCCGCCGTTCAAGGCTTCCACGGCCTTGGGGTCGAAGCCAGCCAGGCGGCAGCGGGTGAAGAAGTCCTCGGCCTTGTCCCGGACCTCGATGAAGGCGGCATAGGCCTCCTCGGTGTTCTTGCCGAAGGGCAGCAGGCGGCCCGGGTCGCTTTCGGCCTTCTTGCGCCAGAACAGGTAGTCGGTGGCGTCGGCGAAGAACTGGTCGCACTTCTCGTGGGTAAGGCCGGGGAGTCCGGAGCGGTCGAGGTCGGGCTCGATCACGGACACGATGTCGCCGATGGCCGAGGCGAGCGCGGGGGTGTCGGCGGATTTTTCCGTAACGATCCCGTCGCCGTTCAAGGGCATGGCGAAGAAGGCCGCGGCCATGGCCGAGGTGTCGGAAACGCTGATGGCTTCGGCCTTTTCCTTGCCCAGGCCCGCCAGGACCCTGCGGCAGGAGGAAGCGAGCGCCTTGCCTTCGGGGGTGTCCTCCCGGACGGCGGAGAGGGGGAGCTCGTCCCGGCCCTGGAGAAGGGATGCGGGGTCCTTGAGGAGCGACAGCGTCCAGTTGACGGCGGCAATCACCTCCGGGTGCCGGATGCGGCCGTCGCCGTCGGTGTCCAGAAGCTCGAGGGTGCGCGCGTCGAAGTCCAGGCCCTTGGCCGGGCAGGCCAGGGCTGCCCAGAGCTTGAGGTCCAGGTCCTGGAGCCCGGCGATGTCTTCGCCCGTTTCCAGAACCACCTGATCAAAGCCGGCAAGCCGGACAAAGGAATAGCGATGGGGGGCGCCCATGATTGATCTCCTGATTCATGCTGTGGGAAGAAGGCCGGGCTGCACGGCCCGGCGCCCGGAAGCATAATTTTTGAAACATACTACAACTCCCCTAAAAAACAAGAGCATCCCCCCGGAGGCAGGGGCCCGGCCCGGGGGGGCGGCCTTGTAATTTTCCCTCTTGGCGGGTATGCTATGGGCTCTCACAAACCGGCCGTCCCACAATAGCATAGTAGTTGTCATAATTGCTGTCTGGTCTGTTCTTTGCGGGCGCTGGGCGCGCTGATGGTTTCGAAGAGGCGCAATCCGACAGGAATTATGACAATTGCTCTAACGGGAGCAGAAAATATTTCTACGGGCTTTCTTGATGGCCGAGGGCTTTTCAAACTTATGAGCCCCCTTGCGGGGTTACCCGAATAGAATTGATTATTCCTCCTCGTAAAAATAAACGTGCCCATGAATCTCTTCCGCATCGCATGGCGAAACCTGTGGCGCAACCCGCGGCGCGCGGTTATTACTTGCGCCGCCGTGGCCCTGACCACCGCCATCCTCATCGCTTCCTACGCGCTCATGGAGGGAATGATCCTTCATTCCTTGCAGAACGCCTGCAACCTCACCATCGGCGAAGCCGAGGTGCACGATCCCGGCTACATGGCTCGGCGCAGCCTCTACCGCGTGATCCCCGACCCGGGAAAGATCCTCACGCGGCTTTCCAAAGACCGCATTCCGGCGTCGGCCCGCACCTACGGGTTCGGGCTGGCCGCCCACGGGGTGAAGAGCGCGGGCGTGCAGTTTTGGGGGATTGATCCCCAGCGGGAAAAGTCGGCCTTCGACCTGGCCAACTACCTGGAGTCTGGGACCTGGCTTCCGGAGACCCCCAACAAGACGCTGGTTTTGGGAAAGAAGCTGGCCCGTTCTCTGGACGTGAAGGTGGGGGACGAGATCGTGGCCGTGGTGCAGGCGGCGGACGGCTCCAT
Organism: Thermodesulfobacteriota bacterium; assembly: GCA_040753055.1. Classification (GTDB taxonomy): domain Bacteria; phylum Desulfobacterota; class Desulfobacteria; order Desulfobacterales; family Desulfatibacillaceae; genus JBFMHL01. The sequence continues at coordinate 7,833 of JBFMHL010000241.1, read as the reverse complement.
GGGAAACGACCTCTACACCGTCGCGGGCATTTTGAAGAGCGCGGGCGACGCCGTGGACCGGGATGCGGCCATCATGAACCGGAAGGACTTCGGCGATCTGTTCGTAATGCCCGAGGGGGCTCATGAGATCGCCGCCAACACCAAGGGCCGAATGCCGCTCGCCCAGCTCATGGCCACTCTTTCCCGCGACGCCCCGGGCATGGAGGTGAAATCCTGGCGCGCCATCATCCCGGCGCTGGCGGACATGGCCAACCTCTTCGACGCCATGATGGTGATCTTCGGGCTGGTCTTCTTCCTCGCGGGCGGCCTGGGGGTGATGAACACCATGCTCATGGCCACTTTCGAGCGCATCCGGGAGTTCGGCATCCAAAAGGCCCTGGGGGCGACGGGGTGGCGCATCGTGCGGGAGGTGGCGGCCGAGGCCCTGGTTTTGTCGCTCACGGCCGAGCTTGCGGGTGTGCTGATCGGCGTCCTGGGCGCGTGGTACCTGCAAATCTATGGAATAGACACCAGCGCGTTCTCCCAGGGCTACTCCTTTTCCGGGGTGGCGGTGGACACGCACTGGCGGGCCATTTTATCATCAAAGAGCGTGGTGATGCCTGCGTTGATCATGGCGGTCACGTCGGTGCTGGCGTCCCTGTACCCGGCCCTTCTCGCGGCCAGGCTGACGCCCGTGAAGGCCATCACCCACGTATAGGGAAGTCGGGAAAATACGCATTTAGCCCGAAGCTGTCGCGGCGGGGACGGGGTGAACCGCATCCGAAGGCGGCCCGCCGGCTCCATGCATATAGAAATTTTGAGGAAAAGGGGGAAGGGGTGCGGGGCAAGGGGGAAAATCCAGCTTTTCCAAGAGGGGTTTCCCCCCCTTCCCTGCAACATGCCTTTCTGTATTATTTTTGAGACAGCCTCTCACTTATTTTTAGGTCTTTCCATGTTTGCCAAGACGGCCTGGAAAAACTTGTGGCGCAACCGGCGGCGGACCGTGATCACGGTCACGGCCATGGCGCTGGGGCTTGCGCTGGCCATCTTCTTCATCGCCTGGGGCGAGGGGGTGTATTCCCGGCTCATTGACCAGGCGGTGCGGCTCCAGGCGGGCCACATCACGCTGGAGGCGCCGGGCTATCTGGACGCCCCGGCGGTGGACCTGACGATCCCGCACGCCAACCGCCTGGCGGCCGAGATCGCGGCGCTGCCGGACGTGGAAAGAGTCAAGCCCATCGTGCTGGGCCAGGGCATGGCCAAGTCGGGCGCGGACGCGGTGGGCGTGGTGATCACCGGAGTTCTGCCGTCCGCGGAGCGGGCCGCGTCTCCCATCGTCCAGAACATGAAGGAGGGGCGCTACCTGGAAGACGGAGACCACGCCCTGGCCGTGATGGGGACCAAGCTGGCGGAGCGGCTGGACCTTATGCCGGGCAAGAAGCTGGTCATCGCCACCAACGACGTTTCCGGCAACCTGACGGAGGTTCTGTGCCGGGTGGCCGGGCTGTTCGAGACCGGCGCGGACGAGGTGGACGGCTACTACGTTCAGGTGCCCATCTCGTTCGCCCGCAAGGTTTTCAACATGCCGGAAGACCAGGTCACGCAGCTGGGCGTGGTCTTGAAAAATCCCGACCTTCAGAGGCGGGTGATGGCGGAGATCCGGGCATTGGTTCCCGCCAAGGAGGCGGTGGTGCTCCCCTGGCAGGAAGTGATGCCCGAGGTGGCCAGCTACATCCGCATGGACAGCGCATCCAACTGGGTATTCCAGGGCATCCTGCTGTTCCTGGTGCTTTTCACCATCTTCAATACCGTGCTCATGTCGGTGCTGGAGCGCCGCCGCGAGTTCGCCATCCTGCTGGCCATCGGGACGACGCCCATGCGGCTTGCGACGATGGTCTTCTTCGAGTCCGTGTTCCTGGGGCTTCTGGGCTGCGGGATGGGCGTGCTCGTGGGAGCCGGGCTGTCGTGGTTCTTCAATGTGGTGGGCATTGACATGGCCTCGCTGCTTCCCGAGGGCATCAACATCTCGGGCTTTGCCGTGTCCACCAAGATCTTTACCAAGCTTTCCGCCGGGATCGTGCTGGTGCCGGCCGGGCTGGTTTTCGCCGCCATTTTGCTTCTGGCCGCCATACCCATGCGGCGCGCGGCCAAGACCAGGCTGGCGGAAAACCTGCGGTAGCAAACGAGCGGGGAAAAAAATGACCCAACCCATCGTGGACGTGAACGGCGTGGTGAAGGACTACGGGCAGAACTCCGTGGTGACCCATGCCCTCCGGGGTGTGTCGCTGGCCCTCATGCCGGGCGAGTTCACCGCCATGGCAGGGCCGTCGGGCTCGGGCAAGAGCACCCTTTTGAACATGATCGGGGCGCTGGACCGGCCCACGCAGGGGTCTGTGGAGATCGAGGGCCGCGACATCTCGGCCATGAAGGACGCGGCGCTCTCGCGCCTGCGCCGGGACCGCATCGGCTTCGTGTTCCAGGGCTACAACCTGATCCCGGTCATGACGGCCTTTGAAAACGCCGAGTACGTGCTCATGCTCCAGGGCATCGCGCCGGACGAGCGGAGACGCCGCGTGCTGGCGGTGCTGGATCAGGTGGGCCTGGCCGGCATGGAGAAGCGCTTCCCCCGCGAGCTTTCCGGCGGCCAGCAACAGCGCGTGGCCATCGCCCGCGCCATCGCGCCCGAGCCCGCCCTGGTGCTGGCGGACGAGCCCACCGCCAATGTGGACTCCAAGACCGCCCAGTCCCTGTTGTCGCTCATGCGCGACTTAAACGACAAGGGCATCACCTTCCTCTTCTCCACCCACGACCCCGCCGTGATGGAAAAGGCCAAACGCCTGGTGACGCTGAAAGACGGCAACATAGAGGACGACGAGAAACGATGAGATGAAGCCGTTTCAAGAATAGGGGAGAAACGGCTGTTCTCGCTCTTAGAAGCTGTTTCATAACCCCGTCTGACGCTCCAGGGCGGCGTTCCGGGGTTATGAAACAGCTTATAGCCTCTCTTCACCGTCCGCGTGCCCACTTCCCCTTCCCCGCACCCTCTCCCCTTTTGCGCAAAGGCTCTTTCAACCGCTCGCAGGAAACAGCACCCGGCAATGCCGTCCAGGCCTCTTGCGACACGCCTTTTCAAGCCGCATCCGGGTAAAATCCTTTGATCCCGGCGCCTGTTGCTGATAGTTCAAGGGGAATCGGCGGCTCCCTTTTCAACAAAGGAAAGCCCTCCCAAAAGCCTGAACCTTTTTTTTCTTCTCACAGGAATCCAACATGGACGTGAATGCGATGAGCCTGGACCGCCTGGCGGGCCACTACCTCATGGTGGGCTTCGACGGCGTAAGCTTAAACGATCAGATCAAGGAGTACCTGGCCGAGTTCCGCGCAGGCGGGGTCATCCTGTTTAGCCGCAACATCGAAGGCCCGGAGCAGGTGGCGGGCCTGTGCCGCGACATGCGGGAGTATGCCGCCCTGCACGGCACCGAAGACCTCATCATCGCCGTGGACCAGGAAGGCGGAAAGGTGGCCCGGCTCAAGCCGCCCGGCTTCACCGCCTTTGCCGGGCCGTCGGTGATCTCCACCATCGAGGAGTCCGCCGCCTTCGGCCGCGCCATCGCCGCCGACGTCCAGCGCGCGGGCTTCACCATGGACATGGCTCCCGTGGCGGACGTGGCTCCCGAGGGATTCGCCTCCGTAATGGACGGCCGCATGTTCCCCGGAACGCCGGAGCAAGCCGGAGAGCTTTGCGCTGCCTTCATCGCCGCCATGCAGAAGCAGGGGGTCATGGCCGTGGCCAAGCATTTCCCCGGCCTGGGGCGAACCACGTTGGACTCCCACCTGGACCTGCCCTTCTGCCAGGCCGCGGCCTCGGAGATGCGGGAAAGCGACCTGGTTCCCTTCTCCGCCGCCGTCGAGGCGGGGGTCTCCGGTGTCATGCTCTCCCACGCCGTCTATACCGAGCTGGACCCGGACTGGCCCGCCAGCATCTCCACCGCAATCGCCCGCGACATCCTGCGCCACGAGCTCTTGTTCGGGGGCATCGCCATGACCGACGACCTGGACATGGGCGCCGTCAACGGCCGCTTCTCCGTGGAGATCTGCATGCAGCGCGTCATCGAGGCCGAGATTGACCTGGCGCTCATCTGCCACCCCGGCCCCAGCGTGGAGCGCGCATTTTTAAAAACGCTCCAGATCCTCCAGGACGACCCCGACATGCTGGCGCTGGCCCGCAAATCCGCGCTTCGCACAGGGAAAATCAAGCAGCGCTTCACAGGCGGAAGCCGATAGGGGACGGGAGGATGGATGTTGGAAGGACCTTTGCTTTTACAAGAAAAGGGCTCCAGCTCCCTCCGAAGAAGGCCCCGGCACGGGCTATGCGGCTTTGCAAACCCTAGGGCTGAAAGATAAACTGCGGGCGGCAATGATGGGAGCCGGGCCGGGCATTCTTCGTAAAAGCGGGGTCAGGCGCTGGCGTGCCGCAGAAAGGGAAGCATGGCGTTTTCCAGCATGAGCCGGTTCTCCTCGAACTGCTCGTCCGTTTCGGTGTGCTGGAAGCGGATGCAATCCCCGTAGCGGAGGGTGACGCGGGAAAAGGGCTTGGGAACCATGAACCGGTCCCATGAGTTGAAGTACCAGGCGTTTTCGGCCTCCACGTGAAAGGGGGCGATCACCGCGTCGGAGTCCAGCGTCAGGCGGATGGCGCCGGCCTTCACCCTGCCCGCCGGACCGCGGGGACCGTCCAGGATGTGGGCCGCCAGGCCGTTTTTCTGCAAGCACCGGGTCATCTCCGCCAGCGCAGCCTTCCCGTCCCGGGAAGAAGACCCCCGGACCGCGTTCCAGCCGGTGCGCTCCGCTACGCCGGCGATCATCTGCCCGTCGCGGCTCTTGCTGATCATCAGGGCGGGATGCCATTTCCGATAGGTCCGGAAGTGGCGTATGGCGGAAAAGAACTGCTGGTGCCAGGTGCACAAAAGCACCCGCCCTCCGCCCTCCACGATCCGCATCCACGGCTCTTCGTTCTCCACCTTCAAACGAACGGTCCCCAGGTACAGGCGGATGATCCAATAGATGATGCGTAAAACCGGTCTGGTCGTCAGCAACGATTTATATTCAATACGCATTCTATCACTTTTCCGTATGGTTTGACGGCAACCCCATGAAGCGGGATAGGGGACGATGCCGCTTCATAGTACGGGGAACGCATTTCCTTTCCATCGGCATCATCCTGCAACCGGACTCATGAATTGACATTTCTGAGTCCGGCGATGGCAAGCCGATGGAAGTGTTTTCGCTCCCGCTATTATTAGGTATGGTTGACTAACCAGTCACCATACCGCCTCTCCCGCTGGGCCCCGCGGCGCGTAGCCGCGGTCTTTTGCTTTGCTTTCTCGTCTTCCCCGATGAATGGAAGCGCCGCCTGTTCCCTTCACCTTACGGCAGACCGGCTTCAGGGTACAGAGCAACGAATCTCTTTTACATTCCTTTTACACGGCCTGCCCAATAGGCGGGGATTGATGGGGAAAAAAGGCCCCCGGAAGGGCTCTTTCTTCATGGCAAAGAAAGGGCTTCCCGGGGGTCCTTGCATCCGGGGGGGCGGTCGCTATATCAGAAGTGCACCGCGGCACCCAGGCCGACGGTGAAGTAGCGCGCCTCGTCCACGTCGTTGAAGCCCATGTTGTAATCGGCGGAAAGCCGCATGGAGAAGCGGTCGCCGAAGAACTTTTCGCAGCCCAGGCCGATGCGGGCGAAGGGGTCGGATTCGCTGTCCTTGTTGCTGAAAGTCGCGCCGGTGTTGTTGTTCCGGGCGCTGGCCTCGACATCGCCGTTCATGTAGCCCAGACCGGCCATGAAGTAGGGGTAGAAGCCGGAGCCGGCGGGCAGCATGAGCTTGGCCTCCAGGGCGTAGGTGGTGATGGTGGCCTTTTCCGCGGCGGTGATGGAGAGGCCCGGGAGCACCTGGGCGGTCTGCTTCCACTCGAAATCCGGCAGGTAGCCAAAGTCGAACTCCAGGGCGAAGTTCTCCGAGAAGCGGTAGCCTGCGAAGATGTCGAAGCCCCAGGTGTTGTCGAAGGTGATGTTGCCGAATCCGTAGGCCCGGAGGGCGGCTTCGTCCTTGACGTCGAAGTCCTCGATGGCGTAGAGGCCGCCCGCGCCGATGTAGAAGGGCTTGACGGTTTCGGCGGCGGCGAGGCCGGGGAGCAGCAAAACCGACGCCAGGACGAGAGCCGAGATTGCTTTCTTCATTGGACGAATCCTTCCCTTTGGGTAAATATACAGTGTACGAGACATCCGGCTATACCTCAGTTTCCTTTTTCTCTACGAATTCCGGAACGCTGTCAACATCATGCCAAGGTGAGCCCCCAAACGACCGATAGATAAAGGAGGCACTTCATGCGCCTGGAGGTCATTTCAAGGCATCCCCCCCAAGGCCCGGCCCGGCCGGCGCCCCTCTTGTTCGTCCACGGCGCGTGGCACGGGGCCTGGTGCTGGGACGAGCACTTCCTGGGCTACTTTGCGGCACTCGGCTGGGACTGCCATGCGCTGAGCTTCCGGGGCCACGGGCAGAGCCAGGGCACCACCCGCTTCGCGCTCGTCCGCGACTACGTGGAGGACCTGCGCGCGGTCATCGCCCAATTGCCCCGGCCACCCATCCTCATCGGGCACTCCCTGGGCGGGCTGGTGGTGCGGAAGCATATCGAGTCCGCCCGGCCGCCGGCCGCCGTGCTGCTGGCGCCGCTGCCCGTCTGCGGCACCACGCCCCTGGCGCTCCGCTTCGCCCGCAGCCACCCGTCCCACTTCATCCTGGCCAACCTCACCCTCGACCTTCGGCGCGTGGTCCGGCCCGAAAGCCTCTGCCGGGAGATGTTCTTCTCCGACACGCTTCCCGAAGAGCTCTTCCGGAAGTACTACGGCCTCATCGGGGGCGAGTCCTTCCTGGCCTACCTGGACATGTGCCTGAGCTTCAAACGCCCGGCGCCGGCTGCGTTCCCCATGCTGGTTCTAGGAGCCGCGAACGACCGGGTGTTCACCGTGGACGAGATCAAAAAGACCGCCCAGGCCTACGGCGCCGAGTGCCACATCTTTGACGACATGGCCCACGACATGATGCTGGAGCCGGGCTGGGAGCGGGTGGCGAAGCGAATGGCCGGATGGCTGGAAGGTGGTGCAGAAAGAGAATGAAAGGGGTTTTACGTCTACGGGCTGTTTCCCCAAAAAAAAGTCCATTGCGATGGGCTGCATTACAGCCCTACAAGGTTGGCCGAAACCCCATCAGCACCATTTCAGGCACCACCCATGCGCAAGATCAGGCCGTACCAGCGGTCCGGGAATACCTCTGCGGCAAAAATCAGCGGACCGTCGCGCCCGGGCCGGAATGGCCGCGCCCATAACGCCCGGCGATAACCTCAGCTCGTTGCCGAGCCGGGACAACGGGGAGACCGGGGGCCTGGGCCTCTCTAACCTCCTCGTCGGGTCCTTCCTTGTTTTCCTGGCCTGCTTGATCGGGCTCACTATCCTTCCCGATTCCCTGCCCATCTATCCTGTTTTGGAGGATGTCGCCACCGCAGCCTTGGCCGTGACCGGTTTCCTCTTTATCCTCAGCCATATAGCCTCTCTGTTCCGGCGATGACCTCCTGCCATCCCCCAGGCGGCCACGCTCGTTCCTCGTTCTTGCAAGAAATCCCGGGTTGTGAAATTTTATGGGCCCGGTTCGATTTTCCTAGCCGTATAGCGGCCAAGCGGCGTTCGTTTTGCTTTCTCCATGAGCCTGCGGCCGGCAACCAGCCCATACTAGGGCTTTCTTTGAAAGGGGGTCCGGGGGGAACCATTAATTATCCAAGAAAGAAACGTTACCCCCCGCCA
>JBFMHL010000240.1:0-10651 GCA_040753055.1 Thermodesulfobacteriota bacterium | reverse complement strand
CCCCCCCCCCCCCCCCCCCCCCCCCCCCCCCCCCCCCCCCCCCCCCCCCCCCCCCCCCCCCCCCCCCCCCCCCCCCTAAAATCCTTTTTATTGTTGAGATGGCTTCTACTCTTCTTCGCCTGTGAGGAAGCTGGCGATGGTGGAAAGTCCGTTCAAGTCGTGGACGTCGGAGCGCAGGAAGGGCACGCGGGCGTTTCCCACGCCTTCGCGGGCGCGGGAGAGGAAGCGGTTGATGGAGCGGCGGTCCGCCTCGGCCAGGAGGATGGTGAGGCGTAGGTTTTTGGCCAGCGCCAGGATGATTTCCGCGTGGTCCGGGAGCTTGGCGGCGGCTTTTTCGGCGGCTTCCTGGACATCTTCGGAGGTCATGTGATCGGAGTTGACGGACACGCGGTTGAAGATCACCTCGCCCAGCGGCATGCCCTCTTCGGTGAGGCGGGTCAGGAAGTACTGGGCGTCCAGGAGCGCGGGCGACTGGGGCGTGGTGACGAGCACGAAGGCGGTGTCCGTGTGCCCCATGAGATCGCGGACCTTGGTGGCGCGGGCGGCGAAGCCGTCGTAGAGACCTTCGAAGACCAGGAAGAAGTCGGCGATGTCGGCAAGCGTCTGGTAGCCGGTGGCCTTTTCCAGGATGCGGAAGGCCAGCTTGGCCGAGGAGTTGATGAAGCGGAAGCCCATGCGCCCGGCGGCCAGGTAGGGTTTCACCATCCACTGGATGACGGAGGCGTCCAGAAAGGCCTTGAGCCGGTTGGGCGCGTCCAGGAAGTCCAGGGCGTGGCGCGAGGGTGGCGTGTCCAGGACGATGAGGTCGTAAACGTTCTTGGTGGAGAGCTCGTAGAGCTTCTCGGTGGCGGAGAACTCCTGGCTGCCGGCCAGCGCGGTGGTGATGTTCTGGTAGAAGGCGTTTTTCAAAATGCGTTCGGCGGTCTCGGGGGCGGGGGCGATGCGCCGGATGAGGTCGTCGAAGGTGGTCTTGGAATCCAGCATCATGGCCCACAGCTCGCCGGAGATGCTGAGGCCAGCTTTGTCGAGGACATCCTGGCCGATGCGGGTCTCGGTGTTGCCCAGGCTCTGGAGGCCCAGGGAGTCGGCCAGGCGCTTGGCCGGGTCTATGGTGCAGACCAGGACCTTGCGGCCGGCCTGGGCGGCCCGGAGGGCCAGGGCCGAGGAGACGGTGGTCTTTCCCACGCCGCCTGCGCCGCAGCAGACGATGATCTTCTTTTCCTTCAGGAGGGCGTCAATGCTCATGGGCGGGCCTCCTGCGCCTGGGCGGCGATGATCCTGGCCATTTCCTTGACACCGGGCAGGTCCACCCGGCCCATGGGCTGGTGGGCGATGACCACGGGCGAAACCGGCATCTTTTCCATGGCCAGCTTCATGTAGTGGCGGCTCATGGCGGCACGCGCGCTCCGGTCGTCTGCGGCGAAGAACAGGCCCCGCCCCTGGTCCGGAAAGGATGCGGCCAGGGTTTCCATAGCCGCCTGGTCGGAGGTGAGGCGTTCGATCTGGGCGACCTCGGGGTCGGAGAAGGGCTCGGGGTGCACGCCGTTGATGAACAGCGCGCCCACGTGCATAGCCAGGCTTTCGGTGGCCGCCTTGAACAGGGTGGAGGCCTCGTTTACGGGCATCTCCTCGGGCAGGGTGACGATGCCGATGGCGGTCTGGGCCTCGTCGGTGAGCATGCGCTGGAGGTCCATGGTCTGGCCCTGCATGCGGCCGAACTTGATGATGCTCAAGAAAACCGAGGGCACCTTGAGGAAGGACAGGCCGTGGCCGGTGGCGGGCGCGTCCACGATGATCATGTCGTACTTGGGTTTTTTGGCGTGCCCCCGGCCCGTAGTCTGCTGGTTCACGTACCAGATCTTGCCCACGGTCACCAGCTCGCGCCATCCCGGCGCAGCCTGCATGAAGTACTGGAAGATCCGGTTGTTCAAGATCATTTTAGCGGCCATCTGGACCTTGAGCTCCAGGCCCACATATTCCTCCAGGGCTTTTTGGGGGTCCAGGGTGAGGATGGTGAAGCGCTCCTCCACGGCCACCTCTTTGTAAACCGGGATTTCTCGGGAGAAGATGTAGCGGGTGGTGGGCGACTCGTCCACCTCGATCAGGATGACGTTCTTGCCCATGTCCCGGGCGGCGAAGGCGAGCGCGGTGGCCACCGTGGTCTTGCCCACCCCGCCCTTTCCGGTGAGGAAGAGGATGCGCTTATCGAAAAGGTCCCGGACGGCCATGGAGTCTCCTTGGTCTTTTCCGGCGTCTGGAGCGATGGTTGGAAAAAACCTTAAAAAGAAAGGCTGTTTGCGGGCGAGGGGGACAAAGCCCTTTTGAAAAGAAAGGCTTATTCTCACCCCGAGGCGGCTGCACCGCCCGGGGCCCCGTTGCTCCTTCCCGCACTCCCTTCCCCTTTTGAGGCGAGAAGCGGTTTCATAACCCCATCTGACGCTCCAGGGCGGCGTTCCGGGCCTTCTCAAAATGCTCACATACCAACCGTATGCTCCGCTTTTTTCGTCGGCCCGCGCCTTGCCCTGAAACGTGATCCGGAGTTATGAAACAGCTTCGAAACGTTTTGATGCGCCGATGCCTATCGGCCGCAGCAGGCGTTATGCCTGGAGCGTTTCACTCGTCGTTCATCACAGCAGGCCTCAGAACTTGTGAATGCTCCTCATATCCGGTTGCCCGTTTTCCGGGCGGGAAAGAAGCCATAAAGATGTGAAGAGTAGCGCCGATGGGGCTTGGTGTCAAACCCGGTTTTCGCGGGGGGAAAAGGGCCTTGTCGCGCCCGGAAACGGGACATATTCGACCCATATTCTCCCCAAAGGTTCTCGATCCGGACTTTTTTTGTTTTATATTTTAAAATTAACTAGTTAATGATTAAATGCGGGGGTGAATGGGGCAATTTTGACCCACATCCCCTTCATTCCCCTCTCTTCCCCCTATATTTGAATATCCAATAATCCCGAAGCATTGAAAAAATTGACGCGATGCGTCTTTCCTTGGCACCACTCTTGCTTGGTAACCGTCGGTTAGTAACCAGTGGTGAGTAACCGATGGTTACCTTACGGACGAAAGACTCCCCATCACCTTCCCCCCGCCCAAGGAGGATCGCATGAAGCTCTGGTCCCGCGGACTCGGAACCACCGAAATCACCATGGACTTCCGCGAGTACGAGGTCGTCAAAGACCCGGAAAACGGCAACATCGTCATCATCGGCACCATGAAAGACCCCGTCAACTGGGAGTTCAAAATCACCATGGAGCCCGATGACATCCCCGGTTTCATGAAGATTCTCTTCAACCTCGGGGTCCTGCGGATGGGCATCAACAACGCCCACAAATATTTAGGATACCTCAAAAACCGCAAGCAGTTCAACGACAAGGACGGACACCGCCTGGAAGATAAGGTGAACTCCGCCTACGACACCATGATGCGCCGCAACCGCGCCCGCGACCGCAAGCCGGCCAGCCGCGCCGCCTAAAGGCCGCTCCGGACGCTTGATGATGTACGCTCCCCCGCCTGATCCCCTCGCGGCTCCGGCGGAACAGCTGTCTATTCCCTCGTCGCTCCCAACAACAACCAAATGGATTTGATGCGTTCGGACTCGCCCCGGATCACGGGCGCCCGAGCTCGTCGGGAAAGGAATCGTCGTCATGGCGGATTACGACGTCATCGTCATCGGAGGAGGCATCAACGGCCTGGCCTGCGCCACCTACCTCGCCCGGGCCGGGCAGAAAGTGCTCGTGCTGGAGGCCAGGGGCGAGTGCGGAGCCCACTGCGACACCGTGGAGCCCGGCATGCCCGGATTTCTCCACAACCTGCATTCCACCTGGATGATCACGGCCCTCTCCCCGGCCATGATTGACCTGGAGCTGGAACGCTTCGGCGTGGAGATGCTGGGCACCAAGTACGTCTACGGCAAGAACTTCGAGGACGGGAAATGCGCCCTCCAGGCCGTGAACCCCTTCGACACCCTGGAGAACTGGAAGAAGCTCTCGGCAAAGGACGGGGCCTTCATGGAGCGCGCCATCGCCTTCATGTTCCCCCACATCGCCGAGATCATGGACATGCTCCACGACTTCCTCTTCACCGCGCCGTCCATGACCGTCATGCGCAAGCTGGCCGAGACCCAGGACCGCTTAAACGGCGAGATGGGGATCAACATCCCCTTCGAAGATATCCACAAGATGAACGGCTTCCAGATCCTGGAGAAGTTCTACGAGTCCGATCACATCAAGACCATGATCCAGTCCTTGGCCTGGATCGGCGGCCTGCCTCCCATCCACAAGACCGTGGGCTCCATGGGGTGCGCCATGCTGGGCCCCCTCTTCGGCCCCATCTTCCCCGTGCACTTCACCCGGGGCGGCTCCCACGCGCTGACCCACGGCTTGGTCAAGGCCGCCACGCACTGGGGCGTGCGGATCCTGCCGCTCTGCCCCGTGGACAAGATCCTGGTGGAGAACGGCAAGGCCTGCGGCGTCCGGCTCTCGGAGCACTCGGCCTTCCCCGGCGAGACCTTCACCGCCAAGCGCGTCGTTTCCAACCTGACCGTGGTGCCCACCTTCAACCGCCTCCTGGGAGAAGAGCACATCGGCACGGACATGGCCACCTACATAAACACCTTCTCCTACTCGGAGCAGAACCTCTTCGGAACCTACTTCGCCCTTTCCGGCGCGCCCCAGTGGAAGTGCGCCGAGTTCGAGCCCGGCATACAGCGCACCTCCATGGGCTACTTCGGCGGAGAAACCTCCGAGGAGATGGCCATGTTCAACGCCCGGCTCGTGTCCGGCGTCATCAACCCCAAGGTTATCGGGAACTGGTTCGTGCCCACCCTGGCCGACCCCTCCCAGGCGCCGGAAGGCTGCCACACCGCCTTCTTCTGGTTCGACGTGCCTCCCGAGCCCAGCCGTTGGAAGTACGGGCCCCTGGAAGGCCTGAAGAGCTGGGACGACATCCGCGAGAAGCTGGCCGACGAGGTCATGGACGCCTTCGAGCAACACGCGCCCGGCTTCAAGAAGCTGGTGCTCGAGCGCATCATCTACACGCCGCTGGACATGCAACGGAACAACCCCTCGGCACGCCTGGGCAACTGGGTGGGCGGGAGCGTGCTCCCCGAGCAGTTCTACCTCAATCGCCCGCTGCCCGGCGTCCTGAGGGGCGGTTCCCGGTCCTTCTTTCCCAATCTCTACCTCTCCAACTCCATCCACCCCTTCGGCGCGTCCTGGCTGGCCTCGGGCTATATTGCGGCCACCGAGGTGGCCGAGGACCTGGGCATCCGGGAGCAGGACTGGTGGAAGGGCAAAGCGTGCACCTGGTACCTGGAGAACATGCCGCGGATCCCGCTGGATAAGGGCGTGAAGTAACACCAAGGCCCCGCATGATCGGACCCTACCCTCCACTATAATAAGGATCGGAAAATGCATAAAAAAGACTTCGATGTGGTGATCATCGGCGCCGGCCCCAACGGGCTCATCTGCGGCGCCTACCTGGCCTCGGCCGGCCTCTCGGTGTGCATCCTGGAGGCCCGCCACGAGACCGGCGGCGGCCTGGACACCCTGGAGCTTGCGGGCTTCAAGTACAACCCCCACGCCATCTACCACATGATGGCCGAGATCATGCCCGTCTACCAGGACTTCGATCTCCGGTCCCGGGGCGTCCGCTTCATCTACCCCGACGCCCAGGCCGCCTACGTCTCCAAAACCGGAAAGCCCATCGTGTTCTATCGCGACACGGAAAAGACCGTGGCCGGGCTCTCCCAGCTGTTCGGGCGCGACGAAGCGGCCAAGTTCGCCAAGATGTACGCGGACTTCAAGGAGTACTCGGACAAGATCCTGATCCCCTATACCTACGTGCCCACCATGCCGCCCGTGGAGATGGTCCAGCAGTTGAACCGCGCGGGCGATGACGTGGGCCGGCGCTTCAACGAGGTGGCCGAGCTCACCCCCATGGAGATGCTGGACCTCTACAAGCTCTCCGACCCGCTGAAGGCTGCGGTCTTGAACCTCTTCTCCATGTGGGGGCTCTCGCCCTTCGAGGCACTGGGCTACATCTTTCCCTTGTACGTGTACCGCATGACCAACGCCGCGCTGGTCTGCGGCGGCTCCCACCGCCTTTCGTCGGCCATCCACAAGGCCATCATCGCTCACGGCGGCACCATCGTGGACTCGGCCCCGGTGGCCAAGGTCATGACAAAGGCCGGCAAGGCCTGCGGCGTGGTCCTGGAGGACGGCACCGAGATCAACGCCAAGGTGGTGGCCTCCACCGTGGACCCGGTCCAGAACTTCAAGAAGTTCTTCGGCGCAGGCGACGTCCCGCCGGACCTGGCCATGGCCGCCGACCGCTGGCAATGGGAGAAGATCACCCTTTTCGGCGCCCACCTGGCCCTTGCCGAGCCCCCCCGCTACCTGGGTTCGGACGTGAACGAGGACGTGAACCGGGCGCTGGTCACCTTCCTGGGCATTGACAACACCGACGACATCGTGGCCCACCTGGACTCCCTGGAAGCCGGCGAGCTCCCCCGGGGCCACCTCTTCGGCCACACCACCGTCACCTCCGTCTTCGACCCCATCATGGCCCCGGAAGGCAACGCCTCGGGACGCTGGGAGTCCCTGGTGCCCTACGATGCCGACTGGGACAAGATCAAGTGGGACTACGCGGACGCCTGCATCGCCCAGTGGAAGGAGTACGCCCCCAACCTCAAGGTCATCAACAAGCTGGTCTACCCGCCCACCTACATATCGGCCAAGATCCGCAACATGGTGCGCGGCTCCATCAAGCAGGGCGCCTACATCCCGCTCCAGATGGGCTACTTCCGCCCCAACGAGTCCTGCTCCCAGGTCTGGACCCCCATCGAGAACTTCTTCGTGTGCGGGGCCTCCGTCTATCCGGGCGGCATGATCATCGGCGGGCCGGGGTACATCGGCGCAAACGTCATCGCAGAGGAAATGGGAGTGGAAAAGACCTGGAAAACCCCGGCCCTGGTGGACCAGGCCCGGGAAATGGGCATCATGGAATAACGGCCATAGGAAAAACGGTTTTTGCATTCGTTTCAGTCAGTAACCCTAAAGTTACCGACTTTGGATTCACCGCAAAAGTTATGCGGAAAAGAGGGAGGGGGTGCGGGGGAGGGGGAAAAGGCCGCTCTTTTCAGAAGGGGTTTGTCCCCCTCCACCGCAAAAGCCTCTTCCGTGTTTTGATCGCCTTTAACCATGCGAGGCTGGCATGAAAAAGAAAAAGGTCTTTGTCACCGGCATGGCCGGGTATGTGGGAGGCGTGCTGTGCCGCGAGCTGGACCGTGCCCCCTGGTGCGAAAGCTTCTGCGGCATGGACATCAAAAAGCCGCTCTACAAGTATCGCAAGGGCGAGTTCCGGCAGATGGACATCAACGACCCGGCCCTGGGCGCCTGGGTCGCGGAGGAAAAGCCCGACATCCTGGTCCACCTGGCCTTCGTGCTGAACCCCATCCAGGATGAAACGCTGATGACCCACATCAACGTGGACGGCACCCGGAACACCCTATCCGCCATCACCGCCGCCCGCGTGCCCCAGGCCCTCATCGTGAGCTCCGCCACCGCTTACGGAGCCTTCGCCGACAACCCGGTGCCCATCCGGGAGCAGGACCCCATCCGGCCCCACCCGCATTTTTCCTATGCGCGGGACAAGGCCGTCATGGAGGATCTGTGCGCCGGGTTCTCTTCCGAGCACCCGGAGGTCGCGCTGTCCATCATCCGGCCCTGCATCATCTACGGCCCGCACGTGGACAACTACCTCTCGTTTCTGTTCACTCTTCCCCTGGGCCTCCTCCCCTCCGAGCACGACACGCGGCTCCAGTTCGTCCACGAGGACGACGTGGTGGGGAGCATCCTCCACATCCTGGAAAAGGACGGCCGCGGCCCCTACAACGTGGCTCCCGGGGACACCGTCAGCATCCGCGAGGTCCACGAGCTGGCGGGCCGGAAGATCCTGGAGGTCCCAGACTGGGTGGCCTACCGCATCTTCGACTGGACCTGGAAGCTCAAGCTTCCCATTGCCAAGGTGCCTCCCACGTTCTATGACTATGTGAGGTACCCCTGGGTCCTGGACAACACCCGGCTCACCTCCGAGCTGGGGTACAACTTCCAGTACAGCACCCGGGAAACCATCGAGATTATGTTCCGGGCGAAAAACATCCGGATCAAGGAGCCGGAGGCCAAGGCCTGACCGTGCTCCCGGCGAGAACCTGCCCTCCTCAGAGGTGCGCCATGAAAAAATCGCGGGCGGAAAAAATCCTGGAAGCGGCCACCGAGCTTTTCCTTACCAAGGGTTATCACGCCACCAGCATGGACGAGATTGCGGCCCGGGCCGGCTACTCCAAGCGCACCCTGTACCTGGACTATGACAACAAAGACGACCTCTTCGTCACCGTGGGGGCCGGGGGCCTGGAGAAGCTGGTGGAGCGCCTCCGGCGCGTGCCCCAGGACAACCCCACCATCGAGGAGTTCATTGACGGCCTGCTCAAGGAGGTCTTCGCCTTCTCCCGGGAGAACCACCAGTACTTCCACGTGTTCTTCTCCGAAGCCACCCCGGACGTCATCGCCAACTGCCCGGAGAAGCTCAAGCGCCGCGTGGCCGGCATGGAGCGAGCCATCCTGGGCATGGTGGTGGCCCAGGTGGACCGGGCCAAGGAGGCCAAGCTCATCGCCAACATTGACTCCTGGGAGGCCGCCGGGATCTTCATCGGGTCCGTCACCGGCATCGTTCTGCTGTCCATGGCCGGAAGCCAGACCGTGTTCTCCCAGACCAAGCTGGACTCCATGGCCCGCAAGGCCGCCGGGCTCATCTGGCGCGGCCTCCAGCACCAGCCGCCGGAGCCCTCCCCCGAGCCGGCCCCCAACCCCGCCGGCGAAGCCAGGATGCAGTAGCTTTGTAAAAACCGATCGCAGGGGGAGCCCTTTCCGCAACCAAAGGGCTCCCCCTGCTCCCGTTCCCGCAAAGGTTCGGGATCTCCGCTCCTGGCACGACAATTGCCACTCTGACCCCCTAAACGACCTCCACCCCATACACAGGAATGCGACCCATGAGCCACAGCGCCAAGGCCAAGAAGCTCGCCCGTCTCATGAACCGCCAGAACGAGCTTCCCGTGCCCGTTACCGGAAGGCTTTCCGAACTGATCGGCCAGAACCTCACTCCGGAGGAGATGAACTTCCTTCTATCCATGGGCTGCGAGCCCCATACCCTGGAGCAGGCCCGCAAGAAGTCCGGTTTGCCGGAGGCCCAGTTTGGGTCTTTTTTTCGCAATTTGGTAAAAAAGGGTTACATCTACCGGCCCGGCTCGAAGAACGGCCAGGAAACCTTCGAGCTCATGCCCATCGTGGTGGGATGGCTGGAAATGCAGCTCTGCCACGGCAAGGAAACCGACATCGAAAAACGGTTCGCCCACGGCCTGGAAGGCTTCTTCAACTCCCTTTCCATCACCAACACGTTTCCCGTCCGCCACTTTGAAAACTTCATCGTCAAACGTTTCCTGAAACCCTACCAGACCATCGCCGCCGCCAAGCCGCCCGACGCCGCGGGCCGCATCGAAATAAACCGCGACGTGGCCTTCACGGAAACCCGCGTCTCCCCCCTGGCGGACGCCTACGAGCTGGTGGAACGAAACGCCGCCACCAACTCCGTGGCCGTCATGCACTGCTTTTGCCGGCAATGGCGCAGGCTCCTGGGCGAGCCCTGCCGCTTCCACATCCGCCCCGAAACCTGCGTGGTCATCGGCGACTTCGCCCGCTACATTGTGGACTACGACTACGGCCGCTCCATTTCCAAGAAAGAAGCATTGGATATCCTTGAGGAAACCGCCAAGGCCGGCGCCGTCCACACCCTGTACCACGAAAAGGATGACGTAAAACTGGACTACATCGCGGTGTGCAACTGCTGCTGGGACTGCTGCGGCCTCTACGGCGGCCACAACCGAGGCCTCCTGCCGCTCTACTTCAAAAGCAACTTCGAAGCCCGCATAACCGATGCGGAGTCCTGCAAAGGCTGCAAAAAATGCCAGAAACACTGCCCAGTCAACGCCATCACCGTCACTCATAAAAAAGCCGCAATAAAATCCGAACTCTGCATCGGCTGCGGCCAGTGCAGCCTCCAATGCCCCACAAACTCCATTGCGCTCTTCCAAAACCCCCGCAACGTCATGGTCCCGCTGCCCAGCAAGGCAGAAGCACGGATAAAAAGCGGAAAAGAATAAAAAGCGAAAAGAAACTTTGGGGGGCCTTTCTTTCATGGCGAAAGGCCCCCCAAACCCCCTTCCGAAGAAAGCCCTGGTATGGGCTTTGTGCAGGATGCCACCCGGACACCAAGATCGTTCTGCTCTGCGGTTCGCGCCTATCCCTGATAGCCTGCAACCTTCCCGCGGGAAATTCGATAAACTGCGGCGCTTTCCCTTGGAATAACAAGGGATACGGAGACCTGCCTTCGATGCCTCGGCAGCCGAGGAGGGCACAGCAAAGGGTAAGCGTAGGAGGAGAAGGGCGTCCGGGGGCTGGGCGCCTGCCATCTCGTTCAGTTCTGAAGATGGTTTTTGCAGTTGTCACAAGGTGTTAACTGCTAAGGCAGCTGAATGGAAAGCGCATCAAAAAGTTTTGAGGAAAGGGGGGAGGGGGTGCGGGGGCGGGGGGAAAAACCA
>JBFMHL010000239.1:0-16969 GCA_040753055.1 Thermodesulfobacteriota bacterium | reverse complement strand
CTTTGCGGCGGCGGGCTTGGGCGCCTCTTTCTTCACTTCGGCCTTCTTCTCTTCCTCGATGGCGAGGTTCGGCTTGGGAGCCAGCTTGGCGAGATCCGTGGTGAACTCGGGAAGGATCTTCTTGATTCCGGCCAGACCCTTGGCGGAGCCGCCGTTCAGCATGAGGTCAATCATGGCCTTGGCGATCCGCACGGACTCGGGGTTGCGCATGATGAGGATGTCGCCGCCCGCCAGCAGGTAGGCCATGGCCGCCACACACTCCATGGTGATGCCCCGGCGCTCCGGGTCGCCCAGCAGGGGGGCTTCCGGACCGGTCTGCTTGGCTTCCTTGCATTTCCAGACCTCGTTTCCGAGGTTGTTGATGATGGGAAGCTGAAGCTTGTCATCGCCCTGGGTGAGCGCCGCCTGGGTGAGCCGCTCCATGACGGAGTAGGCGTACTCCATGCCGTAGCCCAGACCGCCCGTGGTGGGGTCCACCACCACCTTGGTGAGCGGAACGCCCAGGTTTTCCAGCAGGATGTTCACCTGCTTGGCCAGGTTGACGTCAATGGGGGAGCTGGCGACCACCGTGTGGCCGAAGGCCATGGCGGCGGCGCCGATGCCCTTGTGGTTCTTCTCCTCCACGGGGCCGATGGTGAGGTTCATGCCCTGGCAGGTCTCGGCAACCTTCTTGAGCACTTCCTCGTCCTTTTCCTTGTTGCCGGTGCCCCAGACGATGAGCGGGACCTTGATGGCCTCCGCCACCTTCTTCACCGTTGCGGCCGCCTGGTCGGCAGTGGCGTTCTTGTCGTTGGGATCGGTGCTCTTGAGCTGCAGAACGATCAGTTCCGCGCCGTACTTCTCCACGCACTTCTTGGCCCACTTGGCCGGATCGCCCATCACGTCGGCAAACGGAGCCGCCGCCGCCTCGGCCCAATCCTCGGGCTTGAAGTCCCATACCTCCATAGCCACTTTGGGCTTGTTGGGCATGGTCCCTTCAAAGAGATAGAAGGGGTAGCAGTTCCTTCCCCCCACCGTGACCTCGGCTCCCTTCTTGCCCAGGGACACGCTCTGGATTTTGCCGGAGTACGATTCCTTTACGGGTTCAAACGCCATCGCATCCTCCTTGAATGCCGTTACGGGACGGCCCCGAAAACCCTCGCGCCGGGCAAACGGCCGGCTATGGTCTTCCGGGCCATCGGTAAATAAATCGCCCCTTTTTACATCTATGCCAGTCCGGCGGGCACCCCCGGCCGGCGTTGTTAAAAAATATCCAAACTGGGCGCAAAAAAACCCGGCCGGCAGGACCCCCTTTGCCCTGCGGCAGGTTCGAAAGGGCCGCGGGGCGGCCCTTGCCGGCGGTTTAAGCCTTGCGAAGCGGCAGGCCAAAAACCTTGCCCGCTATACCAGATTACGCTCTTTTGTCAATAAGAGTCTTTTTCCGAAAGCCCCCGTAAATTCCCACCAAATCAGTTGGATTCTGGCCTCTTCGCCGAAGCCCTCCGCTCGTGCAAGCGGGCGGTGAGCTGGGGGAAAAGATTGCCGTTGGTATGGGGCAGAAAGAGCGCCGCCACGTAGTTGTCCATGTAGCTGGGAACCTCGGAGAGCTCGAAGTTGGTCATCTTCCGGGTCACGTCCACCACGTCCTGGCGCAGCCGGTTGGTGAGCACGCTCATGCGCGCCCCCAGGAGGGACCCGTTGCCCAGGTAGAACACCTTCTCCGGGTCCATTTCGGGCAAAAGCCCGATGGTCATGGCCGATGCCAGGTCCACATAGGAGCCGAACCCGCCCGCCAGGATCACCCGGTCCAGAGTCTCGATGGTGAGGCCCACCTGGGTGAGCAGGGTCATGTACCCGGCGTACATGGCCCCCTTGGCCCGGATCAGGTTCTCGATGTCAATTTCGGAAAGCACGATGTCGCGGCCGATCTGGGTGTTCTCGGCCCGGGCCAGGACGTACTCGTAGATGCCTTCCCGCTCGCGGATGCGGTCGGTCTTGAGCTCCCGGTTGTACTTGCCCCGGTTGTCAATGACGCCGTTTTCGAAAAGCGACGCCAGCATGATGATGAGCCCCGAGCCGCAGATGCCCTTGGGCCGCTTGTTCCCGATGGTGAGGAGCATGGGCTCGTAGGTGTCCGGGTCCAGGGAGAAGTCCTCGATGGCCCCCGGGGCGGCCCGCATGCCGTGCTCCACGCCGCCGCCCTCGAAGGCCGGCCCGGCCGAGCAGGCGGCGCACATCATCCAGTCGCGGTTGCCCACCACGATCTCGGCGTTGGTGCCGATGTCTATGTAGAGGGTGAGCTTGTCCGAGCGGTACATGCCCGACCCCATGACGCCGGACACGATGTCTCCGCCCACGTAGCTGGACACGCAGGGGTAGACCAGGGCCGTCACGTGGTCCGGCAGCTCCAGGCCCAACTCCGCGGCCCGCAAGGGGGGATAGATGGTCGTAGCCGGAACGTAGGGGGCTCTCCGGATCCACTTGGGGTTGATGCGCACGAAAAGCTGGGTCATGGTGGTGTTTCCGGCCACCGCGACGGAGTTCACGTCCTCCCGGTCCACGCCCGTCTCGGCGAAGAGCTTCCCGATGATGCCGTTGATGTTCTTCAGCACCACCTGGTTCAGCTTCTCCATCCCGTCGGCCTTCTCCGCAAACACGATGCGGGAGATGACGTCCTCGCCGTAGGATATCTGGCTGTTGAAGTCCGCCTGCTGGGCCAGGACCTCGCCGGTGTTGCAGTCAATGAGCTCGCCCCAGACGGTCGTGGTGCCGATGTCAATGGCGATGGCGTAGTTGCGGCCGGTGGTGTCGCCCGGCGAGACGTTGATGATGCGCGTGCGCCCGTCGTCCCGAACCGGCCGGGAAAGGGCCAGGGTCACCTGGAAGTCCCCTTCCCGGAGCGCGTCCGGGAGCTTGCGCAGGACGGAGAGGTCCACGGCCAGCCGGTGCTCGTTGTGCTCGTGGCGCAGGTGGTTCACAATGCGGGCCATGTCCGAGACATTGTCCTCGGGCGTGGGCGCGGGCACGGTGCAGAGGCTCTCCTCCACGGGGGGAATGAACAGGCCCTCCTCCTTGAGAGTGGAGAGGTCGGGCTGGCGGACCTTGGCCGTCATCCGAGGCACGGTGATGCGGCGGAGCGCCGAGGCGTCCACCTCGCTCTCCACCGGCACGCGCACGGCGAGGTCGCTCTCCACCGTGGACATGCAGGCCAGCCGGAACCCGTTGTCCCAATCCTCGGGCCTGAGCTTGTCCTTGCCGCCGCCCGCGATCTCCCCCTCCTCTATGGTCACCCGGCACTTGCGGCACAGGCCCTCGCCGCCGCAAGAGGCGTTGATGTGGACCCCCGCATCCATTGCGGCGCGCAGGAGGTTCGCGCCCTTGTGTACCTTTATCTCTTTCCCGTGGGGCAGAAAACTGACCGTGAGCTTGTCCATGTTCTATGGCCTCGCCTTGTGGTTGATTCCTTTTCGGGCCTGCTTCCCGGAAGCCGGCCCTCTGCATGCTCAGGGCGCGGAAACTACGTACGGCTCCGGCCGGAACAGCCGGGCCGGAAGGTATCGCTCCGCCCGCGCCACGAGATCGCCGAGGTCCGGCCTCTTGGCGCCCCCTTTGACCAGCTTGGGAGCCAGCACCTTTGCGCTCGCAGGCTCCTGGATGAGCCAGCGGGAAAACCCCTGCAGAAAGGGCCCCAGGGCGTCCACATCCTGTGCCCCGGTAAAGCGCTTCACGATCGTTGTCCGCAGCGTCACCCGGTCGCCGATCCCCCGCAGCACGTCCAGGCTTTCCCGGACGAGCGATGCCGGGATATCCACCCCGCAGGAGCGGGAGTAAGGCTCGTCTGCAAGACGCGCCTTTAGGTCCAGGCCGACCCGGTCCAGGAGCCCCTGGCCGGCAAGGTGCTCCAGAACATGCGGTTGGGTGCCGTTGGTTTCCAGCGCCAGGGAAAAACCCAGGCTCCGGGCCGAAGCGAGAAACCCGGCCAGGCCCCGGAACAGCGTGGGCTCGCCCCCGGACACAATGAGGAGGTCCGTTTTCTCCCGCAGGCCCCCCAGCCGCGACAACGCCTGCTCCTCGGTCCAGGAAGGCGTCCTGCCGGCGTCCAGGACCAGGTCCGCGGCAAAGCAATAGGGGCAGCGCAGGTTGCAGAACCCCGTCAGCACGAAGGCCGCCGGGCCGCCCGTCCAGTTGTTTTCCGAAAAGCCCGCGGCCTTGATGAACCCGACAGGCTCCGGCATCAGGACCCCAGCTTCTTCACGATGAGCTCGTTCACCATCTGGGGGTTGGCCTTGCCCTTGGTCCGCTTCATGACCTGGCCCACGAAGAACCCCATGAGTTTCTTCTTTCCGCCCTTGTAGGCCTCCACCTCGGCCGGGCTCTCGGCGATCACCGCGTCCACCGCGGCCTCGAGCTCCGAGCTGTCCGAAACCTGGGTGAGCCCCTTCTCCTCCACGATGTCCCTGGGCTGCCTGCCGGTTTCCAGAATGAGATCGAACACGGTCTTGGCGATCTTTCCGGAGATCACGCCGGAGTCGGTCAGGCCGATAAGCTGCGCCAGGGCCTCCGCCCGGACCGGCACATCGCCTATACCCACGCCCTTCTGGTTCATTACCGAGAAAAGCGGCCCCGTAATCCAGTTGGCGGCCTGCTTGGGGTTGTTCACGTGGGAGACGCAGGCCTCGAAGTACTCGGCCACGGCCCGCTCGGCCGTGAGCACCTCGGCGTCATAGGCGGAAAGCCCGTACTGGGCGACGAACCGCTCCTTCTTGGCGTCGGGAAGCTCGGGGAGGCTGCTTCTCACCTGCTCCTTCCAGGTTTGGTCCACCCGCAGCGGCACCAGGTCCGGGTCCGGGAAGTAGCGGTAGTCGTGGGCCTCTTCCTTGCCGCGCATGGGCTCGGTGCGCCCGCTGGTCGCGTCGAAGAGCCGCGTCTCCTGCACCACCACCCCCCCTTCCGCGCAGATGGCCGTCTGGCGGTTGATCTCGAAGGCGAGGCCCCTTTCCACGTTCTTGAAGCTGTTCATGTTCTTGAGCTCGGCGCGGGTGCCCAGGGCCTTTTCCCCCTTCCTGCGCACGGAAACGTTGGCGTCGCAGCGGAAGCTCCCCTGCTCCATGTTGCCATCGCAGATGTCCAGGTAGCGCAGGATGGCGTGCAGCTTGCGGAGGTAGGCGCCGGCCTCCTCGGGCGTGCTCATGTCGGGCTCGGACACGATCTCGATGAGCGGCACGCCGGTGCGGTTTAAGTCCACCCGGCTCTTGGCTCCGTCGTGGGTGAGCTTGCCCGCGTCCTCCTCCATGTGGATGCGCGTGATCCCGACCCGTTTGCGGCCGGCCGCCGTCTCGATCTCTATTTTTCCATGCTCGGCCAGCGGGTTTTCATACTGGGAGATCTGGTAGTTCTTGGGAAGGTCCGGGTAGAAATAGTTCTTCCGGGCGAACACGCTGTGCTCCGCTACCTGGCAATCCACCGCCAGGGCCATGCGCATGGCATACTCCACCACCGTCTTGTTGAGCACCGGCAGCACGCCGGGCATTCCCAGGCACACCGGGCAGACCTGGGTGTTGGGAAGCGCGCCGTAGGTGGCGGGGCAGGAGCAGAATATCTTGCTTTGCGTGGAAAGATGGGCATGCACCTCCAGCCCGATGACCGCCTCGAATTCCATGGAAAACCTTCCCCCGAAAAGAGCAATCGCATCAAACCCCTATCAGATGGCCGGGGTTAACAAATCTTTTGACTTTGTATGTTATCGGCCTGCCAAGTCAAGGCCTAATTGCTTTGACAAGCCCCGCCCCCGGACGATACATTCCCTGCGGTTTTCGAGGGGACGAGGACATGGAATACATCTTCTGCATCCTGGGCACCATCATGGTCATCGAGGGCCTTCCCTACCTCCTGTTTCCGGGAAAGGCCAAGGAGTTCCTGCGCTCGCTCACCGAAAAGCCGGACCAGACCCTGCGCCTCATGGGCATCTCCCTCATGGCCACGGGGCTCTTCATCATCTGGGTGGCCAAGCGATGAGCTCGCCCGACGAAAGCGCCTTTCTCCTCTCCTCCTACGACTACCCCCTGGACCCGGAACTCATCGCCCAGGAACCCGATCCGAGCCGCTCCGGCTCCCGGCTTCTGCGCCTCGACCGGAGCACCGGAGCCTTCGCGCATCTGCACTTCTCCGAGCTTCCCCGCCTGCTCAGGCAGGGCGACGTTCTTGTCGTCAACGACACCCGGGTCATCCGCGCGCGCCTCATGGGCCGCAAGAAGACCGGAGGCCGGGTGGAGGTGTTCCTCCTCGACTACCCCGGCGGCAGGGCGCGGATGGCCCGAGGCCAGCCCTTTGCCTGCGAGTGCCTGGTGTCCTCCCGCAGGCCCCTGCCCCCGGACGCGGAGATCCTCTTCGAGGAAGGCTACACCGCCATCGCGGGGGAACGCTCGGGAAACGCCCGCTTCGTCACCTTCTCCTGCGCCGACCCGGACCGGATGCTGTCCGACATCGGCCGGGTGCCCTTGCCGCCCTACATCCGCCGGGACGAAGCCGAACCGAACGCCCGCGACGCGGAAACCTACCAGACCGTCTACGCCCAAGCCCCGGGAGCCGTGGCCGCGCCCACCGCGGGCCTGCACTTCACCCCGGAGATCCTGAACGCGCTGCGAAACAAGGGAGTGACCCTCGTCCCTCTCACCCTCCACGTGGGCATCGGCACCTTCCTGCCCGTGCGCGTTCCCGACGTACGCGATCACCGGATGCACTCCGAAGCCTTCACCGTGCCGGAGGAGACCGCCCGGGCCGTGAACCTGGCCAAGGCGCAAGGGCGCCGCGTCATCGCCTGCGGGACCACCTCGGTCCGCACCCTGGAGTTCTCGGCCTCCGAACACGGAAGCGTTACGCCCGGTACCGGCTCCTGCGACCTTTTCATCACACCCGGCTACCGCTTCAAAACCGTGGACGCCATGATCACGAACTTCCACCTGCCCCGCTCCACTCTGCTCCTGCTGGTGTCGGCGTTCGCGGGACGGGAAAACATACTCGCCGCCTACGCCGAGGCCGCCCGCCTGGGCTACCGCTTCTTCTCCTATGGCGATGCCATGTTCATCGGGGATGCGTAAAAGAAAGAGCAAATAAAAAAAGGCTTTGCGGGGGAGGGGGGGAAAACCCCTTGTGAACAAGATGGTTTTTCCCCCCTCCCCCGTACCCTCTCCCCCCTTTGAGGCAAAACTTTTTGATCCATTTTGAAATTTATTATGATTCAGCTACTATAAATTCTTCATTTACCCCGCCGGACACGAGGCAGCACCCGAAAAAGCGTTTTCAGCCTTGATTTGCCGGCAATGCAAAACCCATTGGGCGGCTTTTTGGGGAGGGGGGTCTCCCAGAATTTTTATGGCTGTCATTCTTTTAACAAACCCGCCATGCAGCCTATCCGAGCGTTACGGCGCTCTGGCAGCGGCCGGGTCCACGCTGCCCCAGTTGGGGCTTGCCAGCCTGGCTGCGGTGCTGCGGCAAGACGGGCACCGGGTAACGGTCTGCGACTGCTCGGCTGCGGGAGTTTCGCTGGAGGACCTGGCGAGGCTGGCGCAAAGGGTGCGGCCGGACGTGCTGGGGGTATCGGCTGTGACCTTCACCGTGGCCCGGGCCGCGGAAGCCGCCCGGACCGTAAAAAGGGCGCTCCCCGGCGTCGTTGCCGTGCTGGGAGGCCCGCATGCCACGGCCCTGCCCGAGGAGACCTTGGCGGCCTTCCCGGAGTTCGACCTGATCGTCCGCGGCGAGGGAGAGGAAACCATAAAGGATCTTCTTTCCGCGCTGGCCGCGGGCAGGAACGCGGAGGCGGTGGAAGGGCTCGCCCTGCGAAAGGATGGAAAGGTTTTACGGACGCCGGACCGCGCGCCCGTCTCCCGTCTGGACGCCCTGCCCTTCCCAGCCTGGGACCTTCTGCCGGGCTTTCCCCGGCGCTACCGCCCCGCCTTGTTCCGGTACCGCCGGCTACCGGCCGCCCACGCGGTCACGTCCCGCGGCTGCCCCCACGCCTGCGTGTTCTGCGACTGCGCGGTTTTCGGCCGCAAGGTGCGGGCCCACTCGGCGCAGTATATGGCGGCCTATGCGGAGCACCTCTCCCGAAGCTTTGCGGTGCGAGAGATCGCCTTCGAGGACGACCAGTTCCTGTTCTCCAAGACGCGGGCCGAAGAGTTCTGCCGCAGGCTGCTGCAGAAGAACCCGGGCCTGCTTTTTTCCGCCAACTGCCGGGCCGATGCCGTGGACGACCTTGCGCTTTTGCGGCTCCTGCGCCGGGCCGGGTTCCGGCAGGTCTCCCTGGGCGTGGAGTCCGGCGACCCGGATGTCCTGTCCCGCTCGGGAAAGGGGCTGGCGCTCCCGGCCGTGGCGCAGGCCGTGGGGCTTTTGCGCCGGGCGGACATTGAGGCGCGGGGCTTCTTTGTTTTGGGCCTTCCGGGCGAGACGGAGAAGAGCCTGGAGGCCACCAGGCGCTTCATTAAGAAGACGCCCTTTTCCGACATCAACGTGTTCCTGTGCACCCCCTTTCCCGGAAGCGCGCTCTATGCCGAGCTGCGGGCCCAGGGCGCGCCCCTGCCGGAGTTTTCCGCCATGAACACCGTGAGCCCTGCCTTTCTGCCCGAAGGGATGACCGCGCAACGGTTGGCGCGGGCTCGGGCAAAACTCCTGCGGGAGTTCTATTGCAGGCCAGGCACGGCGGCCGCCCACGCGGCGCGCCTGGCTGCGAGCCCCGGGGCGCTGTTGCGAGCGGCGCAAACGGCAACGGCGCTTTTGAAATAATTTCGGAGGCCTGAACCAAAACACCCGGAGGTTGCCATGCCCCAAGGTTCCCGCATCATGTTCCCCGGCCAGGGGGTCGGGCTGGAAGGAGTCTATACGGAGAAGCCCGGAGACCGCGCCGCGGTCCTGTGCCACCCCCATCCCCTCTATGGCGGAGACATGGACAACCCCGTGGTGCTGGCCATGGAGGCAGCCTGCCTGGACTGCGGGATCTCCACCCTGCGATTCAACTTCCGGGGAACGGGGCGGAGCGAGGGCTTCCACGCGGACGGCCCCGGCGAGGCCGAGGATCTGCTGGCGGCCGCGGCCCACTGCGAAAAGGTTCTGAAAAAACCCTCGGTCCTCGTCTGCGGCTACTCCTTCGGGGCCTATGCGATGGCCCTGGCCGGATCCGGGTTGGGCGACACGCCCATGATCATGGTGGCGCCGGCCGTGGCCTTTCTTTCCTTCCCCAGGGAGCACCGGCTTTCCGGGCTGGGGCTGGCCGTTGCGGGGGCGCGGGACGCCTATGCTCCGCCGGACCTCGTGCGCCGGTACCTGGAGATGGTGGCGCCGGAGGCCGGGCTCCATGTCATCGAAAACGCGGACCACTTCTTCTGGGGGCACCTGGACGAGGTGCGGATGATCATCGCGGCCCACCTGCGGCCGTCGGACAAGAAGAGCCTGCACTAAGACGGCGGGGTATGCCCCCGCCTTGCCCTGAATACCCCCAAATCCGGTTTTGCCATGAACCCTGGACGCCGGGCATTCGTTGCAAGCTTGTTGGCCGTGGGCGCATCCTCGGTGGCGACCCAGCTTGCCATGGTACGCGAGCTTCTGGCCGCGTTTTCCGGAAACGAGCTCACCATCGCCGTGACCATCGGACTTCTTCTGCTTTCCGCAGGGGCAGGAGCCAAGCTGGGGGCCGGGCTGGCGCGGCGGCCGGGCACGGTCTTCGGCGTCCTTTTCGCGGGCCACCTGATCCTTGCGTTTCTCCCTCTGGTCCAGATCGCGGCGGTACGCGGCATGCCCCTGTTATGGACCCGGGGCATGGCGCCGGGGTTTTCCTTCTTCTTCCCCGGCGCGCTTGCGGTGCTGGCTCCCTACGGAATCCTTTCCGGGGCCATGCTGCCCGTGGCGGGCAGGCTGTGGGAAGGGCCGGACTCCACCACGCGCGTCTACGTCACCGACACCGCGGGCGACATCCTGGGCGGGCTCCTGTTCGGGCTCTTCTTCGTGTGGACGGCCACCCACTGGCAAGCCATGGTGTTTTTCGGGCTGGCCCACCTGCTGGCCGCCTTCCTGGTGGCCCGGGCCGGGGGCGGCGGGCTCGGGCGCAAGATCGCCGTGGGGGCTGCCGCGGCGCTTTTGCTTTTCTCCTTCGCCTTCGAAGGAGCGACAAGGAAGCTCACGGCTCCGGGCCAGGAGATCGTGCTGTGGAAGAACACGCCCTTCTGCCGGCTGGTGGTTACGCGCACGAAATCGCTCCTAAACATCTGGCAGGATGGTGTGCTGCTGTTCGCATCGGACGATCCCGGGGTGGAGACGCTGACGCATCCGGCCCTTTGCCTGGCCCCGGAAAAGCCTCGGGTACTGCTTTTGGGCGGAGGGGTGTTCGGACTCCTGGCCGAGATCTTGAAGCATCATCCGCGGCACATTGATTACGTGGAGCTGGACCGGGCCGTGCTCTCCGCGCTTCCGGGCGCGGAGCTTTCCGCACCCAACGTGAAAACAATGGTGGGCGACGGCAGAGGCTTCGTGGCGCGGGCAAAGGACGAGTACGACGCGATCATCGTGGACCTTCCTGGCCCGGAGAACGCGCAGCTGAACCGCTTCTACACCGTCGAGTTCTTCTCCCGGGCAAAAAAGATTCTGGCCCCCGGCGGCGTGCTCTGCTTCGCACTCACCGGCGCGGAGAACTATATGGAGGAGCAGGGGCTGGCGGAGAACCGCTCGGTGTACCGGGCCGCGGCCGGCGTTTTCCCCCATGTGCTGGTGCTTCCGGGGGAAAAAAACCTGTTCCTGGCTTCGGAAAAGCCCCTGGACCCGTCCGGCATAGAGAACTGCCTCCTTTCCCGCGGCATCGCCACCAAGAGGCTCCTGGACTTCGATCTCTACTCCCTCACCGACCCTTTTCGCATTGACGAGGCGGCCGGGCTTCTGCAAAAGGGAGATGTCCCGGCCAACACCGACCTTTCGCCGCTGGCCTTCGGCCGGACGCTGGACCGGTGGATGGCCTTGTCCAAGACCAGCCCGGCCTGGATCTGGGCCGTGGTTTTTTTGTGCGTGCTCTTCAGCCTGTGGGGCTGGAGGGGTTCCGCCAAAAACTTCTGCGTGCTCACCAGCGGGGCCGCGGGCATGGGCATCGAGCTTGCGCTGACGCTCCTTTTCCAGGTGATCTACGGCTATGCATACGCCATGCTGTGCGTGTTCGTGACCCTGTTCCTGCTGGGCTCGACCGCCGGAGCCTGGCGCGTTGCCCGAGGCGCCGGCAGAAGCCGGAGCTTCGTGGCCGGAACGGATGCGGGGGTCATTGCGCTGTGCCTGCTGTGCCTGGGCGCGGCGTACGCCGGGGTTCGGGTTTCGTCGGAGGCGGGCTCGGCGTTCTTTGCGTGGCTGCTGCTCCCGGCCCTGGTCTTTGCCACGGGAGCCGTCACCGGAGCCCAGTTCTCGGCGGTGTCGTACCTCTCGCAAAAGGATGAAGCCCGGACCACGGGGGATCTGTATCTGGCCGATCTGGCCGGGGCCTGCCTGGGGACCATCGTGGCCGGGCTTCTATTGGTGCCCCGCATCGGCATCACCGGAACCCTGGCCGCGGCCGCGGGGCTGAAGGTTGCCAGCCTGGCCGGGCTTGGGTGTGCAAAAAAAAGGGATGAGACTTGAGCAGACGGCCGCTGAAGAAGAAATCCTCCGCAGGCTACGTCACGGCGCTCGCCGCGGACGAAAAAGGCAACATCTTCGACCTCCCCGGCTTCGCCGCCTGCGGAATGGCGGGAAGCACGCCCTTTCTGCTCTCCGGGGAGAAATGCATCCGCCCGCCCCGGGGCTCCGAGCTCATGTACCTGCCCGGCCGCGCACCCGTGGTCTGGGACATCGCCGCACGGCGCTTCGTGACCCTGTGGGAGAATCCCTTCCCGCCCGGAGGGCCGCTGTATCCCGTGGCCGTATTCAACTCCCCGGCCTATCTGGTGTTGCTCCACGCGAGTTACGAGGAGGGGCCGGATGCCCCCTGGCTGCCGCTTTTTTCCTACGGCGCCTGCGGCATGTCGGGCGATAGCCTGATTTCGGCGGCCGTGCGGATTGACGAAAGCGACCGCCAGGAGCTTCGCCTCATGCCCGTGAAAAAGGTGGAGCAGGGCGTGGCCCTGGCCCGGATGGCCCTGCCCGACAACCGGCTGGCCCGGCACCTGGAGACCTGCGCGCTCACCTACGGCTGCCCGGCGGGCAAAAACTTCTTCGTGGGCCGGGAGGAGGCGCCCCTGCCCACCTCGGTTACCTGCAACGCCCGCTGCCTGGGCTGCCTGTCGCTCCAGCCCGAGACCGGCATTCCCGCCAGCCAGAACCGCATCTCCTTCACTCCGAACCCGGAGGAAATTTCGGCCACCGCCCTTTTCCACCTGGGCCGGGTCCCGGGCGGAGTGGTGAGCTTCGGCCAGGGCTGCGAAGGCGAGCCCCTGCTGGCGGCCCGCGTCATCGCCCCTGCGGTGGAGCGCATACGAGCCTCCACCCTGGACGGCACCGTGAACGTGAACACCAACGGGAGCCGCCCCGAGGCCCTGGCGGAGATCTTCGACCGCGGGGCCGACTCGGTGCGGGTGAGCCTGAACTCGGCCCGCCAGCCCTTGTATGAGGCCTACTTCCGGCCCTCCTACGAGTTTTCCGACGTGCTCCGGAGCCTCGACGAGGCCGGGCAGCGCGGCAAATGGATCAGCCTGAACTACCTGAACCTCGCCGGATTCACGGACACGGAGGCCGAGTTCGCGGCCCTGTGCGATCTCCTTTCCCGCTATCCCGTTTCCATGATCCAGTGGCGGAACCTCAACTTCGACCCCTTGCGCTACCACGCCGCCATGGCAAAGGTGGAGCCTGCGGGCCCGGCCCTGGGCATGGACGTCCTTACTGCGCGCATCCGCAAGCTCTTTCCCAAGCTCCGCTTCGGCTACTTCAACCCCCCGCTTCGCTGAGCGCAACGACGGCCTCCTCCGGGGGCTCCTTGCGCCCCGCCCCGCTGCGCCGCCCGGCATCCTGCTCGAGGGAAGGCGCGAGCTCCCGCAGGAGCATCCGCCGGATGACCGAGAGCCGGTCCTCGCTCAGAAAGAGTGTGCCGTCCATGCCCCGGACGTGGAAAACGTCCCGTGCCCGGAAGCCTTCCGTCCTTATCTCCGCGTTTAAGATGTTCACGTGGCAGCGGGTGAGGCAATGGGTCAGGCGGTAGAGGAGCCCGGGCTCGTCTGAGGCTCGTACGGTGATCCGCGTATACTTGCGGGACCGGTCCCGCACGAACTGCACGTCGGGAACCAGGCCCGGCGGCGCGCACCGCCAACGGGGGATGGAGGCCAGGGTCTCGTCCAGGGCTGCGCCCAGGTCCAGCCTGCCCGCGAGGGAGTCGGCGATGGTCCTGCGGGGAGCTTCCCAGTCATAGGGCGCCAGGGACTTGGCCAGGGGCAGGCTCACGGTGAACAGGTCCAGGGCGATTCGGTTGTGGGTGGTGTAGGCCCGGGCGTCCACGATGTTCATGCCGTGCAGGGTGAAGGCGCCGGCGATGCGGGAGAAGAGGCCGGGGCGGTCCTTGGCGCAGACGGCCACGGTAAAGACCCGCGGGCTTCCCGTGGGCCTGCTGTAGAGGACCACCTCTCCCGTGGCGGCCTGGCGGGCCATGAGCGCGTGGATGCGTATGGTTTCCGGACGGTTTTCCCGGAGATAGCTTTTGGGCATGCGGGTGGCGAATCGGATGTCGTAGGTGATTCCGGATTCCATGGGGCTCCCTTTCGTGCTTCAGGATTCAGGTCGGAGCCGCTTCGGTGAAACGGCCATCATGAAAGGGATAAAAGCAAAACGCGGGCCAAACTATAAGTTATTGAAATAAATTATGAATGCCACAGAAGGAAGAACCCGGCGCGAAGGCCTGCGACATTTTCGTAGCTAATAATGGCGGCAATTACATTTTTGTATTAATCAACAAGGGGAAGGGACTTCCCGGCCAACGAAGAACTCTTGACAAAAAGGTGGTCTACCAGGATCGGCGTAAAAGCCGCGGGGAGCGGCGCAGGACCTCTGCACCAAGAAGTTTTGCCTGATCGCGGGGAGGAAGTGCGGGGAGAGGGGGAACGCCTCTTTTTCAAAAGCTCTTGTCCCCCCTCCCCACGTAAAACTCTTTCCTTTTTTATTTAAACTCCATGCCCTTCTGGATGGCGGCGAGGTTGAGGGACAAAAGGGCGGGATTTTTCTTCTGCATCATGTGCCGGAGGTCTTCCTCGATGGTTTCCGGCTTCACGCAGTGGGAGTAACCCAGCAGGGCCCCCAAGGCCACCATGTTGGTCACCTTCACGTCGCCCACTTCCTCGGCGATGGAGGTGAGCGGCACCATCACGATTTTCACGCCTTCGGGGGCCTCGGTTTCCTTGCACAGCGACGCGTTGGCGACGACCACGCCGCCCTTCACCACCTGGGGCAGGAACTTCTCCAGGGAGGGCTGGTTTAAAGCCACCAGCACGTCAATGCGCGTGAAGATGGGGCTTCCCACGGGCTTGTCGGAAATCACCGTCATGACGTTGGCCGTGCCGCCCCGCATCTCGGGGCCGTATGAGGGAAGCCAGGTCACGTGCTTGCCCTCCATCATGCCCGCCTGGGCCACCAGCTTGCCGATCAAAAGGGCGCCCTGGCCTCCGAAGCCGGCGCACAGAATTCGGATCTTCATGGCTTCTCCTGGTAATCTTTGAAAAAACTCTTCCCGCCTCTGGCTGTGCCGTTGGCGGGCAAAGCGTTTTAGCCCTTCTTTTCCCCGTCCGCTTTTCCCCGATCCTTGAAAAGACCCAACGGGAAGATGGGAAGCATGTTCTCGCGGGCCCAATCCCGGCTTTTCAGCGGGTCCATGCCCCAGTTTGTGGGGCAGGTGGAGATCATTTCCACGAAGGTGAAGCCCTTTCCTTCTTTCTGGTAGGTGAGGGCCTTCTTCACGGCCTTCTTGGCCTTGATGATCTCCTTGGGGGAAAGCAGGCTCACCCGCTCGATGTAGTAGGGAAGCTCCAGGGTGGACAGGAGCTCGCACACGCGCATGGGGAAGCCCGTGTCCTCTACGTCGCGGCCGTAAGGTGCGGTGGTGGCCTTCATGCCCGGAAGCGTGGTGGGGGCCATCTGGCCGCCGGTCATCCCGTAGACCGCGTTGTTGATGAAGAAGACCGCGATCTTCTCGTTGCGGTTGGCGGCGTGTACGGTTTCCGCCGTGCCGATGGCCGCCAGGTCGCCGTCGCCCTGGTAGGTGAAGACCACGCACTCGGGCCGCGAGCGCTTCATTCCGGTGGCCACGGCGGGCGCCCGGCCGTGGGGCACCTGGATCATGTCGCAGTTGAAGAAGTTGTAGGCGAACACCGCGCAGCCCACGGGTGCGATGCCGATGGTGCGCTGGATGATGCCAAGCTCCTCCATCGCCTCGCCGATGAGCCGGTGGGCCACGCCATGCAGGCATCCCGGGCAGTAGGTGAGCCGGACGTCGGTGAGGCCCTGGGGCCTCCTAGCCACTGTTTTCATGGGTAACTCTCCCGCATTGATAAGGCCCTAAGCCGGGCCGCCCATCAGGAGGCGGCTCCGGCGGGCCTGCGAATCTTCGTGTTGCGCGCTCCCTTGCATCCGATGGCAGGGCCCTGCGATTCAGCTCTTGAAGGCCTCCCGCAGGATGCCGGACATCTCCATGGGGGTGAAAACCACGCCGCCGGCCTTTCCCACGAAGCTGGTGGGGCAGGTGCCGGCCACGGCCAGGCGCACGTCCTGCTCCATCTGGCCCATGGAAAGCTCGAAGGTGATGACGGACTCGACGTTCTTGGCCGCCGCCGCGATGGCCTCGTAGGGGAAGGGCCACAGGGTGATGGGCCGGATGAGCCCCACCTCCATGCCGTCCTCCTTTAAATCGTCAATGGCCGACTTCACGACGCGGGCGGTGGTTCCAGCCGCCACGGCCAGGATCTTGGGCTTGGCGTCCACGTTGTACATCTCGTAGCGGACCTCGTTCTTCTTGATCTCATCGTAGACCTTGAAGAGGATCTCGGTCTTTTCCTTCAGCTCGTAGGGATCGATGAAAAGCGAGTTGATGATGTGCCGTTCCCGGCCGGAGTCCTCCCGGCAGCCCAGGGCCCAGGCGGAGCTGTCCGCGGGCGGGGGGTACTCGTCCTCGAACACCACGGGCTCCATCATCTGGCCCAGCATGCCGTCCGCGAAAATGAGGACCGGCGTGCGGTACTTCTCGGCGATCATGAAAGCCTCCGGGGCCATGTCCGCAAACTCCTGGACCGAGCAGGGGGCCAGGACCGGAGTGTAGTAGTCCCCGTGGCCGCCGCCCCTGGTGGCCTGGAAGTAGTCGCACTGCATGGGTGCGATGTTGCCCAGGCCGGGGCCGCCCCGCTGCACGTTCACGATCACGGCGGGGAGCCGGCTTGCGGCAATGTAGGAGATTCCCTCCTGCTTGAGCGAGATGCCCGGCGAGGAGGAGGAGGTCATGACCCGGACTCCGCAGGCGGCCGCGCCCAGCACCATATTGATGGCCGCCACTTCGCTCTCGGCCTGGAGAAAGGTCCCTCCCACCTTGGGCATGGCCTTGGCCATGTACTCGATGAGCTCGCTCTGGGGCGTGATGGGATAGGCGAAATAGTGCCTGCACCCCGCCCGGATGGCCGCCTCGGCCACCGCCTCGTTTCCCTTCATCAGAATTTTTTCCGCCATACGATGCTTGCCTCTTCCCATGCGGCCCGTTCCCGCGGGACCGAAACGGCCCCGTTCGAAAACGGCCCGTCCGCCGCCGGCCGCAGACGGCCGGCCTGATTATTTTTCTATGGTGATGGCCCCGTCCGGGCAGGCCACATAGCACATGGTGCAGGCCGTGCAGTTCTCCTGGTCAATGCACTCCGCCGGGTGGTAGCCCTGGGCGTTCAGCCGGTCCGCCAGGGCCAGCACGTTCTTGGGGCAGGCCTCGATGCAGAGCCCGCATCCCTTGCAGTAAAACTCGTCCACCGTCATCTTGGGC
>JBFMHL010000238.1:0-14117 GCA_040753055.1 Thermodesulfobacteriota bacterium | reverse complement strand
CGGCCCCCTTTCCCGTCCATGCAGGCGACTCCGCCAGGGAAGCCGCTGCCATGTCTTTCCGCCCTGCATAAAAGAGACGGCCGCGTTAAAAATGGTACCCCACCGTCACGGCGAACTGGAAGCCGCCGGCATTGCCGGAAACGGCCTTGGGGCTCACGTTCACCGAGGCGTAGTTGTAGCGGCCGTCCATGCCCAGGTTCACCGCTTCCGAGAGCCGGTAGTAGGCGCCCAGGCCCATCCACACCCCCACTCCCGTGTCGGCCTCGGAAAAACGCTTCTGGTTTTGCTCGATGTCTCCGTCAATGTTGATCACCGCCAACCCGCCCTCCACGTAGGGCACGAAGTGGTTGAACTCCTCGATGTAGTAGCGCACCCCCAGGTCAGCGGTGGTAGTCTTCAGCGTATAGCGGCCGAACTGGGTTTTGGTGGGATCGTCCTCTCGGGCGAAGTACCCCGCTTTTTCGTCCCAGGAGTGGAAGATGTCCAGGGCCACGTTCACGGGCCAGCCCGGTCCGGCCAGGTCGAACATGATTCCCGCCTGGACCTGGTCGTCCACGGGCTTCCAGTCCTCATAGTCCAGCATCTTGTTTCCCAGCGTGAGATTCACGTTCCCTGTCCATTCGTTCCCGCACCATGCCGCGGCAGGAAAGGAAAAAACCAGCAAAGCAAGCGCAAGAAAAACCTTTTTCACGGCGAACCTCCCTTTTTGGCTGATGGATGAAAATCTCCCCGAACGTATGAACGGCACAAGGCCGCGGAAATGGGAAAGAACGGCGGAACCGTAGCGCCGTCCCGCTTCACTTGCGGCCGCTTCTCTCTAAAATGGTGGTCATGATCACGATGATGGCCGCCTGGACCAGGAGCAGCGCAGCCACCAGGGGCATGGCGTCCCGCAGAGCCAGGGCGCTGATCCCCAGGCACATCTCCATGAGGTAGATGAAAAGGACGCTCTTGCGCGGGCCGCCCAGGATAGTGGCCATGCGGTGGTGCAGGTGGTCCTTGCCCACGTAATCCAGCCACTCCTTCACCGAGTGGACCTTTCCGGTGGCGACCCGGTCCACGGAGATGTGCACCATGTCGAAGATGAGAAGCCAGAAGATGAGCAAGGGCGAGACGAGAGCCACCACCGGGTTGTCGGACCATTCCCCGTAAACGGCCAGGCAGGCCAGCACGAAGCCGATGAAGGTGGAGCCCGCATCACCCAGGAAAATGAGCGCGCTCTTCTTGAAGCGGAAGTTATAGGGCCAGAAACCCATGCAGCCGCCCATCATGGCCAGGGCGATCCATCCGAAAAAGGCATGGTCCGTCTGGAAGGCCACCAGCCCCAGGAAGAAGGACATGAGCGCCCCCAGGCCCGAGGCCAGGCCGTCCATGCCGTCGAAGAAGTTCATGGCGTTGGTGATGCCCACCACCCAGAAGAGGGTGAGCCCGATGTTCATGATCTTTCCCCAAAGGCCCGTATCGTCGGGCAGCACGTGGAGCACCACACCGTACCACATGACGCCCGCCGTGGCGGCGATCTGCACCAGCAGCTTGGCCGTGGCGGAAACCCCGCGGACGTCATCTATCACCCCCACCACCAGGAGCAGCGCCGCCGCCCCCAGAATGGCCAGGAAGGGCGGGGAGAAGATGCCGTTGTAAAGGAGCGAGGCGCTGAAGCCCAAAAAGACCGCGACTCCTCCCAGAAGGGGCGTGGCGTCCTTGTGCACCTTGCGCGCCTGGGGCTGGTCCATGGCTCCGAGGCGCAGGGCCAGGGCCCGGACCACCGGCACGGAGGCATAGGAAAGAAGGAATGACAAAATGGCGATATGCAGCCACCGCTCCCCCCCGGCCGCCATGGCATGCTTCACCGGGGGCAAGGAGAAGACGACGGCAGCCACCCAGGCGGCCGCGGACCGGACGTTCATTCCCGTTACTAGCTTGTCTTTCATGGCGGGGCGCACCTCTCAGCCCAGAACCTCGGTAACCGCCGCAATCACGCGGCCGCAGTCCTCTTCCGAAAGCGAAGGGTGGATGGGAACGGAAAGGGAGCTCCGCCAAAGCCTCTCGGTGTTGGCGAACCCGGCCAGGCCCAGGTAGGAATGCAAGGGCCGGAAGACGGGCCGTGCGCAGGAAATCCCCCTTGCCCGGAGGGCGGCGGCGGCCTCTCCCGCTTCGCCCGGAAGGCCCAATACATAGCGGAAGTAGATCCGGCCCGGATCGTTCGGAGGAAGGGACGCTTCCAGGGGGGCGAAGGCCCGGTCGTACTTTTTTGCGATTTCCGCCCGCGCCGCCAAAAAGCCTATGAGGCGGCGGAGCTGGACTATGCCCATGGCCGCCGCCATGTCCGTCATCTTGTAGTTACAGCGGACGCGGAGGTCCGGTTTCTCGTCGTAGTCGCGCAGGTCCCGGACCCGCTCCAGAAGATCCTCCGAGTCGGACGCCACCATGCCCCCCTCGCCCGTGCAGATCACCTTGGTGGCATAGAAGGAGAACACGGAAAGAACGCCGCCGGAGCCCGCCGGCCCGGCCCCGCTTTTGGCTCCGATGGCCTGGGCGCAGTCCTCGATCACGGGAACCCCCAGTTTGGACAGGCGGTCCATGTCCGCCATCAGGCCGAACATGTGGGGAACGATCAAGGCAACGGTTTTTTTCGTGATCTTTTGTTCCACATCCTCGGGGTCCAGGTTTCCGGTGGCCGGGTCCGCGTCCGCCAAAACCGGCACGGCCCCCACCTGGCGCACCGCGTGAAAGAGCGCCGTGCACACGTAGGAGGGGATGATCACCTCGCGCTCCGGGCCGGCGCCCAGAACGGCCAGCGCCAGCACCAGCCCGGCAGTGCCGGAGGAAACGGCTGCGGCTCCCTTGCGCCCGGCGAAGCGGGCCAGGTCCTCCTCGAACTTTCGGACCTTCTCCCCCTGGGCCACGCGCCCCGAGGCGATCACCCGGGAGACGGCCGCAACCTCCTCCTCCCCCAGCGTGGGGCGGGAGTGGGGAACGGCGGTCTCAGATGTCCGCAAAGTATCGCTGTGCATAAAAAGCCTCCGCGAACTTCACCCGGGCCTGGATCCCCCGGAAGTTGGCACAGGAATGGGCCATCTCCAAAATGGAGATGCCGGCGATGTTGGTCTTCATCACCTGGGAGGCGTGGGCCCGCAGGGCCTCCATCTTCCGGTCCAGGTTCTTCTCGATGTCCGTGAACACGTGGGGGTTGAAGTTCTGGGTTGTAGGCCCCTCGTAGAAGAGCACGTTGGGCACATAACGGGTGGCGGACATGACCGCATGGGCCATGTTCCGGTGGTCCTGGTGCGTGTCGTCGAAAAAGGAGCAGAAGATGACCTCGGGCTTCACCTGGCGGAGCACCTCCTCGATGCGCTCGATGGGCTCCCGCCCCAGGGGAATCCGGGTGTCCTGATAGCCGGCCCAGAAGGCGGACTTGACTCCCATCACATCCAGGGCCTTTTCCTGCTCCGCCTCCCGGACGGCCTGCCCCCCCCCCTGACCGCCCTTGGTCATGAGCAGGAGCGCAACCTCGTGGCCCTTGTCCGTGCAGTTGATGAGGGTGCCGGCGCAGCCGAACTCGATGTCGTCCGGGTGCGCCCCGATGGCCAGGATTCGTTTTTTCTTCATACTCGATCCTCACAATTGCCCGCGGGAGCCGGACAGGGGCGGGTTCAGCCCCCGCACCCGTTCCATGCCCTCCGGGCCGCAGCAAAAGAGCAAATCCGCGGCGGACAGCGCCGGGACGAAACCGGGATAGGCCTGGGCGTACTCCGGGTGCCGGAAGTCCTGGAACAGCACACGGATCTCCGCCCGGCGGAAAAGCTCCAGGTCCATGTAGTTGGCCCCGTCCCGCCCGGCTAGGTAGGTGTCCGCGCCCAGCTCCCGGCAGATGCCGATGAGGCGCTCCGTGGGGGAGTCGGGAAGCTCCATGTCCGAGGCCTTGACCAGCCTGGTGGTGATGGACAGGTTTTGGGCCAGAGTTTCCGCCACCGCCATGTTGAGCTGGGAAAGAAGCTCCCAGGGCCGTCCCAGGAGATCCTCGAAAACCGGGGCGAACTCCCGGTAAAAAGGCGCGCGGGAGTAATACTGGGTTATCATGCGGCAGTGTTTTTTTCCCCAGGGTATCGCGCCGTTGATTCGAACGTCCATGATCTTCTGGCCGAAGTCGTGGAAAACCGGCACCGTGATCCACTGCCAGCCTTCCTTGGTGCGGAGTCGGTTCCGGTTCTGCCACTCGTTCTTCTTGAACTGCACGTTGTCCAAGAAGCAGAACACATCCGCCTTGTCCATCTTGTCCAGGTAGCCCAGCCAGGGCATGTACTGGGGCTGGTGAATGGCGACGATCATGCCGGGCACCTCACATGGCCCTGCGGACGAAAACGGGGTTGGAAACCAGGCGCTGCGCCCCCTGCCCCTTCACCAGCAGGCGGTAGAAGGAGCAGCCCGGGCCGGCTTCGTCCGTAAAGGAAAAAGGCTGGGGCGTAGTTCCGGCAAAGCTCTTCCAGGGCGCGCCGTCTTTCACCACCAGGCCTTCCACGGGGTAGGAGCCGCCGTCGGAGGCCGTCACGGTTCCCGAAATCTCCACCTGCTCGCCGGAGGAAAGCGTTCCGCCCATGCCCGCGCCCTTGCCCGTTTCCGGGTCCTTGGCCAAAAAGCCGGAAAGGCGCAGCCCGCTCTTTCCGGTTTTCCGTATCGCGTAGGTGCGCCCTGCGGAGAGCGCCTCCAGGACCCCGGCCACGGATTTTTGCCGCACCAGGAAAAAGGTGGCCAGGTCGTCCAGGGCCATGCCCTGCGCCTGGTCATGCCAGTCCGCCTCGGCAATGGCCCAGACGGGTTTTTCCCGCTCGCCCCGGCAGTACTCGGCCAAGGCCCGGTCCCACTCGCGCCCCGGCTGCTCCGCCTGGGTGGTGTCGCCGTAGAGCGCGCAAAACCCCGTGGTGCCGCGGGAGGCCAGCAGGGCTTCGGGGTGCTTTCTGGTCTGCAGGGTCACCGGCCCCATTTTCACGCCCCGGTGGCTGTAGGAGGACTCGGGATGCGCCCAGAAAACCAGCCCTCCGTGCCGCTCCGCCCAGGTGATGGTTTCCTGGAAGGGCGCGATCCCCTGGTCCCCGTGGTAGGCGTCATAGCCCGTCGCCGAGAAGGGGTGGTTGGAAACGGCCAGACCCGCACCCACCAGGCAAAGCGCCGTTCCCCAGGCCTTTTGCCTCCTGCCTTTCCGGGAAACGAGGAAAAGCCCGGCCGCCAAAGGGAGCGCGAACAACAGGCTCCGGGGCCAGAGCTTTCCGAAATTCCGCAGGGAAAGCGACCCGTGGATCTCCGGGATGCCATCGTAGTCCGCAGGCTCCTCCATCCCGATGATCAAGAGCTCCTTCCGGAAGTCATGGGCCGTGAGCCCCGAAAGGAGGTTCCCGGTCCAGTAGTAAAAGGGTGAGCACTGCACCCCCGGAACCACCACGACCTCTTTCTGCTCCCGGTTGATGCGGGTGATGTCGTCCAGGTAGCGCTCCGCGCCGTAGGTGGCGACGGAGGGACGGCTCTCCTTTTTGCTCAACACCCCCTGGAAGGGGTAGAGGCCGTACTCCATGACCACCCGGTCGTGATCCGTGACCACCAGGGCCTCCAGGCCCAGCTCCTGCGCCATCTTCACCAGGTCGCCCAGCCCGGTATCCCCGGAGCTCACCGTCGTGTGCACGTGCACCACGCCCGGAAGCTCCTGCAGGGGCTCCTCCCCGTGCGCCCGCGCCCCGACGGCCAGCAGGCCGGCAAGAAGCGCGGCGCACAGCGTGAGCCCGGCCGGAGAGGGCCCCTTCATCGCCCCGCTCCGTCCAGGAGCACATCACCATAGAGCCGGTCCAGCTTCTCCAGCATGGCTGAAAGGCTGAACGCGGGCGCCAGCTCCCTGCCCTTTTCCCCCATTGCCGAAGCGCGGGCCGGGTCCGCCAGCAGGGTTTCGATGGCTCCGGCCAGGGCCGGAGAGTCCCCCGGCGGCACCAGGAACCCCGTCTCCCCGTCCCGCACGAGATCCGGAATTCCGCCCACGCGGCTTGCAGCCACGGGCTTTCCCGCGGCCATGGCCTCCACCACGGCGCGGCCCATGCCCTCGTTTTCCGACGCCAGCACGAACACGTCAAAGGCCGGGAGCAGGTTTTCCACGTCGCTACGCCAGCCTGTGAAGATCACGTTTTTCCCCTTGCCCATGCGGGAGGCCTCCCGGGCGAGCTCCTCCTGCAGAGGGCCCTGGCCCACGTAAACCAGCACCGCATCCGGGTGCGTCTCCCACACGCGGCCCATCGCGGCAAGGAGCGTGCCCGGTCCCTTGATGGGTAGGAGCCAGCCCACGGTTCCCACCACCGGACCGTCGGGGCCTAGCCCCAGGGATTCCCGCGCATCCGCCGGGGTGGAGCTCTGCCGGGAAAAACGCTCCAGCGGAACGCCCGAGTGGATCACGACGATGCTCTCCGGCGCGCCCACCTTCAGGGCCAGGTAGTCGTTCCGCTCTCCTTCCGTGAGCGCCACCGTGCGGTCCGTGATGCGGGCCGCGGCCCGCTCCACCGCCAGGAACACCCGGGAGGCGGCCGGGCCGAAATGGCCGGAAAACACATGGCCGTGGGGCGTGTGGATGACGGCCGGAACCCGCGCCGCCCGCGCGGCCAGCCTGCCCAGGAGCCCCGCCTTGGAGGAATGGGTGTGCACGATCTGCGGCCTGCGCTCCCGTATGATCCGAAAAAGCTCCCGGAGGGCCCCGGCGTCTTTGAGCGGTGATATGGCCCGCACGAGATCCTGCGCCACCAGAACCTCCACGCCCCGGTCCTGTGCTTCGGCAAGCTCGCGGGATACCTCCGCCTGCTCCTCGGGGCCCATCTCCGACTCCAGCGTGGGGCCGAAGACCAGGGTCTGGCGATAGCGGTCCGCCAGGCCCTGGCAGGTGGCCAGCGTGTTCTGGGCCGAACCGCCGCGGTCCATGCGGGTGATCACGTGTAGGATCCGGGGGAGCTCCATTTTTTGGCTCCGAACGATGGTTCACGGTTTCCTGGCCCAGCAAAGGAGCGAAGGGCCCGCTACCCGGCGGCCTCCGCTCAAGGCGTAGGTCGCCCTGGCAAAAAGGTTCGCTGCGGCCTTGGCCGCGTCCGCAAGCCCCGGCAGCCGGGACACGGAGTAGGGGTCGCTCCGGGTGAGCGGAGAGTTCTCCGCCACGACTTCGACAAATCCGGCTCCGCCAAGAAGGGACCGAAGCGATGCGGCCGTGAAGGTGAAGGGGTGAAAGACCGAAGGGTTCTTCACCCCCAGCAGGCCCGCGGGTACGCGGAACACGCGGTAGGCCCGACAGAGGGCCGTCTGGAACGCCGCGTTGCGGTCCCGCACCGCCAGAACCCCGCCGGGCCGGAGCAGCTCCTTCACGCAGGCAAGCAGCCTGGCCGGGTCCGGGCTCACCATGAGCACATCCCACAGGGTCACGGCATCGAAGCTCTCGGGCATAAAGCCCGCTTCGGCCAGGTCGCCGCAGAATGCGCCCGCCACCCCGGGCTTTTCCCGCGCCGCCGCGACCGCTTGCTCCACGATGTCCACGCCGAAGGGGACAAAGCCGCGGCCGGCGGCCATCTCCAGGAAGTAGCCATAGCCGCATCCCACATCCAGGAGGCGCGCCCCGGCCCCCAGCATCCCCAGCCGGTCCAGGGCACGGGAGAAAAAGGCCTGCTTGGACCGCGCCACATCCCGGTGGGGATCTTCCTGCCCGTAGTGCCCGGAAAGCTTTTGCACAAAGCATTCCCTGCGCTCGGGTGATGCAAAGATCAGGCCGCAGCCGGCACAGGCGAAGAAGCCCTCCATGGAAAGAGGCTCGGGCCGCAGCTTTTCCGACCCGCAGCAGGGGCAGGAGCATGTCGTGTCAGCGGCTGCCATGACGGTTCCCCGTAGCTGTGAGAAGCTCCTGCCACAAAGTGCTCACATGCCTGGGCCAGGAGTAGTTCTTCTCCACGTGCTCCCGGCAGCGGGAGCGAAGGGCGGCGTATGCCTCGCGGTCAAAAAAGATGCGGTCTGCCGCTTGCTTGATTCCCGCGGCCATGGCGGCGGAGCCCGCGTCCCTGAAAAGCAGCCTCCCATCGAAGGAGGAAAGGATCTCCCGTGTTCCTCCCACCGGCGTTCCCAGGACCGGCGTGCCGCAGGCCATGGCCTCCGGCGTCACAAGGCCGAAACCCTCCAGCTTCTCGGTGGGAAGAACGAAAAAATCGGCGGCCCCCAGATAATCGGCCAGAAGCCCCGCCGGGATGAACCCGGCCACGGTCACCGCGCCGGCCAGGTTCAGCTCCCGCACGCGCGAAAGAAGGCCCTCCCGCAAGGGGCCGGACCCGCCGATGGTGAGATG
Organism: Thermodesulfobacteriota bacterium; assembly: GCA_040753055.1. Taxonomy (GTDB): domain Bacteria; phylum Desulfobacterota; class Desulfobacteria; order Desulfobacterales; family Desulfatibacillaceae; genus JBFMHL01. The sequence goes on along the minus strand of JBFMHL010000238.1, from coordinate 5,773 downwards.
GAAAAGGCCCGGCGATTCGGCGTTCAGGACGGCCATGGCGGAAAGCAGGTTGAAAAGCCCCATGCGGGGCTCCAGATTCCGCACCGTGACCAGGTGCACGGCACCGGGGGGAAGGTTCAGCCGGGCCTTCACCGCTTCCCGGTCGGTGAGGGGCGCAAAGCGCTTGTGGTCCGCCCCGCCGGGATTGATCACAATCCTTTTCTCCGGTACCCCGTGGAGACCCGTAACCTTGTCGGCCATGTAGCGGGAAAGAGTCACCACCTTGGCCGCCCGTCGCACGGCAAAGCCTTCCATGCCGGCCCGCGCCCGGCCCGCCGCATTTTTTCCGTCGCTCCCGGCGCGCTTCTCGGCATACTCCTCCTGCCAGGGGGAATGAAAGACATAGAGCAGCGGGAGCTTACGCATCCGGCCCAGGGTCGCCAGCACGCAGTAGCCCACGGGCTGGTGAACCACCGCCGCTGAAAAGGGCCGGTCGCCTTGCAGCTCGGTAAAGGCTCCGGGGAGCTGGCGGAACAGGGACAGGAAAAAACGCCCGGGGTCCGACACCGGGGCGCTCAGGACCATCTCCCGCACCCCCTCCACCGTGCGGCGCAACGCAGGCTCGGCAGCCCCGCCCCTGCGGCTGAGGGCGCAGACCTCCGCTCCCCGGGCCGCAAGCCCCGTGGCCTGCTGGAAAGCCACCTGCTCCGAGCCCGAGGCCGGGTTTTCGATCTCTCCGTCCGTGATGAACAACACCTTCATGCCGATCCCCGTCTATCCTTTTTTTGCGGTTGCATAGCCCCACAAAAAACCCAGCCCGTAGGACGCCTCCGCGGCCAGGTAGATCCACTTCCCGGCCAGGGCCGCCCTGGCCATGCGCAAAGGAAAGCGGGCGGCCCGGAAGGCCAGGGGCTTTTTCCCCGGCTGCTTGCTGCCGTGGTCCGGGGCGAGCTCGATGATCCACTGGGGGAAGAAGCGGCTGCAATAAGCCGCCTGCCGGCCGTTGGAAAAAAACTGCCGGGTGAGCTTTTTCAAACTGTCCACCATGAGGTGGGAGTAGTATGCGCCGGGAACCACCACCACCCGGTAGCCCTTTTGCCGGAACTCCCGGCGCAGGTAGGGGTCCAGCCCGCGGGGCATGACCTCGTTCTCGCCGCCCACCGCGGTAAAGACCTCCTTGCGCATCATCAGAAGCCCGTGCTCGGCCATGTCCGAGTCCGTGATCTCCGAAACCGCCGGCGTGGCCCTGCGGGGGATCTGGGCCATGGCCTTCTTCACGAACTCCGGCGCATCTTCGGGAATCACGTTCCCGCCGCCCGCCATGCCGATGTCCGGATGCGCCTCCATTGCGGAAAAGAGGGTCTCCACCACGGTGTCGCCGGAAAGGGTCATGTCGTCGTCCATGGTGAGGATGTAGCGCCCCCGCGAAACCGCTACGCCCGTGTTGATGGCCCGGCCCTGGCGCGTGTCGCCCTTGACGGCCAGGAGCTCGCAGCGGCCCCACACGGACTGGGCCCGGATCTGGCCCACCAGGGTGGGGAAGAAGCCCTTCCCGTAGGCATCACGGGTGGGGATGACGATGGAGATCTCGGGCGATCCCGTGTCCGCCATGCGGAGCACCTTGCCCGCGAACCCCGCGAGCCCGTGCTTCACGAAACCGCGGTCAAAGGGCCCGGCAAGCTCCACAAAGCCGCCGGGAATTTTCGTGTGGTCGTTCATCACAAATCCCAAAGGCCCTCCCGGGGCGCGGCGTCGAGCTTCCGGTCCAGGTAGAGCCGGGCCCATGCCTCGAAGGTAAGCAGGCTCCACAGGCGGTGGCCCAGCTCCTGGCGGCCCGATTTGTGCTCGGCCAGCATCCGGGCGATGAAGGTTTTGTTGAAAAGGCCCCGCTCCGTAAACCGGGACGAGAGGAGGAGCCTTTCCGCAGGCTCGTATAGCTCGCCCCGGAGCCACGCGCCCACGGGGACCGTGAAGCCCTGTTTGGGACGGGAGAAGGCGTCTCCCGGAAGAAAGCCGGCAAAAGCCTTCTTGAGGATGTACTTGGAGCAAAAGCCCTTGATCTTCAGCCGGAAAGGAATCCGGGCTGCAAACTCGATGAGCTCGTGATCCAGAAAGGGAAGGCGCACCTCCAGGCCGTGGGCCATGCTCATGCGGTCCACCTTGAACAGGCAGTCGTCGGGTAAAAAGGAGGCGAAGTCTGCGTAGAGCATGCGCTCGCGCGGGTCGGAAACCTCCGGGACCCAGAGCGGGCCGCGCTTTTCCCCGGCCGCGTCGAATCCCGCCAGGCTCTCCTGCAACGCAGGCGAGTAGAGGTTTTGCCGAAAGGACGCGGAAACCGTGGTCCGGCGCAGGAAGCCCTGCTCCATGGTGCCGGTGAGGTCCGAGAGGAGGCGCTTCATTTTTCCCGCCCGGCTCCGTGCATACTCGTCGTCCGGCCCGGGAGCGGGCAAGAGCCTTCCCATCGCGTTTCGCAAAGCCGCCGGGAGCCTGGTGAAGGGATGGACGAACTGGTGCCTGCGCGTCCACTCGTAGCCGCCGAAGAGCTCGTCGCCCCCGTCGCCGGAAAGCACCACCTTGACGCTCTCGCGGGCGAGGCCGGAAACCAGGAAGGTGGGAAGGATGGAGTTGTCGAAAAAGGGCTCGTCCAAGTGCCACAGGAGCCGGGGCAGCATCTGCGTCACCTGCGGCGCGGTCTTCAGCACGGTGTGCTTAGCGCCGCAGGCCTCCGCCACCCGTTTCGCCTGGGCCGTCTCGTCTCCGGGAAGCCCTTCCCACCCGATGGTGAAGGCGCTGAGCGGCTCGTCCGACCGTCGGCAGGCTTGGGTGGTTACGATGCCCGAGTCCACGCCCCCGGACAGGAATGCGCCCACCGGCACATCGCTCACCATGTGCCGGGAAACGGCCTCCTCCACCCTTTGCCGGAGCTCGCGGGCGATGTCCTGCTCCGGAACTGCCAGCTTGGGCAGGTAGGAGAGGCTCCAGTAGCGCTTTTCCGAAAGCCGCTCCTGGCCAAAGGTGAGGAGATGCGCCGGAGGCAGCTTGCGGACCTGGGAGAAGATGCTGCGGCTTCCCGGCGTGTAGCCGAAGCAAAAAAAGCAGTCCAGGGCCCGGACATCCACATCCCGGGTCACCCCGGGCGCGGCTAAGAGAGATTTGATCTCGGATGCGAAGAAAAGGCTCCCGCCGGTCCGGGCGTAAAAGAGCGGCTTGATGCCGGCCCGGTCCCGGGCCAGCACCAACTTTCGTCGGGCTGCATCCCACAAGGCGAACGCGAACATGCCGTTCAGCCGGGAAACCAGGCCCTCCCCCTCCTCCTCGTAGAGGTGCACCAGCACCTCGGTGTCCGAGCGGGAGCGGAAATGGTGGCCCCTTTTTCGGAGGTCCTCCATAAGCCCCTGGTAGTTGTAGATCTCTCCATTATATACGACGGAAACGTCTCCGTCCTCGTTTTCCATGGGCTGGGCCCCGTTTGCGGAGAGATCAATGATGGAAAGCCTGCGGTGGCCCAGGCCCACCCAGCAGGGCCCGGCGTCCAGGACCCGGAGGCCCGCGCCGTCCGGCCCCCGGTGCGCAAGGAGCCCGGTCATCTCCCGAAGCAGCGCCTCGGGATCCGGCCCTTTTTTCTCCATCACGAACCCGCACAGGCCGCACATGGCCTAGCCCCTTCCCCGGCCGGAAAGCTCCGACAAGATAGCCGCGGTCTTTTCCGCCACGCCCTTCCAGCTCCGCTCGGAAACCACATACTCCCGCCCGCCCCGGCCCATGGTCTCCCGCATGTCCGGATCGCCCAGAAGCCTTATGAGGGCCGCTGCCAGCCCTTCCGGGTCCTCGGGCCGGACCGTGAGCCCCAGGCCCTTCTCCCGGATGGTCAAGACCTCGGGGATGGCGTCGGTGAAGCTGGACACCACGGGCTTGCGGCAGGCGAAGTACTCCAGAATCTTCAGGGACGACCTTCCGCTCTGCTCGTTCACCCCCGCCGAGTAAGGCGCAACCGCCACGTCCAGGGCGTTCAGGTAGAGATACAGCCTCGCCCACTCCACCTTGCCGGTGAAGATAAAGCTTTCCGAAACCCCCTTTTCCCGGGCCAGGGCCGGAAGGTGCTCGCCCCAGCGGCCGTGGCCCACGATGACGAAGCGGACGTCCGGGAACTTCTCCCGGACCGCGGGAGCGGCTTCGATCAAGGTTTCGATGCCGTCCCAGGGAAAGAAATGCCCCACGAAGCCCACCAGGGGGCCGTCCGCGGGAAGTCCCGCCCCGGCCCTCGCCTCGGCCTGGTCCTTCACGGGCATGCGGTCGGCGTTCACGCCGTTTAAAATCACCAGGGCCTTCTCCGGCGGCAGGCGGTAGTGGGTGACGATCCGTTCCCGGATGCGGGGGGCCACGCAGATGAGCCGCGTGCTCAGGCGATAGTTGAACGCCTCGAAGGCCAGGATGGTTTTTTTCCGCAACGCGGAAAGGGGCTCGGACTCCACCTCGTCCAGGGTGAGGCCGTTTACCTCCGTCACGACGGGTTTTTTCCACAGGCGGGCCAGCAGCACCGGAAAGATGGTGAGATAGGCCTGGCGCCAGTAGACCGCGTCGGGCTGAAAGCGCAGGAGGAGCCAAATCATGATGAGCGGCGTCAGGGCCTCGTGGAGGATGGTCCGCAGGAAGCGCATGCGCGGCGCGGGAACATAGACCACGGGAACGGGCGGCTTGCTCACGTAGCGGGCATAGCCGGGAGCCACCAGCACCACCTCGTGCCCCAGGCGCGCCAGGTTGCCGGCGACCTCCATCACGTGGTTCACCGAGCCCAGACTTCCCGCCTGGCCGGAGAGGTCAACGCTGCAAACGTAGAGGATTCTCATGGTCACCGCCCGTCCTTGGAGCGATTGGCAAAAAGGATTGTGAGATCCATTCTACAGCCTCTCGAACAGGACCGATACCCACTTTGCGTGGGCCTGTCCGGTCCATTGGGCCGCCACCGAGGTGGCCACGGACACCAATGACCTCCGGGGCGGCCCTTGCAACCTGGCCCCGCAGCCGGGGCACACGGTTCCGGGCTGCCACTCGTAGCGCCCGCCCACCCCGCGCCGGATCTTCCACACCAGCGGATGGGCGTTTTTCTCCCGGGGCCCGGAAAAGCGACAGGCTCTTTCGTAGAACTCGGGGAAAAGGCCGGAAAGCTCGTCGGGGCCGTAGGAGCGCCGGTGCAAATCCAGGTGGAACACCATGCCGCAGCCGGGGCACCGGGCCATCTTCCGGTTCAGGTCCTCGCGAAAGGGCACCGAGATGAGGATGAAGCGGTCCGCCACCCGCATGATCTCGGCAAGGCTTTGCCTGTACTCCTCCTCCGGAATGTGCTCCAGCACCTCGCTCAGCATGACCAGATCAAAGGACCGGTCGGCAAAGGGAAGCCCGTCGGCCGCGGCCTGGACCCGCGCGGCGCCCGCCACCTTCTTAAGCGCGGAAAAGGACGGATCGCAGCCGGTCTTTCGCAGGCCGCCGGGCAGGAGCGACAGCATGGTGCCGTCGCCGCAGCCCAGGTCCAACACGCTTGCGGCCTCCCGCGGCACCAGCGCGATGGTGGCCGGCACCCGGGCCTCGCCGGAAACGCCTTCGGAGTGCTCCCAGCGGGCGTCGTAATGCTCGGAAAGATAGGGCTCGGGTCCGGTCGTCATATCTTGTTCACCTACATCCGTGACGGAGCTTCTCCTTGAAGTATTTAAAGCTATCTCAAAAATAAGAAGGAAAAGGTTTTGCGGGGGAGGGGGGAAAACCTCTTTGGAAAAAGCTGGCTTTTCCCCCCTCCCCC
>JBFMHL010000237.1:0-12478 GCA_040753055.1 Thermodesulfobacteriota bacterium | reverse complement strand
ATCTGCGGCATCTCCCGGGCCACCACCGCGGCCCACCTGGCCCGCGCAGCCCTGGAAGGCATCGCGCTGCAGAACGTGGAGATCCTCCAGGCCATGGAAGCCGACTCCGGCCGCCACATCACCGCGCTTAAAGTGGACGGCGGCGCCTGCGCCAACGATCTGCTCATGCAGATCCAGGCCGACTGCCTGGGCTGCCGCATCGTGCGGCCCAAGGTGGTGGAAACCACGGCTTTGGGGGCCGCATACCTCGCGGGCCTGGGCGCCGGCCTCTTCACGGGCACCGCCGACATCGAAGCCGCCTGGAAGATGGACCGGGAGTTCCTGCCCCAGACCACCGCCCACGAACGCGCCTCCGTCCTGGAAGTCTGGCGCAAGGCCGTGGCCAAGGCCTAAAAAACTAAAGGGAGGGCGAAAACCCGGGAAGCCCGGTTTTCGCCCTCCCCTTTTTGTTTCCTTGGATGCAGCCCAGGTGAGAACCCGCAATCCAAACCCTTGAAAACCCGCTCCGCCAGGACCGCTTCATCTCATGCAGGTCCTTCCCTTCCCGCAACTAACTCCTGGTACAACTGGATGTGGCCTTCCACGCATGCGTTGAGGGGAAAGCGCCTGACAGGCGCCGCCGAAAGCCCTCCGCAAGAGGCCCGTACAATCGCCTTGGCCAGGGCCTCCGGGTCTCCGGGCGGCACCAACAGGTGCTTTCCGCCCGCCACCTCGGGCAAGGACCCCACCCGGCTCGCCACCACCGGCACCCCGGCCGCGCAGGCCTCGGCGCAGGAAAAGCCGAAGCCCTCGGAAAGCGAAGGGAACACCGCCAGGTCAAACCCCCGGATCAGAGGCAGGAGCTCCGCGCGCGGCACCGGGTCCAGAATCTGGACAAACCCCGGCGGCAGCTCGCCCGCCATGCGCCCGATCTTCTTCCTGCGTCCGGCCGGTTCCCGGGAAAGGATCAGGGTGAGCTTGAGGTTTTTCACCTCCCGCCGGGCCCGCGCGGCCGCCTCCACCAGCACATCCACTCCCTTCACCGCTCCGGGACGGCCGAAAAAGCCCACGCCGAAGTCCTCCGGCGAAAAACCCAGGCGCCTCCGGGCCGCTCTCCGGTCCGTCTTTTGCGCCGCCTCGGCCTCTGCGTAGTCCAGCCCCGGGTAGATCAGGCGGATCTTTCTCCGGTCAATGCCGTGCTCCGCCAGGCTCTCCTCCGTGCTCCGGCTGTTGGCCGCGTACGCGGAAAAAGGAAGCGCAAGGACCGCGTCCTCCGCCGCCTTGAACCCCAGGGCGGCGGGCCGGGAAAAGCCCGCCGAAAACCACGTCCGCCCCAGCACCTCATGGGCCAACAACACCACGGGCTTGTGCAGCACCCGGCCGCACAGCCAGGCCACCGGCGCCGCATTGTAGGTCATGGTGTGAACCACGTCCGCGCGCGACGCAGCCTCCAGGGCCTTTTTCAGGGAAAGCACCGTGAAGAAATGGCGGTCGCCGCGGGCCGGAACCCGCACCCGGTGCACAAGGACGCCCTCCTCCGAGCGGGAACCGGCCATGCCCGGCCCGGCCGAGGTCACCACCTCGCAGGAGTGCCCGGCCCGTACCAACCCGGCCGCCAGGCCCGAGAACAAAGTCTCGCCTCCCCCCACATGGGGCGGATAATATTCAATGATGAAGCAGGTGCGCATGGGCCGAAGACGCTATCTTAGAAAGTAAAGGCTCAAAGGATTTGCGGGGGAGGGGAAAAAACCGCGCTTCCAAAAGGGGTTTTTCCCCCTCCCCCCCTTTTTTCCGCAAAACTTTATACAATCGGAGTCCGAGCCGCAGCCAAAGGCTTCCATTTGGTTGCTGCAGCTCGCCTTGCCTCCCGGAAAAAACCGTAACGATTGGCAGAGCGCATTTATTCCGTGTCAGCAACTATTGGAGACGGATGCCCATCCTCCGGGCAGGGCTCAGCCCCGGCGCGCGGCTTCATGCAGGGCCGAGGCCACTCCCCGGACCGCCTTGTCCCAGGGGAAAAGCCCGGCCCTCTTTTTTCCCTTCTCCCGCAGCCTCGCCGCAAGCTCCGGGTCGGAGAGGACTCTCTCCATTGCGGCGGCCATCTCCGCAGGGTCGTCCGGCGAAAACAGGAGCGCCGCATCCCCGGCCGCCTCGGACAGGGCGCCGGACGCGACCACCGGAGTTCCGCAGGCCATGGCCTCCAGCACCGGAAGCCCGAAGCCCTCGTAGAAGGAAGGGTTCACCAGCATGGCCGCCCGGCGATACCGGGCCGCAAGCTCCGCGTCGGTGAGCGGTCCGGTGAAGCGCAGCCTCCCTCCAGGCCATAGGCGCGACGCTCGGGCCTCGACTCCGGGGCGGTCCGTCTCTTCAATGCCCGCGATCACCAGGTTGAAGTCCGCCTTCATCCGTTGGGCCAGGATCGCCCCCGCGAAAAAGAGCCCGTCCAGGTTCTTGTACCCGGCATTCTTGGAAACGCACAGAATCTCCTTGGGTTGCGCCTGGGCGGGAGATTCTCGGGAGAAAAAGAAGCATTCGTCCACGCCGGGATGCACCACCCTGACCTTGCTCCCGGCAATGCCGAAGGTCCGGGCAACCTCCTTTGCCGAGTGCTCCGACACGGTGAGGACGAGCCGTGCGGCCCGGACGGAAAATGGCCAGAGCGCCCGCCAGAAAAGGCGTTCCCGGAAGGGGAAGTCCTTCGGGAAGCGAAGCGGCGCAAGATCGTGGATCATGACCGCGCTGGGACGGAATGAAACCGGAGGGCAGAGGTTGGCCGGACAGAAAAGAACGTCCAGGCCGTCCTTCGACGCCATGACGCCCAGGCCCGCCTGCTGGAAGGCGATGCGCGCCGCCCGGTTTCCGGAGGAAAAAGGCGCCCTCCGCTCGCGGAACCGGCCGCCTTCTCCCGTACCCTCGGCGCCTGCGTATACCACCACATCGTCGTCCCCGCCGGAAAGACCGCGGATGAGCCCCCGGGCCACCCGCTCGATGCCGCGGGTTTTTCCGGGCCGGAGAAACAGGGCGTCAATCCCGATCTTCATCCGGCTCCTCCGGGGTTTCGGCCGCGGGGGAGGCGCAGCCCTTCTCGTTTCCCGGCTTGTCCAGCCGGGCATAGCAGGCGATGAGGTCGCGGGCCACGGGCGCGGCCGCGCTTCCTCCGTGCCCGCCGTGCTCGACGAGCACCACCACCGCGATGGGCTGTTTGCCCTCGGGACGGGCATAGGCCACGAACCAGGCATGGTCCTGGAACATGCGGTCGCTCCGCAGCTCGTTCACGAACTTGGACTCGTCCCTGCGGCTCACCACCTGGGCGGTTCCGGTCTTTCCCCAAATTTCCACGTTGGGCAGGCGCGCGATCCGGGCGGTTCCGCCGGGGGCATGCACCACCCCGTAGAGCCCCTGCTCGATGAGCGCCAGGTTCTTCCGCGAAACCGGCAGCCTTCCCTCCACCAGAGGCCGGAAGCTCGTCATGGTCTTTCCGTCCGTTGTTTCCACGCGGGACACCAACTGGGGCCGATAACGCGTGCCGCCGTTCTCGATGGCGGCATACAGGGTCAGGATCTGCATGGGCGTGGCCAGGTTGTAACCCTGGCCGATGGAGAGCGAAAGGGTCTCTCCGGTCACCCAGGGCCGGCCCGTCCGCTTCTTTTTCCAGGTGGCCGTGGGCGCGATCCCCTGGGCCTCGTGGTCCAGGCCGGTGCCCGGCTCCTGGCCCATGCCGCAGCCGAAGGCATAGTAGCCCAGGCGGTCCACTCCCAGGTGCTCGCCCAGGCGGTAGAAGTACACGTCGCAGGACTCGGCCAGGGCGCGCTCCAGGGCGACTGTTCCGTGGCCGGTCTTCTTCCAGCACAGAAACTTCCGGTTCCCGAACTGGTAGTAGCCGGGGCAGTAGGTGGGCGAGTCGGGATTGATGATCCCCTCCTCCAGGCCCGCCATGGCAGGGATCACCTTGTAGGTGGAGCCGGGCGGATAGGCGCCGGCGATGGCTTTGTTCTGCAGGGGCCGGTCCGGGTTTTCGGAAAGCTCCTTCCACTGGCTTGTGGAAAGCCCCTCGATGAACCAGTTGGGGTCGAAGGAGGGGACCGACACCATGGCCAGGACCTTGCCCGTCCGGGTCTCCACCGCCGCCACCGCGCCGCTTTGCCCTTCCATGAGCTCCGCGGCCTTTCTCTGGAGCCGGGAGTCCAGGGTGAGATAGACGTTGGAGCCCGGCTCCGCCGGTATGGTGGAGAGCACCGACACCATCCTGCCCCGGGCGTCCACCTCCACCTGCCGGCCCCCGCGGCGGCCGGCCAGCTCCTGGTTCAGGCTCTTCTCCAGCCCGAACTTGCCCACCGCGTCCCCGGCCCGGGCGTCCGGAAACTCCTCCGCGGCCAGCTCCTTTTCATTCACCTCGCCCACATAGCCGGTGATGTGGGCGGCCACCGGCCCCAGAGGGTAGTAGCGGGTGGCGCGGACCGCAACGCTGATGCCGGGAAGATCGAACAACCGGGTCTCCACCGCGGCCAGAAGATCCCGCGGAAGGTCCTGGCGCAGGGTGATGGGAGTGAATGGAGCCTTTTTCCGGGCCGTTTTGAGGGTTTCCAGAAACTTTTTCGGCTCCAGGGAAAGGAGGCGGAAAAGGAGCACGGCCACATTGCGCTGCTCCTTTTCCGGCACGTCCCGCGGGGTCATCAGGACGTCGAAGGCGGGCCGGTTCTCGGCCAGGACCAAGCCGCGGGAGTCCCGGACCAGCCCGCGGGCCGGGGTCAGGTATTGCAGGCGAATGCAGTTGTTTTCCGATAGCCTGCGGTACTCGTCCCCCTGGAGCACCTGGAGCTGGTACAGCCGGATAAAAAGGACCGCAAAGGCGGCCATCATCGCGAAGAAGACCCATGCCACCCTGGTGCGGTACCAGTCGGGTCGGTCCGATTTGCGAAGATCCACGCGATGATCCTTTGCCCTCAGGCGGTGGTGCGCCGTGCAGTCCGCCAGGCCGAAACTTTTTCGCTCCCGGCGCGGAGCGCGGATATGACGGGCCAGCCCACAACCCCGGCGAAAAGCACGCTCATGAAGATATGGCGGGCGAGCTCCGGCGGAGCCGCGGGCTCCGCCCCGGCCGCCAGGACCGGAAAGGCCAGGGCGCCCTCCTCCACGAGCACGGCCAGCGCGGACGAGGCGGCCAGAAACAGCGCGTTTTTTACTTGCAGATAGCGCGGAGCCAAGCGGAACACCGTGAACAGAAACAGGTATACCACAAGATGCAGACCGAAGGGACCCGCAGACAGGCTGTCCATGGCGATCCCCACGGCGCAGACGAACGCGGCCCCCTGCCGCACGGGCCGGAAGTAGGCCAGGTACAGGACGAACAGGGCGTTCATGTCGGCCAGGCCGCGCCCTGGAAGGAAGAAGGGCAGGCGCACGAAGGAGGCAAGGATGAAAAGCAAAGCCATTGCCGCCTGGTAGAGGGCGATCATGGGCCCTCCCAGGAAGGGGGCTCGGGATTTTCCTGGACCACGAGCACCTCTTCCAATTTGTCGAAGGAGACGAAGGGCAGCACCGTGATGTCCTGGAACATTCCCTCCCCCTGGCGGGAGGCCTCGGCCACCACCCCGGCGGGAATGCCGGGCGGAAAAACGCCGTCCAGGCCCGAGGTCACCAGGAGATCCCCTTTCTTCACATCCTCCTTTTTAAGAACATACTTGACCCGCAGTCCCCTTTCCCTGGCTCCCACCATAACCCCCCGGGCCCGGGACCGGGAGAAGCGGACATCCACCGCATGGTTGGGGTCCAGGAGCAGGAGCACCAGGCTGTAACTCCCCGAGGCCCGCAGGACGCGGCCCACCACGCCCAAGGGGGTGACGACCGCGGCGCCTTCCTTCACTCCGTCGTTCTTCCCGCGGTTGATGACCACCGAGCGGAACCACGCGGAGGGGTCCTCGCCCACCACGCGCGCGGCCAGGAGCTTTCGGTCGCTTTTTTCCGTGAAAGAAAGCAGGGCCTTGAGCCGCTTGTTCTCCTCCGTTGTTTCCCGCTCCTCGATGAGCAGTTGGCGGACGGTGGTGAGGTCGCGCTTGAGCTTCTCGTTCTCTTGGGCGGTGTTGACCAGGCCGAAGTAGCCGCTCCAGACCCGGGACATGGAAGCAAAGGCCCGGCTTGCGGCGTCGGAAAGGGGAGCGATGGCGGAGAGGAGCAGGGTTTCCACGGAGCGGGAGCCGGCCCGGCCCCGGTCGGTGACGGAAACCACCACGGAAAACACCACGAAAAGCACGATCAGGATGAAGATCGTGGCCGTCTTGCGTGTGAACATGACGGCTTACCTTAAGACGACGTCCCTCAGCAGATCAATGGAATCCAGGGCCTTGCCGGACCCGAGCGCCACCGTGGAAAGGGGGTCGTCGGCGATGGTGATGGGGAGGTTGGTTTCCTCGCGCAGGAGCTTGTCCAGGTTTTTCAGCAGGGCCCCTCCGCCGGTGAGCACGATGCCGCGATCCACGATGTCGGCGGCCAGCTCGGGGGGAGTCTGCTCCAGGGCGAGCTTCACGGTTTCCACGATGGCGTCTATCTGCTCGGAGATGGCGACCCGGACCTCTTCGGAGTCTATGGCGAGGATCTTGGGGATGCCCGAAACCAGGTCCCGGCCCTTCACTTCCATGGTTTCGGCGTTCTCCGGGTCGGGGTAGGCGTTTCCGATGCTGGTTTTGATGATCTCCGCGGTGCGCTCGCCGATGAGCAGGTTGTATTTGCGCTTGATATACTGGATGATGGCCCGGTCCATTTTGTCGCCGGCCACGCGGATGGAGCGGCTGTAGACGATTCCGGCCAACGAGATGACGGCCACCTCGGTGGTGCCGCCGCCGATGTCCACCACCATGTTGCAGGTGGGTTCGGTGAGGGGCAGGCCCGCGCCGATGGCCGCGGCCATCGGCTCCTCGATGAGGTAGACCTCGCGCGCCCCGGCCGACTCGGCGCTTTCGCGCACCGCGCGTTTCTCCACCTGGGTGATGCCCGAGGGTACGGCCACCACCACCCGGGGCCGGACAAAGGAGCGCCGGTTGTGGACCTTGTTGATGAAGTACTTGAGCATGGCCTCGGTCACCTCGAAGTCGGCGATGACGCCGTCGCGAAGCGGCCGGATGGCCACGATGTTGCCCGGCGTGCGGCCCAGGGTGCGCTTGGCCTCGGTGCCCACGGCCAGGACCTTGTTCTTGTAGCGGTCGTCCGTCCGCACCGCCACCACGGAGGGCTCACGCAGGACAATGCCCTTGCCTTTGACGTACACCAGAGTGTTGGCGGTCCCCAGATCTATGGCAAGGTCGTTGGAAAACCATCCATGGATGGAACGAAAAAGGCTCATGGGCTCACCGGAAGACTTCGTATGGATTCTTGACGGACCTCTCAAAGGCGGATGCCCCGGCCTTGGCACGGCAAGCCGGCGGCAGGCCTAGTTTCTCGGAGGTCGGGTCTCTTCTTTCGGGGTCTGCTCAGCAATATGCGCGGCAAGGCCGCGGAGTCCCGAGCGGCCTTTGGCACGGGAGACAAGAACGCTACCAGATGTTTTCGGCCTTTACAAGAAATTGTTCCCTGGCTTCCACCGCCGGAAACGGGGCTTCTCCACCGACGGCATACAATAAAAAAGGGCCGCGGAAACCCGCGGCCCTTTTTTATTCAATCCGGCCTTTCGGCCCCGGCTTTTAGTGGACAACCGCCAGGGCTTTGAGGTCCACACCCTGCGGCGCCACGAAGATGAGCAGGAGCGCGACAACCAGGGCGTAAATACACAGAGACTCGATCATGGCGAGACCGATGAGCATGGTGGTCATGATCTTTCCGGAGGCTTCGGGGTTGCGGGCGATGCCCTCAACCGCGGACTTCAGGCCCAGACCCTGGGCGATACCGCAACCGAAAGCCGCGATGGCAATGCCGAAACCGGCGGACGTGAGAGCCGCGACTAAAACCTTTAGTGCCTCAATTCCCATTTCCATTGAAAAACCCTCCATTGAATGTTGAAGTTACTCCCAGGCGGCTTCTTCCGGGTCCCCGCGGGAGATAATGAGCCATATCAATCCCTATGAACGATCGCCGGCTCTGAAGCCGGACGCATTTCGCTTAGTGCGCGTGCTCCATGGCGCCCGCAAAGTAGATGCAGGAGAGCAGGAAGAAAACGAAGGCCTGCACCAGGGAGACGAAAACGCCCAGGGCCATGATGGGCAACGGAGCGAAGAACGCGCCGGCCAGCATGAACAGGATGCCCAGAACCAGCTCGTGGCCTTCCATGTTTCCAAAAAGACGGAAGGAGAGCGAGAGAACGCGGGCGAGGTGGCCGATGATCTCCAGCACGATGAACAGAGGCGCGAGCGCCAGCACCGGGCCGGTGAAGTGCTTGATGTATTTGACGCCGTGGTACCTGATGCCGATGTAGTGGGTGAAGAAGAAGACCACCACCGCGCAGGAGGCCGTGGTGTTGATGTTGGCCGTGGGCGGGAAGAAGCCCGGAATGAGGCCGATCAGGTTGCAGGTGAGGATGTACAGGAACACGGTGGCCACAACCGGCAGCACCCAGCGTCCCTCTTCGCCCACTACGCTGACCATGAAGTCCTCGATGCCTCCCACCGCGAGCTCCAGGAAGTTTTGTCCCTTGCCCGGGATGAGCTTGATGGAGCGGGTGGCTGTGATGCCGATGGCGATGAGAATGGCCATGGCTACCCAGGAGTAAATGATGTGCTTGTACTCGAAAGCCCAGGGCCCCAGCAGATTGGAAAACAAGAACGGATGTTCCACTTTACTCCGCCTTTCTGAAACTGGGAGGTAATAACATGTAAAACACGGCGAAAACGATGCTCGCCACCACCACGGAAAGCCCGATGATCAAGCCCACCGGGTCCACCGCCCGGCTCGCCAGGAGCGCAATGATGATGAGCCCCGAAACGGTGAACCGGATGTAATACTTTGCCAGTACGCCCGAATAGCCGGAAAGCTTGTCGGGATCAAGGGCGTTTTTCAACGTGCGGGCCAAAAGCGTAAAGTTCACGGTCACCAGGAGCCCGCCGGCCAGAACGCCCCAGAAAAAGGGGCCTTTGGCGAAGAAGCCCGCGCAAAGAACCGCGACCGCCAGCAGGACCCAGTTGGACCGCACCACAAAGCCGTAGACACGGCGCTCGGTCAACCGGGAGGGGAAATCCTGATTCAAGCTCAGCATAAGCACCCCGCTACATCTTCTTCGCCCGTTTGAAGACCAGGTACACGTTCCGGTAGCCGGCCACGATACCCAGAACCAGGAAGATGAGCGTGAACACCGGCATGGTGCCGAACACCTTCTGGTCCAGATAAAGCCCGATCCCCAGCCCGATCACGATGCACAGGGCAAAGGACATCCCCATGCTGCTCACGTAGACAAGGCTTCGGTAGAACTTTCGGTCTTCCTCTTTCATCACGGACCCGGCATCGGGCTGCGCTTTGGCGCCCTGCCTTAAAAATCGCCGAACCCTAACAGACGCGTTGCGTCAAGTCAAGCCGAATCGGAAGGGAAAACCGCCGGGAGACGTTGCAGGTTGCGGAAGGTTTAGCGATGGAATCCAGTTGGTTGCAGATGAAGCGGGAATGAGCCGGGGGATGCGGGGCCTGTTGCAGGGGTGAAAATCTCCTCCGCGTCGCCACGGAGCGGGGATTGGAAGCTGTTTCAAGAGGCAAGCCTCGGCGGAGGGCCTTCCGGCCCTACCCTGCCCTTAGTGCCCGAGGGGAGGCAATTCCCGTCTCTATCCTTTCCCTCAAGCTACCGGAATTCCACTCCAACATACTGTTATTCTTTAGCTTAAACAGAATCAGACATCCCCCTTCCCTGGATCAAAAAGTTTTGCCTTAAAAGGGGGAGGGGGTGCGGGGGGAGGGGGAAAAAGCCAGCTTTTTCAAAAGGGGTTTTCCTCCCTCCCCCGCAAGATCCTTTCTTTCTTTTTCGTTTTTGGTTTTGGCTTTTGTTTTTCTTTTTTCTTTATCCTTTATCCTTATCCTTTCGCCATTTCCGCGAAGGCACGATCGGCGGCGGCGATGGTTTTTTCGATGTCGTCATCGGTATGGGCGCCCGAGACGAACAGGGCCTCGAACTGGGAAGGAGCGAAGTTGAACCCGGCCCGGGTCATGAGGCGGAAGTAGTGGCCATAGGCTTTGGTATCGCTGGTTTTCGCGTCCGTGTAGTTTTTCACCGGGCCGGGGGCGAAGAACAGGGTGGACATGGAGCCCACGCGGTTGGCGCAGGCGGTGATCCCGTGTTTTTCCGCGGCCTTGCCGACACCGGCAACCAGAACCTCGGCCTTGCGGGAGAGCTCGCGGTAGAAGGGCTCGCCGTTTCGGATGAGCTGGCCCACGGCGGCGATGCCCGCGGCCACGGCCAGGGGGTTCCCGGAGAGTGTGCCGGCCTGGTACACGGGCCCTGCGGGCGCGATCTTCTCCATGAGGTCCCGCCGGCCGCCGTATGCTCCCATGGGAAGGCCGCCGCCGATGATCTTGCCCAGGCAGGTGAGGTCAGGGGTGATCTTGTAGAGCGCCTGCGCGCCGCCCAGGGACAATCGGAAGCCGGTGATCACCTCGTCGAAAACGAGGAGGGTGCCGAAGCGGTCGCAGACGCTCCGTAGGTGCTCCAGGAATCCGGGCTCGGGCGGGACCACGCCCATGTTTCCGGCCACGGGCTCCACGATGATGCAGGCCACGCGGTCGCCGTAGGTTTCCATGGCCCGCGACACGGCCTCGGGGTCGTTGTAGGGAAGGGACAGAGTGAGGGATGCGATGGCCTGGGGCACCCCCGGGCTGCCGGGGATCCCCAGAGTGGCCACTCCGGAGCCCGCTTCCACCAGCAGGCTGTCGGAGTGGCCGTGGTAGCAGCCGGTGAACTTGATCACCAGGTCGCGACCCGTGGCGCCCCGGGCAAGGCGGACGGCGCTCATGGCGGCCTCGGTGCCGGAGCTTACGAGCCGCACCATGTCCATGGAGGGTACGCAGGTGACGAGCAGGCGGGCCAGGACGATCTCCGCCTCGGTGGGCGCGCCGAAGGAGGTGCCGCGTTCGGCCGCCTCGGCCACAGCCGCGATTACGGCCGGGTCCGCATGGCCCAGGATGAGCGGCCCCCAGGACCCCACGTAGTCCAGGTATTGGTTTCCATCCACGTCGGTCAGGTAGGCGCCCCGGGCGCTCAGGATGAACCGGGGCTCGCCCCCCACCGCCGCACAGGCCCGGACCGGGCTGTTCACGCCGCCGGGGATGAGCTTCTTGGCTTCGGCAAACAAGGACCGCGATTTTTCCTGGCTCTTTTCCATGAATGCATCCTTTTGGTTAGAAGCACTTCTCAAAAATTAAAGAGGAGTTTTAAAGACTCCTCGATTCAGCTTGATGGAACGCGCACCGGCAGGTCCCAAAGGTCTTTCCTGCGGCCGGGGAGAAAATAGCGCATCCGGTGGCCGCGAACCTGGCTCAGCTCGTCCCGGCACAGATCGGCGAACAGCAGGCCTTCCCGGCCCGAGCCGTCCGCGGCCGCGACCCGGCCCAGGGGTGAGATGGCGAGAGCGCCGCCGGGAAAGCAGAGGCCGGACTCGTTCTCGCCGGTCTGGTTGGTTGCGGCCACGAAGACGCCGTTGTCAAAGGCGCGCGCCGGCAGGTGCCGGAGGAGGCTCTCCACCTTCTGCTGGCCCGTGCCGCGGGGAGATGCGAAGGGGCAGAGCACCGCGTCCGCTCCGGCCAGCGCGAGCCGCGTGAAGAGCTCCGGGAAATGGGTATCGTAGCAAATGGCCAGGCCCAGGGAAAAGCCGTTGACCGACGTAAGGCCGATCTCGTCTCCCGGGCAGTAGACCGGGGCCTCGGCCGGGCTCAGATGGAGCTTGCGGAACAGAGCGAACGATCCGTCCGGGCCGGCTGCCGCGTGCGCGATGAAGGGCCGCCCCTCGTTCTTTTTCTCCACGAAACCGGCAAAAACGAACAGCCCGAAATCCCGGGCGGCTGCTTTCACCTCTTCCGCCAGGGGACCGGAGGAGCCCTCCGCCATCGCGTTTGCGGTTTCCGGGTCCAGCTGGTAGCCGGTGAGGGAAAGCTCGGGAAACAGGATCAGCCCGGCGTGATCTTTGGCCGCAAGGGCGCAGAAATCCCTCATCCGGCGGATGTTTTCGGCAGTGTCGCCCACGGCTGCGCGGCAAACCGCCAGAGCCAGGCGTAGGCGGACAGGATCTGCGGCATGGTTCGGGTCGGGCATGGCCGAGGGTCTTTTCCAGGCGAAAAGGCCGTTTCCGGCATGATGCAGGGGCTTTGCCTTTTCCACGGGATGAGGTATGGTAACACAACGATTCACAAGCATATTGCCGGCTTCGGTCGGCCGGTTCCGGACGGAGGCCCGATCCGGCCTCCTGCATGCGGAAACAGCTATAGCGGCGAAAGGATGATTTTTTCAAGCCCAAAGGGCTTTGGGGGAGAGCAAGAGACATTATTAACAGCCTCGGCGGGGGCATTAATTTTTACAAGGGCGGCAAGGCCGGCCGCCCTG
>JBFMHL010000236.1:0-13880 GCA_040753055.1 Thermodesulfobacteriota bacterium | reverse complement strand
GATCTCCGTTGTTTTTACAGGATAGGAATCGGCCATCAGGTCCTCCACGGGTACAGCCCGCCCTGGAGCTTCTGGTACCCGATCTCGGTCCGGGCCTTGCGCACGGCGGCTTCGTACTTGGCCCGCAAAAGCTGGGCCGCGGGGTACTCCTTCTTGTCCTCCAGGAACAGCGCCGCGGCCAGCTCGCAGACGGCAGGGCAGAGGTGCTCCGCGAAGCGCCACACGGAGATCTCCGAGTACATGGGCGACGGCAGAGAGAGATAATCAACGGTGATGGCGTCTCCGTCGTTTTGCGGCGGGGCGTAGAGGAGGATTTGCTTCACGGCCGAGGACTGGATAAGGAAGCCGTCCCCGGCGGACCAGTTGTTTCTCGTCCCGGAAAAAAGCGCGGTGACGAGGTGGGTCGCGTCCGTGCGGGATAAGACGATCCCGCGGGCGGCGTCCGTGGTGTTGCGCACGATGTCCCGGGGGAAGACCCCGGAGAAATCCGCGCCGGAGGCCGCGAGGGTGCATTCTCCGTTTTCGGCGACGGATGCCCCGGTGGCTGTCCCCGTGATGCGGGAAGGCGCGGTCTGCTTGTCGGTAATGGCGAAAGCCGAGGCCGCCTCCACGGCTTCCGTCTGGTTTGCGTACTCGATCTTTTCGCGGGTGGTGAGGAAGGCGAAGAAATCGTCCCCGGCGGCCGTCCGGTACTTCACGAAGAAGCGGCGCGAGCGGGCGGTTTTAAGATACAGCCCCAGGAAGTCCGGGGGGAGATCGTAGGCCTGCACGCCAGCGGAAACCGCGATGCTCGTCCGGTTGGTTATGGTCATGGTGTCCCGGGCGAAAGCCACGGCCGCCTCGTCCAGCTTTCCGTAGGCCTCTTCCTGGGAGAGGTACGAGGACGAGGCCCCAGACTCGTTAACGGCCCTCGCCATGCGCAGGGTTGCGGTTTTGCCGTCCATGGGTTAGCCCTCCTCGTCCCGTGCGGGCGGGTCCCATATTTCCGCCCCGCAGTTGGGGCAGACGTTCACGTCAAGCTGCATGCGCTCGTCTTCCACGTAGAGCTTTCCGCAGGACGGGCAAAGCCTCACGTCACCGAAGGCCATGGCGGCTCCTTAGAACTCGTCCGTGACGGCGCCCTCGGGCGCGGGTTGGGCTGACGGCCCGGCCGGTACCGGCGCCGCGCTTTCCAGGGTCCCGGCCAGGGCGAACTCCTTGTCCGCGAACGCGACGTTGCGGGCGTAGCCCCACCAGCCGGGCCTTGTCCCGAAGAGCCCGGGCCAGGGCATGGCGGGGCTCCATGCATCTGCACCCGCGGGTCGCACGTGGTACATGGCCGCGTCCAGCTCCGAGTCCGAAAGGGTCTTGGCCTCGGGCTTGGCCGCAAGGCGCTCCAGCGCCCGTTCCCGCTCTGCGTAGTACTTCTCCGAGAGGTCCTTTCCCACCGAGTCCCACCAGGCCTCGGCCTGGCGCAGGTGGTTTAGCGCCACGATGACCGCGGAAAGCTCCCCGCGGGTCTTGACCAGGTCGCCATTCTTGTAAACGTAGGTCCCTTCGGCGGTCAGGTAGATGGTCTGCCCGGCAGAGGTCCAGGACCGGATGACCTTCATCGTGAATACTTCCTCCGCGCCCGTGAGGGGGTTGCGGCGGGTGCCCGTCAGCTTCTGCATGGAATCCTCCTTGTCCGCGTCCGCCGGCGGGAAAATGGCTCCCGCCGGCGGTGCAGGGTTTTGCTACTCTCCGAACATGAGGAGCTTCAAGGTCGCCGCGGCCGGGGCGATGCTGGCCGGAAGCTCGATCATGCCGCCCATGTCGTAGGTCGTGTTGGACGCCGTGTTGGGAATCCGCGGGGTCCCTTCGGTCCCGGCGGAGTTCTTCGCCTTGGCGCCGTTTTCGTTGACGGCCGCGGCCGTGGCCCCGGTGGCAAATCCCTGGGTGAAGATTTTTACCTTGTGGGTCGCGGGGTCGTACTTGTAGTGAAACCCGTTCGCCACGGGCTCCTGGATGGCGACGAAGTCCACCTGGTGTTTGAAGCCGAAGCGCTCCTTGGCCGGCAGCGGCACGCCGCCGGCGGGATAGGTGAGGGCCCCGTCGCCGAAGGCCACCTGGGCCACCACCATCTGCTTTTTGCCCAGGGGCACGATGTCCATGTCCCGGGGAGTGATGGTGACGGCCACGTCCGTCTGTGCGATTGCTGCCATGGTCTTCCTCCGGATGCCCGGCCGGGACGCTGTCCCGGCCGGGGGTCATGTGTTCGCTGCGGTCTACGCGGTCTCAGTCATGGCGGAGAGGTTGGCCTCCATCTCGGGGATGGGGACCACCAAAAGCTGCGGGTGGCCGTGGCCGGTCTTGGTGGTCCCGGTGGCGGCCTGGGCGAGCTCCACCACCACCTCCTCGCCGGGGTAGAGAACGGTCCCCCGGGCCGCGTTGTCGTAAAGCACCTTGCCGGCGGCCGTCGTTCCGCAGGCGATGTTCGCGATGTCGCCGTCCCCGCGGTTCGTGTCGGAGCCGGCGGCCGGGCGCTTGTCGAACTTCACGATTGCCGTGGTGGTGTCGCCGGCGGAGTTTTCGGTGACGGGCATCTGGGCCCGGTACACCGAGCACTTGAAGGGAACGGGAAAGCTTCCCTTGTCCCCCGCGGCCTGGTCGAAATCCATGCCCAGCGCGTCGTTGTAGCCCACGGCCGGATGGTACTGGAGTAAAACGGGTTCCATGGAATCCTCCTGTTTTCTTGCCGCGGTTAAGCGGAAGCCACGCGGACAATTTTCGCTTCGCCGTCGTTGGCCGTGGTCCAGTAGGGCCCGTAGGCCACGATGCCGTACCAGGCCACGGCCTTGCGCCGGGCGAAGTCGCCCTTGAAGTTTCCCTCCACCCGCAGCTCGGGGTAGAGCGCCTCGGCCCGGGCCACGGACTCGTCGCCGAAGAACAGGGCCTCGCCCAGCACCGAGCCGGAGCCCACGCCGTCGGTCAAGGCCCCGCTCTGCATCACTTCGACCAGGCGGATGCCCTCGATGCGGCCCTGCTCTCCGGCGAAGACCGAGTCACCCTTGCGCAGGTAGAGCATGAAGGCCTCGATGTTCCGCAGCCGGTCGTCCCGGATGCCCCGCATGGCCTTGGTGGACAGGCACCCGATCCAGTTCTGGCCGTCGTAGGGCGGGACGTGCAGGTTGTTGGCCATGTAGTCCCGGACGACCCCGAGGTGGGTGGTGTTGAGGTTTGAAAGCGCCGTGGTGGACGGGGTGCCGTCCGTGTCCCAGGTGCCGCCCGTGAGCGACGTGGGGATGTAGATGACCTTGGCGGTCTTGAAGGCGGCCGCCGCGGCGTTGTCCATGCAGTTCTTCATCTGCTTGACCAGCGCCTTCTGGGCCGTCTTCTGCATGTCGAAGAAGATCAAGTCCTCCATCAGGTTGGTGAACTCCACCGCCCGGCCCCACTCCACCAGGGTGATGGAGTTGGTGCCCAGGACCAGCTTGTCCACCGGGATGCGCGTGCTCTCGTTCAAGAGCCCGTTGTTGGTGGGCACGGCCAGGTCCTGGATGGAGGAAAGCGTCACCGTCTGCCCCTGCTTCTTCCCGAAGCCTTCCACCTTCTGAGTGAACTGGACGAAGTGGAACTTCTTGGCGGCCTCCATCAAAAGCTTGGTGGACAGCGCGCGGTTTTTGAGCACGCCGTCTCCCACGTCGTACGTCCAGGTTGTTGCGTTCCCGCTCATGAAACCTCCTTACAGGGTGCGGGCTTTGAAGGCAGCGTCCAGGGCGTCGCCGATGCTCACGGTGCGGCTCGCGTCTGCGGCCGCCGGGGCGGCCGGCGCGTGCGGCGTCACCCGGCCCAGCGGCTGGTTTGCATTGGCGACGGCCCTGCGCTCCCTGCCCACGAGAAATTCCTTGGTCTGTTGCACGGCCCACCCGATCTGGGCCGAAAGGTCCAGGGGGTTGCCGGCCGCGTCCTTTTCCGGCGCCGCTCCGGCGAACCCCCGGAAGACCACCAGATCCTCCTGGGAGATGCCGGACGAAAGCGCTTTTTCCGTTGCCAGCCGCACGACCTCCTCGGGCGAGGAAATCTCTTCCGGCGGGGTTTCCGGGCCGGGTGCGGGCTGGCTTTCCTGTTTGGCCTTTCCTCCCTCGGGAGCATCGGCGGGTGATGCGGGCCTGGCGAGCATGGCGGTGTCGAAGTTGGCCCGGGCCCAGATGTTGGCGACCTTGGCCTTGTAGTCCGGGTCCTCGGACGATATCTCGTCCATGGCGGTGAGGGCGTTTGCGTAGACCTCCTGCGCCTTTGCCCTGGCCTGCTCCTCCGCCGCGGTTTCGGCTTCCTTGTCCCGGGCGGTCTTCTGGACCTTTTCCACGTCCGCCAGCTTGCGCCGCACGCGGTCCAGCTCCTGGCGCGCCCCCCGGTATCCCTGCTCCGCGGCCCCGTGGTCCTTGAACCGGAAGCTTTCCTCCGGCTTCGGCTCCTCCGGCTGAAGCGAAGCCGGAGGCTGAACCCTCTCCCCCTGGGAGAGGGCAGGGTGAGGGGTGGAACGCGGGCCTTCGGGCGCTCCTTCCGCCTGCGGGCTTTCCGCGGACGTCGGAACCCTCTCCCCCTGGGAGAGGGCAGGGTGAGGGAAAGAACGCGGGGCTTCCGCGGGCGCCGAAACCGTGAACCCTTCCGCCGGATGGCCGGTGATGACCGAAACCGGCGGCTGCTCGTCGCTTGGTTCCGGGTCCCGGGTAAGAGTCCGCGCCTGCCTCATTGCCTGGTCCAGGTCCACCATCTCTTCGTTTTCCATGCCCTGTTCTCCCTTCTGCAGCGTGTCGCCGGACGCCGGGGGGCCTTGCGGCGTGTCGCCGGGCTCCGGGGGGCTGCCTTTGTCGTTATTTTGAAAACCGGGGCGGAAAGGCAGGGCTCCCCCAAGCCTTTGAACCGTTCCGCCCCGGTCAAGCGCGCGTTGCGGCTGTTCGCCGGGCCGGTCCGGCCTTGCGCGCGCTTTTTCGCTAAAGCCTCAATGCCGCCTGCGTCAGCTTCTTGGCCGCGGCCTGGCCCGTTGCCATGCGGGAACCGATGGACGAAAGCAGGGCGAGCAATGCCTTGGCCGTCGGGTCCTGGTTCACCAGCTCCAGCACTCTGGCCACGAATGCCTCCTCGGCGAGAACGATCACGCGGGAGCCGGCCTCGGATGCGGCGTCCGAGAGAAACCCCGACTGGTCCCGCAGCCTGCCTTCGGCCGCGGCCATGGCCTCCGCGTCCCGGGCCTCCGGGGAAACGAGCTTGAGCGTCACGGGGTCCAGCACCAGCTCGCCCCGGTCATTGCCTTCCGTCGCCACGGGTCCCCCTTTCCATTTCGTCCATGCGGCCGTTCAGGTCCTTCACCTGGGAGTGCAGCTCTAAAAGGTCGTGCAGCTTGGCCGAAAGCCGGGCCGTTTCCGCGTCCTCGGCCGAAGCCTTGGCCGCGTCCGCCGCGGCAGCCTCCGCCGCCTGGGCCTGCTCCTCGGTGGCGAACAGCCCCTCGTCCGTCAGGTTGGTGCGCACCTCGATGGCCTTCGCCACCTTGAAGCGGTTGATGAGGGCCTGCCACGCCGGCCGCTCCGCCATGGGCACGATGGTCCCCATGATGACGGAGAGGGTCTCCTGCTGCTTCATCAGGTGGGTCACGCCGGAGACGTGGAGCGAGCCGGAAAACTGCGGCAGTACAAGCCCCCGGGCGTCCAAGCCCACGCCGTACTCCTGGAGTTCCTCGGGCGTGAAAACTTCCGCCAACTCCTGGGGCGTGACGAATGCCTCGATCATCTCCCGGATAACCTTGATGGCTGCAACGGCCCCCGCCTCCAGGTTCGCGCCCATCAGCGAAAAGGGCTGGCGGCTCTGCTGCAAGTGCTGGGCCTGCTCCCGGTATGTGATGTTGCTCCGCCACCCGGGGTTGCCGCCCAGCACGTCCGGGACCATGGTTCCCCGCTGGTAGAACTGGTCCATGTTCTGCATGTTGGCGAGCGCCGCGCCCGTGGTGTCTGGCCGCTTGGACACCCGGAGGACCTGCTGGCCGTTCACCGTGGTCTTGGTCACCACGGGTTTGCCCGGCCACATCTCCAGATCCCCCGGGTCGTAAAGGCCGTCCGCGTTGATCTCGTAAGGCGGGTTCACGATCCAGTTCAAGGCGTCCATGTGCAGGCAGAAGAGCGAGCACAGAGCTTCCCACAGGTCGATGACCCCCTGGATGAGGCCCCGGCCGCCGTAGCGCAACAGGTCCGGGACGGGCGAGAAGCTGGACCCGGGCCAGCGGGACGAACGATAGGGCGCGGCCTTCACGTCCGAGATGAGCCTGCCGCCGCCCACGGTGAACCAGGCCCGGGGAAGCAGAAGCTCGCCCCGGGGGGAAAGCACCTGGCCCCAGAACTCGGAGAGTTCCAGCATGGTGCGGAAGCGGCTTCGCTCCCACACATGGCCCTTGCGCTCGGCGATTGCCTCCCGGGTCATGAAGGGGTCCATGGGATCGTGGTTCGCGTCGGAGACGTCCCGGGCCTTTGCCACGTCCTTGTAGCGGCCCTTCTGCTCGCCCAGGCGCAGGGTGTGGTAGTCCACCCATTCCCGGTGGGCCCAAAAAAGCCCGCCCTGGGAGTCTCTGTAGGGCGCGTCCGGGTCGCGGATGATCTTCCAGGGCTCCACCAGGTCCACCTTGACGCCGGCCCCGGGCTCCCACACCGGGATCATCTCCATGGAAATGCCGGTGGCCAGCGCCATGACGGTCGCGTCCGCGAACACCAGGGGGAAGTTGGCCCGGTCCATGGCCAGGTAGTGGGAGAGGAGCTTCTGCCAGAATCCGGCGGCCTTGGGGTTGCGGGAGTCGGTGACCGTGAGGAAGTCCGGGGTGAAGGCCTGGCGCACGGTGGCCGCGGCTATCTGCACAGTGGTGAAGGGCTTGGGCACCACGATTTTCGCCTGCCAGGCCTGCTTTCCGGCGAAGGTCTTGGGCGGCTTCTCCTGGTACACCCGGTAGCAGTCCAGCCACATCTCCCGGAGGTCCCGCTCGGCCTTGAGGCCCGAATCCATCATGTCCCGGGCGTAGTCCACGAAGTGGCGCTCGTTCTCCAGGGCGTATGCGCCCGCGGCCTGCTCCCGTTCGGCCTCTTCCCGCGGGTCCATGACCGCGGGCGGAAGGGAATAGCCCTCATCCGTGAGCCCGCGCAGAAAATCCATGCCGAAGGTGTTTTGGTTCATTGCGCCTTCCGCCTACAGCCCCGATCCGGGGGCATCCGGGAAAATCCGGTCGAAGTTGTCGCGGTATTGTCTATTGCCGGCCACGGCCGGGTTGGAGCGGCAGGAGCAGTGCGGGCCGCAGACGTGCTCCTCCGGGGCCCCGGACCATCCGTTTTCCGGGAACGACTCCCCGCCGCACTCCGTGCACTTGTGCATCTCGATGTCCCCGAAGGGCGAAGGCCGTTTCATGGGCCAGATTTTGCCAAAGCGGGCCATGGGCACTCCTATGCGGCCAGGTTGGGCCTGCTGGCGGCGGCCGGGTGGGAAAGGCCGCTTCCGTAGGTCTCGGCCATGGCGCGGGACCTGGCCACCACCGCGGCGTACTTCTTCACGTCCCGGGCGGCCGCGCTACCGTTGGGGAAGACCGCGGCCACCCCGTAGGAGAAGGCGTCGCCGATGTTGGATGCGAGGTCCTTCACGGGAACCGCGCCGATGGGGTTCTTGTTGTTGTCGGTCTTCCAGTGCCAGCCGCCGTTTAGTGCCCGATGAAGCACGTAGGCGCTTTTGGAAAGCAGGATCGCGGGCCGGCCGTTGGGAAGAAGGCGCGTGAGCGCGGTTTTTAACGGATTGATGCGGGACTGCCAGCGTTGCGGACCCTGCTCGAAGCGGGTCTTCAAAAGCTCCTCCACCGTGCCGGCCGTGGTCACGGTCACGGTGCTCTGGTCCGGGATGGTCATGGAGGGGTCGCCGATGTCGCGCCACTCGGAAATCCTGGGCGCACCGTTCTCGTTTGCGTACTTGGGGCTTCCCAGCAGGGGCAGCAAAGTCCCGGACACCAGCTCCCGCATGCCGCAGCCGTCGCCCCACACCACGTCGTGAACCACGAGCTGGCCCGGCGGCACGAGCTGGCAAACGATCACGGCCGGGTGGTGCCAGGCGTCGTACATGCGCACGCCCGGGCAGAAGGGGTAGACGGGAAGCTCCAGGGGCGAGAAATGGATGACGGGGTTGTACTCGGCAGTCACGGACTTTCCCCGCCGCACCGGCGCGGCCCGGCCCTCCACGTAGCGGGCGAATTTGCCCGGGTCCCTGGCGAAGGCGGCCCGGTTCATGGCGCGCATGAGCGGGTGGGCGTGCCTGTTCTCGCCGTAAGGGATGTTGAAGACCTCCATGCGGACCTCGGCGCCGGTTTGCGGGTCCACGGCCAGGACCTCGGGGCCGGCGGCCAGCTCCTCGGTCCAGTGGTCCTCGTCGGCCGGGTTCTGGGTGATCTGAAGCCGCGGGATGATGTCGCTCCCCTGGCGCACGCACCGGGCCAGGGCCTGGTCGAACACGTCCCGGCCAAGGCCCGCGTTGGAACGCTCGATGACCGGGGCCGGCTCCTCGATCCACACGATGGCCCAGCCCGGGCCCTGGAACTTTGACTGCGCGCTTTCGTCCGCGGCCCCGAAGAGGTCTATCTCGATGCGGGGGTTGATGTTGATGACCGCGAAGGTGTTGTCCTTGTGGAACGTGATGAGGTTCCCGAGGATCTTTTTCATGTCCGGGATGGTGGAAAGCTCGATGTTCCGGTGGGTGTCCCGGATGATGGCCGCCCGGATGGGTTTGCCGTTCCGCTGGGCGTGGGCGATGATGCCGGCGATGGCGGCCCAGGTCTTGCCCTCGCCCATGGGGCCTTTCAGGATGACCACCTGGGCCGTGCTCTGCACGAATGCGGTCTGGGTGGGCGAGAGCCGGAAGACCAGGTCCTTTTCCGTGGGGGCGGGAATCATGCGTTCCCTCCCCGGATGCGGAACTCGCTGTAGCCGTCGCCGGCCTTCGCGCCTTCGCCGGAGGGGTCAGCCGGCAGAATGAAGATGTTGCGGTTGTTCTTCTCGTCCAGCATGGCGCTCTTGGTGAGCTTTAAATCTATGATGGAGACCGCCTGGCGGATGGCGGCCAGCCTCCGGGCCTGCTCGTCCGCGTCGTTCTGCAGGATGCCCACCACCCGCTGCACCATGGCCTTGACCGCGGCCCTGCGTTCCTTGTCGCTCCCCAGGGCTTTGGAAAGAGCTTCGGCCCAGGCCTCCACGTTCCCGGTGACGGCGGCGAATGCTTCCGCCAGCCGTTCCCGCCGGGGCTCCGCTTCTTCTCTCGCCCAGCCCAGGCAGAGCTGCTCAAGCTCCTCCAGGGCTTCCAGATCGTCCGGGACCACCTTGGCCAAATGGGCGGCCAGGGCGCGGTTGGCCTTCTGCACGGCCTCGGGCTTCACCTTTCGCAGGTAGGCGTTCACCGCGTCCGGGGAAATGCTCTTCCCCTCCGCGGCAAGCTCGGCGGAAAGGGCTTCGGCAATGGCCTTGCCCGTGGTCATGCCCTCGCCCATCAGCTCGGCGATGCGATGGGTGAGCCCCCACTTTTCGATTTTGCTTTCCGCGTTCATGAAAACCCTTAAAAGCGCCCTGCACGGCTGGAAAACGCCTTGGTACACGCCCCGGAACGTACCACCGGTCTTGGAAAACACCGGGTCGTTGCCCCTCGAAGGGCATTTAAGCTGTTTGTTTTCTTGATTATTATGGGGGTGGTGTTGCGTTTTGGAGGCTTGACGGGATTCTTGACAACCGCTCCGGGTCCTGTGGCATTGTGGCAAAATCGTGCTGGGCGTCTCCTCACAAGCTCGTCGTCACGGGTGGGTCCGTTCCGGGCGATGTCCTCGGGAAGTCCGGGTTGGGTACGACCTTCCAAGCTCGTCGTCCCCGCACCCCGGGCTGGGAGAGGGCACGGCCTGCCGATGCGGGGACCCAGCGTAAAGCCAAGCCGAAGCCGCCCTTGTTTTTCAGCCTGCCTCACGGTTTCGGATGGAAACCGTTTCCCCGCATCCCCTTGTCATACGGGCCGGAGACCCCGGGCTTTGACGGGCCGGAAAATCTCTGTGGCTTCCAGGGGAATCATTGAGTGCAGGGGGGGGAGTCCCACGGCCTTGGGTTTTCGCTCCCGGGTCCGGCCGCCCCCGGTCGGGCCGGCCCGGGCCATGCCGGCGGGCCGGGGGCAGGGGAGGACGCAGGCCCTCGCCGCCGGCGCAGGGGTGAAGACGGATGATGACCGGTCAGGGGATTTGCCCCCGGGAACCGGGTCCGCCGCCGGCCGCCTGGCCCCGGCCCCATCCTCGATGGAGGTCAACGGGTCCGCCGCCGGCCCCTCGGCCGGCATCCTCATCCGGGTCCCGGACCTGGCCGTCCACGGTGGCCGGACCCCGGCTCCAGCCGCCCGAAAAAACCGCCCGGAAAAGAAAACGCCTGAAAAGCGGGCCAGATTGCCGCTTACCAGGCAAAGAAAATCAATTGAAACCTTGTCCCATTTCCCGGCGAAAAAAACGTTCGTTTTCATTGCCGGTTTTGCCTTGTTTCAGGGCCTCCTCCGGCCCGGGGCACCCCGGGAAGCAGTCCGCACCGCCCGGCCCTGAGCATCAGCCCCCCACCCAGGCCCGCCGGTTGTTCCTCCCGTGCGGCCTCGCCCTGGCCCACCAGGTCCCGCCCCGCCACGGTCTCACCCGGCCCTGCCCGGAGCCGCGGTCCCACCCGGCTCTACCCGGCCCTGCGATTCCGCCTGGCCCGCCCTGACGTACGGTTCCGCCCTGCCACCCTTTGCCCAGCCGAAAAATCTCCGCCGCCCACTCCCCGGGCATGGTTTTGCCGGCTTTTGGGGCGAAAACGCGTCCAAAGTCTGGTCCAAAGTCGCGGCCATACTCCGGACACGGCAATTTAACAAAAAATTAGCAAAAACAATTCGTTAAGCCATGGCGTCCAAAGATTCCATACTTTTCCTCATAACCTCTTTATATTTTCACTTCCTTGTTTCCTATAGAAAGAGAAGGAAGGAAACTTTGGGAAGAGCGGACGCAATGGATATAACTTATTTATATCAAATGAAATTTTGTGTCCAATCCTTGAGAAAACTTTGGACAAGTCTGGCCCCAACTTTGGACGCCTCGCCCGTCCAAGGGGCCATTCACAGGAGAAGGGGGAGGCGGGGAAGGGGATACAACGGCAGGATTTATCCTGTTGGCGTTGACGTAAAAGGCAGGAGAACTCCGGCTAAAGGCCCGAGGAGAGCAGAGGGGTAAAGACAAATCGGAACGGGGCGGATTGACGCGGGAAGAGGGCGACGGGCTACGGGCGAGTCACAGGCCCGCGCCGCCCCTTTTTCGAAGCCATGCCTGGCCACGAATCCTGGTGGACGGGTGAAAATGGTGGGTGCATTTTGGGTGCAAAACGTGCGGAATTTGCGGCGGTTTGCCGGGGTCCAGAAAAACGAAGGGTCCGGCCAAGTGGCCGAACCCTTTGCTTTTCCTGGAGCCGACGGGCGGACTTGAACCGCCGACCTGATGATTACGAATCAACTGCTCTACCTGCTGAGCTACGTCGGCTAAAACGTGCCAGCGCTTGTACCACAGGGCTTTTAAAACGGTCAAGGCGTTTTTGGAAAGGTGCAGAGGCCGCAACGCCCCTGCAGCGCAGGCGGGCGATCTTTTGGGGCCGGCTCAGGGCGGAGGCCCGCATCTGCGGCGTTCAAGGGGCTCATCCCAAAGCCTGTTCCCCGGCCCGAGCCGCCTGAAAAAGGATTGTCTGGTCGGGATTTCCTCCCTTCACTCCGCGCCTTTTTTCGAAAAATTCGTCTCCTTCCAAAATCTCCCTTCCAGCGCGCTGCATTTTCTTCGAGCGGCGCTTTCCCCGGCAAGCCTTCCTTCCTTTTCCCCTTTTTCTAAAAACCAGATGCATTCGCCCTTCAAGGGATGGTATTCTTGCCGGGTTCACGAGAACCCATTTAAAAATACGTTTCTGCTCCGAATGGCTGCAATAGCCAATGGCTGCGTCATCGCGCCGACAGTCCCTCGGCATAGAACCACTACGCCTGCGGACCTATCGGGCCTGCTTCCATGCCCTTGGCTTTTTCGCACATTCTCGCGACGAATTTGTTTTTAAAATGGGTTCGAAAAACGCCCCTCCGCCGGCCGCGCGCCTTTGCCACGGAGTCCCCGCGGGTTCCGAGGCCGGGACTGCGCCCGCCCGGCGGCAGGGGTGCATCCGAAGAAGCACTTCTTTCAACACGCACAGCTAAGGAGACGGCCCATGCAGATCAACATCGGTTATTTCCTGTACAAGCGCGCCCTTCTTTCCCCCAAAAAGGAAGCCCTGGTGGTTGGCTCCCTCCGCTACACCTACCAACAGCTCAACGAGCGGGCCAACAAGCTGGCCAACGCCATGCGAAAAGCCGGCATCAAGCGCGGCGACCGGGTGGCCGTCCTGGCCCTGAACGAGCCCGAGTACTTCGAGCTCTACTTCGGCCTGGGCAAGATCGGCGCCATCATGGTCCCCATCAACCACCGCCTGGCCCCGCCCGAAGTGGCGTACATCGCCGAGGACTGCGGCGCGCCCATCCTGGTCTTCGGCCCCGAGTTCGCGCCCGTGGTGGACGCCATCCGCCAGAACATCCCCGCAGACACCTTGCTGGCCCTGGGCCCCTCCACGCCGGAATGGGCGAAGAGCTACGAAGACGTGGTGGGCCCGGCTTCCTCCGAGGAGCCCGAGCACGAGGGCGGCGACGACGACACCCTCACCATCCTCTACACCTCCGGCACCACCGGAAAGCCCAAGGGCGCCATGCTCACCCATGCCGGCTACTACGGCAACTCCGTGAACCTGGCCTCCACCTTCGGCGACATCGGCGACCGGCTCCTCATGCCCCTGCCCCTGTTCCACATCGGCGGCCTGGCCCCGGTCCCCATGTGCGTCCACTTCGGCCACAGCATGATCTTCCAGAAAGCCTTCGACCCCGGCAACTTCCTGGCGCTCATCAAGACCGAGGGCATCACCTGGTTCGGCTCCGTGCCCCAGGTCCTCATGTTCCTCCGCTCGGTCCCGGACTTCGAAACCTTCGATTGGAGCCGCATCAAGATGGCCCTGGTCTACGCCGCGCCCGTGCCCGTCACCCTCATCCGCGAGTTCGCCGCCAAGGGCATGGAAGTGCGCCAGCTCTACGGCATGACCGAGTGCACCGGTCCGGCCGTGGTCATTGACTCCGAGTACGCCGTGCAGAAGGCCGGCTCCTGCGGCCTGCCGCTCTTCCACACCGACATCCGCGTGGTGGACGACAAAGGAAACGACGTGGCCGCCGATGAGATCGGCGAGGTGCTCATCCGCACCACCCACCTCATGAAAGGCTACTGGAACCGCCCCGAAGCCACCGCCGACACCATCCGCGACGGCTGGCTCTACTCCGGCGACCTGGCCAAGAAGGACGCGGACGGCTTCCTCTACATCCTGGACCGCAAAAAGGACATGATCATCTCCGGCGGCGAAAACATCTACCCCGCCGAGGTGGAGGACTGCCTCATGGCCCACCCCAAAGTCGCGGACGTGGGCGTGATCGGGGCCCCGGACGAAAAATGGGGCGAAGCCGTAAAGGCCGTGGTGGTGCCGAAAAAAGGCGAAACCCTCACCCAGGACGAGGTCATCTCCTGGTGCAAGGACAAGCTCGCCCGCTTCAAAACCCCGAAGCAGGTGGTCCTCACCGACGCCATCCCCCGCACTCCCACCGGCAAAATCCTGAAACGGGTGCTCCGGGACCAGTACAACAAGTAGAGGCGAAAAGAGAAAAGACAAAAGAGAAAAGAGGAAAGAAGATAAGATTTTGGGGGGGGGGGGGGGGAAAAACCAATATAAAAATCAGCGAGTGTAACCCCCCCCCCCCCC
>JBFMHL010000235.1:0-32420 GCA_040753055.1 Thermodesulfobacteriota bacterium | reverse complement strand
CGCAGAGGAGGGCCGCCGGAAGCTGAACCTGGACCCCGGCTTCATAACGGCCGAACGTTTCGTGCTGGCCACGGGCAAGAACTTCATCCACCGGATCTACGTGGGCTCGGGAATCTTCGCGGACCTGACCCTGGTCTTTCGGGAAGGCGACTTTGTCCCCCTCGAATGGACCTACCCCGACTATGCGGAACGCTCCCTGCGGGATTTCCTCCTGGCGGTCCGGGCCAAGTTCATGGTAGACCGCCGTGCGGCTTCCGGCTCCGCGGACATCCTGTGTCCGGCATAGATGAACGTCCGCCGGGGCGTCTTCTCAAGGGGAGCGCGGGGGAACACGGGAAGCCGCCCCTTTTCAGCGGGAGGCCTTTCCCGCTTGCCTTAACGAGATTCCATTGTTTGTGTATCCTCGAACACGCCCGGCAAGGGCAGGAGGGTTTGCATGGTACGGTCCATGACGGCGTTCGCCCGGGGCAGGGCGACGGAAAACGGGCTCACGGCCAGCGTGGAGATGAAGTCCGTGAACCACCGCTACCTGGAGATCGGGGTACGGCTTCCCCGCTCGCACGGCATGCTGGAGGAGAAGATCAAGGGAGTGGTCAAGGACCTGGCGGTCCGGGGCAGGGTGGACGTGAGCGTGGACCTCGGCCGGGAGTCGGGCAAAACGGCCGTCTACACGGTGGACGCCGAGCTTGCCCGGGCCTACCACGGCGCCCTGTGCAAGCTGGCCGAGGAGCTCTCCCTGGAAGGCGCGCCCAGCCTCTCCCTGTTTGCCCGCACCGACGGCATCATCGTCAAGCAGACCTCCGAGCTGGACCCGGAAGAGGACTGGCCCGTCATCCTGGCGGCCCTGCGCCAGGCGGGCGAAAGCTTTCTCGCCATGCGCGGGATCGAGGGCGAGGCGCTGGAGGCGGACTTCCGCAAGCGCCTGGATTACCTGGCGGAAAAAACCGAGGAGATCGCAGGCCTGGCGGCCGGGATTCCCGAGAAGATCAAGGAGCGCTTCACTGCCCGCCTTACCCAGCTCATGGCCGAGGCAGGAGAGCCCGATCCCGTCCGGATCGCCCAGGAAGCGGCCTTGTATGCGGACAAGGCCGACATCACCGAGGAACTGGTGCGCGTCCGCAGCCACCTGGCCCAGTTCGCGGCGCTTTTGGCCAAGGAAGAGCCCTGCGGCCGTCCGCTCAACTTCCTGGTGCAGGAGCTGTTCCGCGAGTTTAGCACCATGGGAGCCAAGAGCGTGGACGCAAGCCTCTCCCACCTGGCCCTGGACGCCAAGACCGAGGTGGAGAAGCTCAGGGAGCAGATCCAGAACGTGGAGTAGTTCATTTGATAGGGACAGAATAATAATGGGATCGGGGCCGACTCGGGAGGTTGTGCCGGAGTCGTCCCGAGGCAGAACCGCCCGGCGTAAGGAGGAAGCAATGGAGGCCCCCGTAAGGAAGACCTTTTCCTTTCAGAGAATGGAGCCGCTTCTTTCCATCGGCTTCGGCAACACCGTGGCCGCACACCGGCTGGTGGCCATCGTCACCCCCAGCTCGGCCCCCAGCAAGCGGCTCAAGGACGAAGCCCGGCAGGAGGGGCGGCTGGTGGACGCCACCTGCGGGCGCAAGACCCGCTCCATCTTAGTGATGGACTCCAACCACGTGGTGCTTTCCGCGGTGCAGGCCGAGACCATCAGCCAGCGCTATGCAGCTCTCCTCCGGGAGCGGGAGGACAAGCCGGAAGAGGGCAAGGATTGACGAGCCCGCGGATATCCTCCTCGGGAAGATGGTCATGGCCGCGCTTGCGGCTGCATGGCAAACTCCGGCGGAAAAGGGGGAGGGGGCTCCTGTTCTCCTGCTCCCCCGCTAAGCCTTTTATTTTACTTTCGCTTTGAATAAGGCGTCGCTCTGCTCATGACCCCGATCGCGCCCGGCAACCTCTATGTGATTTCCGCTCCCTCGGGCGCGGGCAAGAGCACCCTGGTCTCCCGGTTGCTCTCCCGCGTGCCGGCGCTTTGCTACTCCATCTCCTACACCACACGGGCGCCCCGCGGGGCGGAGAAGGACGGCGTGGACTACCATTTCGTCACCGTGCCCGAGTTCCTGGCCATGATCGAAAGCGGGAGCTTCGCGGAGTATGCCAAGGTCCACGACAACTACTACGGCACCGGCAAGAACACCCTGAACGCGGCCATGGACGCGGGCAGGAGCGTGGTCCTGGACATTGACGTGAAGGGCGCCCTGCAGATCCTCGCCCACTACCCCGACGCGGTCACCGTCTTCATCAAGCCGCCCTCCCTGGACGAGCTGGAGAATCGTCTGAAAAAACGGGGCACGGACGACGCCCAGACCATTGCCAAGAGGAAGAAGAACGCGGAGTGGGAGCTTGCCCAGGCCCACCTCTACCGCCATGTGATGGTGAACGACGACCTGGAAACGGCCACGGCCGAGCTGGTGGATCTGATCGCGGACTATGAAAAGGCGCGGCGCGAAAATAGATAGCGAGCCCACTCGGCGGGACGGAAGGCCGACGGACCGGAGCGGAGGAGCCCGACTCTCCTCGTCCGCTCCCGACCGGGAGATCCTCTTCGGCCTGCATCCCGTTGCCGAGGCCTTGTCCGCGGGACGCCGCCGCATCTTCCGCGTGCTGGTGGCCAAAACCCGCACCGGCCCCGCGCTTGACCGGATCCTCGCCCTTGCCGGGGAAAAAGGCGTGCCCGTGGAGGAGAAGGACCCGTCCTTTTTCCGCGACCCGGACGTGGCCAGCCAGGGAGTGGCCGCGCTGGCAAGCCCCTTTCCCCTGACGGATTTTCCCGAAGCCCTGGCCCGGGCCGTCATCGGCCCGGGCGCGCCCCTGGTCCTGGTGCTGGACGGCATCGAGGACCCCCACAACTGCGGGGCGCTCCTTCGCACGGCGCTCTGTGCCGGTGTTTCCTTCGCCGTGCTGCCCGAACGCAGGTCTTCGCCCCTTTCGCCCGCCGTTTCCAAGGCCTCGGCCGGAGCCCTGGAGCACATGGCCGTGTGCCGGGTGACCAACCTGATTCCCGCCCTTGCCGACATGAAAAAGGCGGGCCTCTGGATCTTCGGGGCGGACGCCGCCGCGCAGGCCGAGATCTGGGATGCGGACCTTTCCCTCCCCGCAGCCCTGTGCATCGGGGGCGAGGGCAAGGGCCTGCGGCCCCTGGTGGCCAAAAACTGCGACACCCTCGTGCGCATCCCCCAGGCCGGGACCATCGGTTCCCTGAACGCCTCGGTGGCCGGGGCGATCCTGCTTTACGAGGCCCTGCGCCAGCGCAGGAAGTGACTTCGGACCAAACGCCAACGACGACCCTTCGGGCCTGCCCGGCCCGCGGAACGGAGGTTTTTTCTTCTCATGGCAGATCAGGCAAACATCATCGGCATCAACCCGGACAAAACCTTAAACGTACCCGACGAGCCCGTCATCTGCTTCATCGAAGGCGACGGCACCGGCCCCGACATCTGGGCCGCCACCCGGCCCGTGCTGGATGCGGCCGTGGCCCGAGCCTACGGCGGAAGCCGGAAGATCCAGTGGAAGGAGATCCTGGCCGGGGAAAAAGCCTTCCGGAAAGAAGGTGAGTGGCTGCCCGAGGAGACCCTCGCGGCCATCTCCCGGTACCGCGTGGCCATCAAGGGCCCCCTCACCACGCCCGTGGGCAAGGGCATCCGCAGCGTGAACGTGGCCATCCGCCAGAGGCTGGACCTCTACGCCTGCGTGCGCCCCGTGGCCTACATCCCGGGCGTGCCCAGCCCGCTCCTCCACCCGGAAAGGACCGACATGGTGGTCTTCCGGGAGAACACCGAGGACCTCTACGCGGGCATCGAGTTTCCCGCCGACAGCGAGGAAGCGCAGAAGCTCGCCGACTTCCTGGCCGGCCTGGGGGCCCGGGTGCCCGCGGGCGCCGGCCTGGGAATCAAGCCCATGAGCCGTTTCAACACGGCCCGCCTGGTGCGGATGGCCATTTCCTACGCACTGGCCCGCGGCAAGGCCTCCGTGACCCTCATGCACAAGGGCAACATCATGAAGTTCACGGAAGGCGCCTTTGCCCAGTGGGGCTACGAAGTGGCCGCCCGGGAGTTCCCCGGACGCGCAATCACCGAGAAGGACCTCTACGAACGCTACGAAGGCAAGGCTCCGGAAAACACCGTGGTGATCAAGGACCGCATCGCGGACGCCATGTTCCAGCAGGTGCTTTTGCGGCCCGAGGAGTACGACGTCATCGCCACGCCCAACCTAAACGGTGATTACATATCCGACGCCCTGGCGGCCCAGGTAGGCGGCCTGGGCATGGCCCCGGGAGCCAACATCGGCGACGACTGCGCCGTGTTCGAGGCCACCCACGGAACCGCGCCCAAGTATGCGGACCAGGACAAGGTGAACCCCGGCTCCCTGATCCTCTCCGGCGCCATGATGCTGGACCACATGGGATGGACCGAGGCGGCGGGGCTGGTGCGGTCCGCCCTGCGCCGGGCCGTGGCCGACAAGGTGGTCACCTACGACCTGGCCCGGCAGATGCAGGGGGCAAAGGAGGTTTCCTGCTCCGCCTTCGGGGCCGCCATCATCGAGCGCATGGAGGCCTGACGGCAGGATGCCATGAAGAACCTTCCGGGAAAAGCGCCGGCCTTCGTCCGCCTGGCGTCCTCCCTTTGGGCGGGCCTGGCCCAGGCCTTGTGCCCCGACGCATGCATGGCCTGCGGAAGGCTGCTTCCCCCGAAAGAGGAGCAGGACCTGGCCGCGCCCGTACCCGGCTCCCTGTGCCCGGCCTGCGCCTCGGATATCGCGTACCTGACCGGGCCCCTCTGCATCTCCTGCGGGGCCGCCTTCCCCTCCGCGTCCGGGCCGGACCACCTCTGC
The DNA here is from genome assembly GCA_040753055.1 of Thermodesulfobacteriota bacterium. Taxonomy (GTDB): domain Bacteria; phylum Desulfobacterota; class Desulfobacteria; order Desulfobacterales; family Desulfatibacillaceae; genus JBFMHL01. The sequence continues at coordinate 27,569 of JBFMHL010000235.1, read as the reverse complement.
GGAGCCTGCATGGAGCGGAAGAACCACTTCTCCCGGGCGCGTGCCGCCGCTTCCTACGAGGGAAGCCTGGCCGAGGCCGTCAAGCACTACAAGTATGGCCGCAAGCTCTGGATGGCCGAGCCCCTGTCCCAGCTTCTGGAAACCGCCTGCAACCGACACTTCACGGGCGAGGCCTTCGACATGGTGGCACCCGTTCCGCTCTACTCGGCGCGGCTTCGGTGGCGCGGCTTCAACCAGGTCCAGGCCATGCTGTTGGCCTGGAGGAAGCGCAACACCCTCCCCGGAGCTCTTGCCCCGGCCCTGCGCCGCGTCCGCGCCACGCGCCCCCAGGCGGGCCTGGGGGGCGAGGAACGCGCCCGGAATGTGAAGGACGCATTCCGGGCCCTGGAAAGGATCAGCGTCTCCGGCCGCACCGTGCTCCTGGTGGATGACGTCTACACCACCGGCGCCACCGTGCGCGAGGCGAGCCGCGCGCTCCTTGCCGCAGGAGCCGCCCGCGTGGACGTGCTGACCGTCGCCCGGGTGGCGGAGTGACCCGGGAAAGGCTTTTTGGGGGAGTCCCCCAACCCTCCCAAAGAAAGCCGCGGCATGGGCTCGGCTATACCCTGTGGGCTGTATGTCGAAACATGGTTTCGGTGTGGAAAAGGGTTCCCCAAAGGCGCCGTGCTTGAGCGCGCAGCAAAAAGTCTTGCGGAAAAGGGGGAGGGGGTGCGAGTGAGGGGGGGGATGGAGTCCCCGGAAGGCGCAGCCGCCTCGGTGTAAGAATAAGCCCTCTTTTTCAAAAGGGGTTTTCTCCCTTCCCCGTAAAGTGCCTTTCCCTTCTCCTTGAATCACTCCCGCAGGGCGAGTTTCGCCCGAATGCGCGAATCGGGCTTTGACTCCTTCCCGGGCGGTCCTATAATAAGGCGCGACTGGCGCTCTTGTGGAATCGCAGGAAAAGGTTTTGAGGAAAAGAGGGAGGGGGAGAGCCGCTTTTTTAAGGGATGCCTATGCATTCCCTGCAACGATCCTTTTGCCCCTTTTTTTACATGGGCCTTCAGGCGGTTGAGCCGGTTTAATGGATTGCGTGGCAAGTGTCATTCAGATGGAGGTACGTCCGGGCCGGGTGGAGGACAACTTGGCCCGGGCACTGGCGGGAGTCCGCGCGGCTGCGGGCTGGGGCTCCAATCTTGTGCTCCTCCCCGAGATGTTCACCTGCGGCTTTGACAACGAAAACCTGGCCGCCCACGCCGGGGCGAGCGAAAGGGCCCTGTCCCTGTTGTCCGAGGCCGCGGCGGGCCGTTCGGTCATGATCTGCGGGAGCCTGCCCGAGGTCTCCGGCGGGAAGATATACAACACCGCCGTGGCCATCGGCCCGGACGGCAGGGTTTTGTGCCGCTACCGCAAGATCCACCTCTTCCGGCCCACGGAGGAGGACCGCTACTTCGGCGCGGGCGAAAGCCCCGGTCTTTTCCCCACGCCTTGGGGAAAAGTCGGGATCATGACCTGCTACGACCTCCGCTTTCCCGAGCTGGCCCGTTCCCTCTGCGCGGCAGGGGCCGCGATGCTTCTGGTTCCGGCCCAGTGGCCGTCGGTCCGTATCCGCCACTGGGAGGTCCTTCTTGCCGCTCGGGCCGTGGAGAATCAGGTCTTCGTGATCGGGGCCAATGCCTGCGGAAAAAGCGGAGATCTGCTGCTGGGCGGCCGCTCGGCCTTGCTCTCGCCCTGGGGACGCATCCTCAAACGCGCCGGTGCCAGGCCCGCCCGCTTGAGCGCCCGCCTGGACATGGACGAGGTGGAAAGGGCCCGGAAGGCCGTGCCCGTGTGGGAGGACCGCCGGCCCGCGGCCTACGGCAAGGCCGGAACCGAGCAATAGGGGTTTTGCCCCGGAAAAGGACCGTCGTGGGAACCATCGTTCCGGACAGGGAGAGACTCCGCGCCATCGTGGACAGGGAAAAGGCGGCGGGCAGGACCGTGGTGTTCACCAACGGCTGCTTCGACATCCTTCATGTGGGCCATGTGCGCTACCTTGCCGCAGCCCGCGCCCTGGGGGACGTTCTGGTGGTGGGCGTGAACTCCGACGCGTCCGTGTCCCGCATCAAAGCCAAGGGCCGCCCCGTGGTTCCGGAGAGCGAGCGGGCGGAGGTGCTGGCCTCCCTGGCCGCCGTGGACTACGTGATCCTGTTCCCCGAGGACGACCCCGGAGCCCTCATCGGGTCCCTGGTCCCCCACGTTCTCGTCAAAGGAGCGGACTGGCCCGAGGACAAGATCATCGGGGCGGATACCGTGAAGAAAGCCGGGGGCCACGTGGAACGCATCCCCCTGGCTCCGGGCGCATCCACCACCTCCATCATCGAACGCATCAGGAAGCTCCCATGACGGGAAAGCCTTTTCAATGGTTCCAAACAGACGGCCTCTGTGTTCTCCGCTTCGACGCTCTGGAGCAAAACGGCTTCTCCCACGCCGTGTTCGCACGGCGGGGCGGCGTGAGCAGCGGCCCCTACAAGAGCCTCAACCTGGGCGCGAATGTGGGGGACGACCCGCAAAACGTGGCCGAAAACCGGCTCCGGGCGGCCCGGGCGCTGGAGGCGGACAGCCTGGTGATGGTGCGCCAGGTGCACGGCCGGAGGGTCCTGGCCATCCGTAGGGAAGATCCCGTTCAAGCCGGGGTCTGGCCCACGGGAGAGAAGGCGGACGCGCTCATCACGGACGTCCCGGGCGTGTTCTGCTCCGTCAAGGTGGCCGACTGCCAGCCCATCCTCCTGGCCGATCCGCAAAAGAACGTCGTCGCTGCCTGCCACTCCGGCTGGCGCGGCAGCGTGGAGAACATAGCCGCGGCCACCGTTTCCGCCATGACGGAGACCTTCGGCTGCCTTCCCGCGGACCTCGTCGCCTGCGTGGGGCCCTCCCTGGGGCCCTGCTGCGCCGAGTTCGTAAACTATCGCACCGAGCTGCCGGAGAGCTTCCTCCCGTTCGCCGCGGGCCAAAACCGCTTCGATTTCTGGGCCATCACCCGGTCTCAGCTCGAGGGGGCGGGGCTTGCGTCCCGGAACATTCACGTGGCGGGCATCTGCACCCGTTGCGACCAGGAAAACTTTTTCTCCTTTCGCCGGGACCGCACCACTGGGCGCAACATGGCCGCCATCGGGGTGAGAGCGAAAGCCGGGGGATAAAAGGAAGAGAGCGCCCGCAATGAAGGAAGCGAAAACGCATATCGTGGAGAACCGGCAGGTCGCTCCCAACACCTTCCGCATGGAGCTGGCCTGCCCCGAGGTGGCCGGGCGTGCCCGGCCGGGGCAGTTCGTCATGGTCCGGACCACGGCCGAGCTCTCGCCCCTCCTGCGGAGGCCCCTTTCCGTCCACGACGTGACCGGCCGGGGAAACCTGCGGCTCCTCTACCGGATTGTCGGCAAGGGGACGGCCCTGCTTTCGGAGATGCGGGAAGGCGCCCCGGTTTCGCTCTTGGGCCCCCTGGGCCGGGGATTTTCCCCGGAAGCCGCGGAAGCCCATTGCCTGGTGGCCGGAGGGATCGGCGTCGCGCCCCTGTTGTTCCTGGCGCGGGAGCTTATCGGAAGGAACCGGGGAAGAGTCCGGCTTCTTCTGGGCGGCAGGTCTTCGGCGGATATTCTGTGCGTGCCGGACTTCGAGGCTCTGGGCGTGCGCGTGGATGCGGCCACAGAGGACGGCAGCCTGGGGCGGCGAGGCATGGTGACCGATCTCTTGGAGGAGCTGCTGGAAAAGGGAGAGGCGGGCGCGGTCTATGCCTGCGGCCCCGAAGCCATGCTCAAGGTGGTGGCCGTCATGGCGCGGGGCCGCAAGAGCCCCTGCCAGGTGAGCCTGGAGTCCCACATGGCTTGCGGGCTGGGGGTTTGCCTGGGATGCGCCCGGGAGAAACCGGGCGGGGGCTATTACCACGTCTGCAAGGACGGGCCGGTGATGGACGCCGAAAGGCTGTGGCCCCGGCCGAATGCGGCAGCTTGCGCCTCCTGAGGCTCTTCGGGCGTCCCGCCCTGCGCGCGGGCGGCGCCAACGGCGAAGCCGCTCCTATGCCTTGGGGATGTACTTGTCCTTGATCCCCGAGATCTTTCCCGTCATCTCGGAGATGTCCACGGCCAGAATGACCACCGCCGCCAAGGCTTCCGGCCGGTATACGAAGGGCCCCTGGGCGTAGTGGCTCATGATGGCGTCCAGGGCTTTCATCTTCTCCCTTTCCCCGAAAACCCTGCGGGCCGTTCCGAAGCCCACCACGGAAGCGAACTCGATGTTGAAGGAGCAGGCGTTCTCGCCGGGCTTTACGGCGGCCTCCGCGGTCATTTCAAAGCAGACCCGGCTGTTTTCCGCCAGCATGTCCAACTTGCGTCCGGACGGCCCCGTGTGGAAGTAGAGGGTGTCGCCGGCCCTGCCGAAGCAGAGGGGCACCACATAGGGTGCGTTCCCCAGGGCCAGGGCCAACCGGCAGAACGGGCTCTTCTCGATGATGGCCGCGATCACGGCCGGGTCTCGGACCTCCTTGTCCTTTTTCCCCAAGGGATCTCTTCCTCCTTTACCGGGCTTGCATCTCCGGTCTTATTCCACCAGCACCTTCTGCCCCACAAAAACGCTGGCCTTCTTCCTGCTCATGTTGTTGAGGGAAAGGAAACGGTCCAGGCTCATGCCGTGCTTGCGGGCGATGGAGTAGGCCGTGTCGCCGGGCTTCACCTGGTAGGTCCGGGTTCCTGCGGAGGAGGAGGACGCGACGACCTCGGGCTCTCCACCGGGGATGGTGAGCTGCTGCCCGATGCTGATGGAGTTCCCGGAAAGCCGGTTCTCGGCCTTGATGGCGGAAACGGTGGTGTTGTAGCGGCTGGCCAGGTTCCAGAGGCTGTCTCCCCTCTGCACCACGTGGGTGGTCTTGGCGGGAGCGGCGCAGGCCTTGCCCGAGGCGATGACGGTGGTGGCGGCGCTGGCCATGGCCGGACGCGACACCGGCACTTTCAGGCGCTGGCCGCTATACACGGTGTTGCGCTTCATCCGGTTGGCCTTCTTGATGGCCTCCGAGGAGACCCCGTAGCGGCGCGCGATGGAGGAGAGGGTTTCCCCGCGGCGCACCTTGTGGGTGAGCTGCCGGTCCCGGGCCGTCGCATATACGGGCAGCGTGTAGGGCGTCAGGGTTTCGATCTGGGCCAGGAGCGTCTCGCTGCTGCCGGGCGGGACCCGGAGCGTATAGCTGCCGGGCGGGGTCACGCGGTAGCGGAGTTCCGGGTTCAGGGCCGCAAGGGCATCTTCGGTAGTGCCGGTGAGGTCGGCGATCTGCTTCAGGTGGAGCTGCCGGCAGATGTCCACGGTTTCGAAGTTGAGGGCCGCTGCCGGATCGGGAAGGTCCATGCCGTACTTGGCCGGGTCCCGGATGATGAGCAGCGCCGCGAAGAAGCGGGGCACGTAACGCGCCGTCTCCCGCGGGAGCCTTTGGTAGAGATCCCAGAAGTTGTCCAGGTAGTTGATGTGTTGGCTGGCGATTGTACGGGCCACCCTTCCTTCGCCACAGTTGTAGGCGGCCAGGCAGGTGGTCCAGTCGCCGAACATCCCGTGGAGCTCGGAGAGATATGCGATAGCTGCGTCCGTGGCCTTCTCCGGGTCCAGCCGGTGGTCTACGTATTGGTCCCGCATAAGGCCGTACTTGTAGCCGGTGGAAGGAATGAACTGCCAGAGGCCAAGGGCCCGCGCCGGAGACAGGGCGGAGACCTTGAACTCGCTCTCGATGAGGGGCAGCCAGGACAAGTCCTCGGGGAGCCCGTTTTCCGAGAGCTTTTTAAGGATCAGGGGGCGATACTTGCCGGACTTGCGGTAGGCCTCCATGAAACGTTCCCGCTCGGGTCCCGTGAAGGAGCGTATCTCCGCCTGGACGAACTGGTTGTCTATGAGGGGAATGGGGGTTTCCTTGCCCGTGGCTGCGGTCTGGCGCGAAGCGTAGATCTCCATGAGCCTGCGGGAGATGACGTAGCGGAGGTCTTCCTTTTGTTGGAGCACATCCTCCGAGTCGCCGGGGTCCACCTCCAGGATCAGCCCGTAGGCCCGGTCCAGGGCGTCCACCGCCTCGGCCAGCTGGCCCTTCTGCCACAACACCTGGGATTGGTCGCAGAACTCCAGGGCCTGCTCCAGGACCTGGTCCACGGTCCGTTCCGGGGTTTGGTCTTCCTGGGCCTCGGTGGCAGCAAGGTCGGCGGCCTCGGCGGAGTCGTTGTCAACCGGGGCGGAGATTTTGGGTTTGGCAAGGGGCTGCGGCGCAGGGGCGGGCGCCGGATCGGGTGTGGAAACGGTGAGCGTCGGGCCGGCAGGCTGAGTTTTCGGTGTCGCGACCGGCCTCTGGGCAGGGATGGTGCAGCCCGCCACGGCCAGGGACAGGACCAGGGCCAACAGGAACGATTTTTTCATGGGAATCCTTGAAACGGTTGTTTCTGAAAGAATAGAGGGAACACGGGAGCCTGGAGCGGAAGCCGGCGCGAAGGAGCGTCGTGCTTCGTCCGGTTCTATTACCAGGGCTCATCTGGAGTGTCAATGGAAGCCGGGGGCTCCCACGGTGCGAATTTGTCATTTTTTAGTTGAATCCCGCACCGTTTGCCGTTATGAACGCCTCTTCCGACTTTTGGCGGCTTGTATCCGGTACCGTGGGAGAAACGGGAAGCCTGGACAGGATAACGAGGAATTCGGCCAAAAGCCGAGAAAAAGAAAAAAACAGCGAGCAGCGGAGCGATATCAAGTTTTCCTTGACACAGGATGCTCGGCTTATGTAAGGACAGGTCTTCGTTCCGGTTGAATAGCGGCCGGAAATGGATTAGAAGCAACGATTCTTGGCTGCCCCCGGTCCGTGGAAAAAGACCGAAAACGGCCAGCGTAGCTCAGCAGGTAGAGCTGCTGATTTGTAATCAGCGGGTCGGGGGTTCGAGTCCCTCCGCTGGCTCCAGGAAAACCGGAAGCTTGCGGCAGACCCGGAGGCGGGCGTTAGGGCTCCGGTCAACGAAGGGCTTCGTTGAAGGAAACAGGTCAAGAGGCGGATTTACATTGATGCAAAAATAGGTGGGGTTCCCGAGCGGTCAAAGGGAGCAGACTGTAAATCTGCCGGCGAAGCCTTCGGAGGTTCAAATCCTCCCCCCACCACCACACATAAGGAAGGCGTATTGTAGGAGGGCGCCCGTGGAGCGGCGCTTGACGGCACTACGTGCGCTCCGTCATATGTTTCGTGCGGATTGCCCGCAGGCACGCCAGAGGCGGGAGTAGCTCAGTTGGAAGAGCTCCAGCCTTCCAAGCTGGAGGTCGCGAGTTCGAACCTCGTCTCCCGCTCCAACATGTTCATCCAGTGCCCACGTAGCTCAGTAGGTAGAGCGCTTCCTTGGTAAGGAAGAGGTTCATCGGTTCGATTCCGATCGTGGGCTTTCCCAATTTTCACTGACGGCCGCGAGAAGCCTTCCCACCAACACGTAATACGTGGTGGTAGAGAATATCAGCCGTCACCGCGGATGTGGAAAGATCGTCGAGATCAGACAACAGCAGGGAGGTTAGACCATGGCCAAGCAGAAGTTTGAGCGGACCAAGACCCATGTGAACGTGGGAACGATCGGCCACATAGACCACGGGAAGACGACGCTGACGGCGGCGATCACGAAGCAGCTGGCGGCGAAGGGCTGGGCGAAGTTCGTGCCGTTCGACCAGATCGACAAGGCACCGGAAGAGAAGGCTCGTGGAATCACGATCGCGACGGCGCACGTGGAGTACGAGACGCAGACGCGGCATTACGCGCACGTGGACTGCCCCGGCCACGCGGACTATATCAAGAACATGATCACGGGAGCGGCGCAGATGGACGGCGCGATCCTGGTGGTGGGGGCGGACGACGGCCCCATGCCGCAGACGCGAGAGCACATCCTGCTGGCCCGTCAGGTGGGCGTTCCGAAGATCGTGGTGTTTTTGAACAAGGTGGACATGGTGGACGATCCGGAGCTCATCGAGCTGGTGGAGCTGGAGCTTCGGGAGCTTTTGGACAAGTACGAGTTCCCCGGGGACGACACGCCCATCATCCGTGGCAGCGCGTTGAAGGCCTTGCAGACGGACGACGTGAACTCGGAAGACGCCAAGTGCATCTTCGAGCTGATGGCTGCGGTGGACAGCTACATTCCGGAGCCCGTGCGTCAGATAGACAAGCCGTTCCTGATGCCCATCGAGGACGTGTTTTCGATATCGGGGCGCGGGACGGTGGTGACGGGCCGTGTGGAGCGCGGAATCGTGCACGTATCGGACGAAGTGGAGATTGTGGGTATCCGTCCGACGCAGAAGACGGTGTGCACGGGCGTGGAGATGTTCCGGAAGATCCTGGACGAGGGTCGAGCGGGCGACAACATCGGCGTGCTTTTGCGCGGCACGAAGCGCGAGGAAGTGGAGCGCGGGCAGGTGGTGGCGGCGCCGAAGAGCATAACGCCGCATACGAAGTTCAAGGCGGAGATTTACGTTTTGAGCAAGGAGGAAGGCGGGCGGCACACGCCGTTCTTCAACGGGTACCGTCCCCAGTTCTACTTCCGCACGACGGACGTGACGGGAACGATGGACCTTCCGGAAGGCGTGGAGATGGTGATGCCGGGCGATAACGTGAGCGTGACGGCGACCCTGATCACGCCCATCGCCATGGAAAAGGAACTCCGGTTCGCGGTCCGCGAGGGCGGGCGCACCGTGGGCGCGGGCGTGGTTGCGGAAATCATAGAGTAATCGCGGAGCCGCGGAGCGGGGATCGCCCCATTCCCGTGGCCTCCGGATTCATATTACAGGTACTGGTGCTTCCATGAGAGTCAAGATCACTTTGTCGTGCACGGAGTGCAAGCAGCGCAACTATCAGAAGAACAAGAACAAGCGCACCACTCCGGATCGGCTGGAGTTCAAAAAGTACTGCCGCTTTTGCCGGAAGCATACGCTGCATCGCGAAGGCAAGTAGCCGACCGCTTTCGGCGGGTTTTCTAGGCCAGTAGCTCTAACGGTAGAGCGGCGGACTCCAAATCCGATGGTTGGGGGTTCGAATCCCTCCTGGCCTGCCAAAAGAGAGAAGGGCGTCGAGCTCAAGGCCGACCGGCCTTGGGCTTTCGCCGTTTTATCCTGACGTTCAGGCCGGGAGCGGAACGGACAGGTTACGGCCACGGCCGGAACACTGGGAGTATCCGATGGGAAAGCTCATACGGAAAAAGACCCCGGAGCAGAGGAAAAAGACCCGCGACAAGCTCACCCCGGCCAGGGACGAGAGCCAGGAGGGCGGCGCCCAGGATATGGCCTCTGCTGCCGAGGATAAACCGGCCGTAGCGCGGCCCCCTGCCCCTCGAACGCCTGTCGCGCCCAAGGACGACACACCCCGCGGCCCCCAGTTCTGGGTCGCGTCGGTGCAGTTTCTGCGGGAGGTCAAGGTCGAGCTGAAGAAGGTTACCTGGCCGTCGCGAAAACAGGCGATCGGCACCACCCTGGTGGTGCTGGTGTTCGTTATGATCCTTTCCATTTACCTGGGGGCGACGGACCTCTCGCTATCCTATATCGTGAAGATGCTGCTGGGATAACGGGAGTCCTGCGGCCCTTGGCCGGCGGGCCGACAAGGAGAGGAAATTGGCTTTATACTGGTACGTGGTTCACGTCTACTCGGGTTTCGAGGCCAAGGTGAAGAAGGCCCTGGAGGAGCGTATCGCCTCCTCCAGGCACGCAGACCAGTTCGGCCAGATCCTGGTGCCCACCGAGCAGGTAGTGGAGCTTGTCAAAGGCAAGCGCAAGACCAGCCACCGCAAGTTCTACCCCGGGTACATCCTGGTGCAGATGGAGCTCAACGACGAAACCTGGCACCTGGTGAACAATACGGCCAAGGTCACCGGATTTCTGGGAGGCAGGGAGAAACCCACCCCGCTGTCCGACGAGGAGGCCTCCCGCATCGTGGACCAGATCGAGGCCGGAAAGCTTAAGCCTCAGCCCAAGTACTTCTTCGATGCGGGCGACGAGGTGCGGGTGATTGACGGGCCGTTCACCAACTTCAACGGCACGGTGGAAGCGGTGAACCCGGAAAAGGGCAAGATCCGGGTGCTGGTGTCCATCTTCGGGCGGGCCACGCCCGTGGAGCTGGAGTTCGTACAGGTAACCAAGCTGTAACGGCAGCGGAGGTCCGGCTGCCGACAGACAAGGCCGGAACGGCCCAGGGGCGCAAAGAACGAAACAAGACAAAGCCGCATGGGCGCATCCGAAGACGGGCAGGCCCGCTTCGTCAAGGCCAACTAAGACGGGCGGTTGCCCATATTTTGTTGGGATCCAAGAGATCCGACCAGCAGGGGTACAGGTGAGGACATGGCAAAAAAGGTAATGGCAATGGTCAAGCTGCAGGTGGAGGCGGCGAAGGCGAACCCCAGCCCCCCCATCGGCCCGGCGCTCGGTCAGCACGGCGTGAACATCATGGAGTTCTGCAAGGCCTTCAACGCGCGCACCGCGGACCAGGCCGGCACCATCATCCCGGTAGTGATCACGGTCTACCAGGACCGCTCCTTCACCTTCATCATGAAGACGCCCCCCGCTTCCATCCTTCTTCTCAAGGCCGCCAAGCTTCCCAAGGGCTCCGCGGACCCCAAGAAGATCAAAGTGGGCAAGGTCACGCACGCCCAGGTGGACGAGATCGCGGCCCTCAAGATGACGGATCTGAATGCCAAGGACCATGCGGGCGCGGTCAAGATCATCGAGGGCACCGCCCGGAGCATGGGCATCGAGGTCGTATAAGAGCGGGATGGTGAACAAAACGGGCCGGCGACGGCGCCTATGAAAAGGCGCGGCTCCCGAAGCCCACGAATAAGGAAGTGGCACCATGGCCAAAACCGGCAAAAAGCATGTTGAGGCAAAAGGCAAGGTGGATCGCCAGACTCGTTACGTACTGGCGGACGCCATAGCGATGGCGCTTTCCGCGGCCCACGCCAAGTTCGACGAAACCGTGGACCTGGCGGTCCGGCTGGGCGTTGACCCCCGGCATGCCGACCAGATGGTGCGCGGCACCTGCGTTCTTCCCCACGGGCTGGGCAAGTCCGTGCGCGTCCTGGTCTTTGCCAAGGGCGAAAAGGAGAAGGAGGCAAGGGATGCGGGCGCGGACTTCGTGGGCGCCGACGACCTGGCCGAGAAGATCAAGGGCGGCTGGCTGGAGTTCGACAAAGCCGTTGCCACTCCCGACATGATGGGAATCGTGGGCAAGATGGGCAAGATCCTGGGCCCCCGGGGCCTCATGCCCAACGCCAAGACCGGAACGGTGACCACGGACGTGGCCCGCGCCGTGAACGAGCTCAAGGCCGGCAAGATTGATTTCCGGGTGGAGCGCGCCGGCATCGTCCACGCCCCCATGGGCAAGGTTTCTTTCGGCGCCCAGAAGCTCATGGACAACATGTCCGCGTTCTTCGAGACCATCTTGCGCCTCAAGCCGCCGGCCGCCAAGGGCACCTACCTGCGTTCCATCGCGGTTTCCACCACCATGGGACCGGGTGTGAAGGTGGACCCCACCAGCATCGGCAAGGAAGCGGCGCAGTAGGTGCCGTTACCATAGGAAGAGCCCTTCCCCTGCGGGAGGGGCGCGTTGGTCCCGCGGCATTTGCCTCGGGACGACATACATTCTGTCAAAGACCGTAGGCGCCGCTTATACGCAAGCGGCTTAAGCGGCCACGCGAGGCCGGCCTGCCGAGACAGGAAACTGCAGAAAGGGACGCCCCCCGGTTCACCGGGGACGGCCCGGATCAGGTTCCTCCGGTTTTTGCCAGGCAAAGGGAGGAGGTGGAGACTACTTGAAGAAAGAAGAGAAAGAAAAGATCGTAGAGGATCTTCACGAGCGCGCCGCAAAGGCGAGCCTGGGGGTTCTCGCTGACTTCCGCGGGCTGACCGTGGCCAAGATGAGCGAGCTGCGCAAGGGCCTGCGGGAAGCCGGGGCCGAATGCCAGGTGGTGAAGAATACCCTGCTCACGCTGGCAACCAAGGACACCGCCCTCGCGGTCCTGAAGGATCACTTCAAGGGGCCCACGGCCATCGTGCTGGGCTTCAAGGACCCCGTGGCGCCGTCCAAGGTGCTCACCAAGTTCGCCTCGGAAAACGAGAAGTTTTTCTCCATCAAGGTGGGCGCCCTTCAGGGCAAGCTCGTCAACGTGGCGGGCCTGAAGCAGCTGGCCGACATGCCGCCGCGCGAGGTCCTGCTGGGACAGCTCCTGGGCACCATGAACGCCGTGCCCGGCGGTTTCGTACGCCTGCTGGCCGAGATTCCGCGGGGTTTGGTCAACGTTCTGACCGCCATCAAAGAGGAAAAGGAAAAACAGGCGGCCTAAGCGTTTCTTCATGCGCGCCGCGCAGGGAATTTTGCCTGAACAAAAACGCCCGGCAGCCCTGAAGGGGCTCTTTCCAAAGGAAAACAAAGCCGGGGAAACATCGGGAGGAATTGAAAAATGGCAGTGACCAAAGAAGAAGTCATTGATTTCATCGCCAACATGACCGTTCTGGAGCTTTCCCAGCTCATCAAGGAGCTGGAGGAGAAGTTCGGCGTTTCCGCCGCCGCCCCCGTGGCCATGATGGCCGGCCCCGCCGCCGGCGCTGGCGCGGCCGCCCCCGTCGAGGAGGAGAAGACCGAGTTCGACGTCATCCTGCTCACCGCGGGCGAGAAGAAGATCAACGTGATCAAGGAAGTGCGCGCCATCACCGGCCTGGGCCTGAAAGAGGCCAAGCAGCTGGTGGAGGAAGCCCCCAAGCCTGTGAAGGAAGGGGTTCCCAAGGAAGAGGCGCAGAAGATCAAGGAACAGCTCGAGGGCGCGGGAGCGCAGGTCGAGGTCAAGTAGCATTGCATATGGTCGGAACCGCCCCGCCGGCCACGCCGGCGGGGCGGACCCACTTCCGGCCCCTGGGTCAGATAAGGCCCTGAAAAGATGCGGGTTTGTCGCGCCCGGCCGGTTCCATCAAAGGCCACGGGCGCTTTTGGTTTTAATCCTGTTTGCTAACTTGCGACGGGAGAGGAAATGACCGAGAACGTGCTGGTTGCTGGGCGTGTTCGCCGAAGCTTCGGAAAAATTGGCAAAATCATCGAGATCCCCAACCTGATCGAGATGCAGAAGGTTTCCTACCAGCGTTTTCTGCAAATGGACGTGCCCCCGGAACAGCGGGAAATGACGGGCCTGCAGGCCGTTTTCCATTCCGTGTTCCCCATCCGCGACTTCTCCGGGACCGCCTCGCTGGAGTTCGTGTCCTATCGCTTCGGCGACGTGAAGTACGACGTGGACGACTGCATCCACCGGGGAATGACCTATGAGGTGCCCGTGCGGCTCACCGTGCGCCTTGTGGTCTTCGACGTGGAGAAGGAGTCCGGGGTCCAGAACATCCGCGACATCAAGGAGCAGGAGATCTACTTCGGCACCATCCCGCTCATGACCGAGAAGGGCACCTTCGTGATCAACGGCACCGAGCGCGTGGTGGTCAGCCAGCTCCACCGCTCCTCGGGTGTGTTCTTCGACCACGACAAGGGGAAGTCCCACGCTTCGGGCAAGGTCATTTACACAGCGCGCATCATTCCCGTGCGCGGCTCCTGGATAGACATGGAGGTTGACCCCAAGGACATCCTCTACATCCGCATAGACCGCCGCCGCAAGTTCCCGGCGACGCTGCTGTTCAAGGCCTTCGGCTACACCACGGAAGACATCCTGAACTACTTCCACAGCGTGGAGACCGTGGTCCTGGGCAAGAAGACCATGCACAAGGTCTTCGACGCGGACACCATCCGCGGACAGCGCGCAAGCTACAACGTGAAGCACCCGGAGACGGGCGAGATCCTGGTGAAGAAGGGCCGGCTGTTCACCGCCAAGGCGGTGCGACAGATGAAAGGCCTGAACATTGACAAGATCAGCATCACGGACGAGGACGTGCTGGAGAAGGTATTCGCCCGCGCCGTGCGCCATCCCGAGACGGGCGAGATCCTGTTCGCGGCCAACGACCTGGTGGACGACAAGGCCCTGGAGGTTTTGCGGGAGTCCGGCGTCAAGAAGTTCGCCATCCTTTCCACCGGCGGCTTCGCCACGGGCGATTCCATCCGCAAGACCCTTCTCCTGGACAAGGTGGACTCCCGGGAGGAGGCGCTCATCGAGATTTACCGCCGCCTGCGTCCCTCCAACCCCTCCACGCTGGAGGTGGCCCAGGAGTTCATTGATCAGCTCTTCTTCCGTCCGTCCCACTACGACCTCTCCGCGGTGGGCCGGCTCAAGCTGAACATCCGGCTCAATCTGGACACGGACGTGAAGGTGACCACCCTGCGGCGTGAGGACATCCTCCTCACCGCCAAGACCCTGGTGGGCCTGAAGGACACCCAGGGCGTGGTGGACGACATTGACCACCTGGGCAACCGGCGCGTCCGGGCCGTGGGCGAGCTCCTGGAGAACCAGTACCGCATCGGCCTGGTGCGCATGGAGCGGGCCATCAAGGAGCGCATGAGCCTCCAAGAGATTGACGCGCTCATGCCCAACGACCTCATCAACCCCAAGCCCGTGTCCGCGGTGGTGAAGGAATTCTTCGGGACCAGCCAGCTTTCCCAGTTCATGGACCAGACCAACCCGCTCAGCGAGGTCACCCACAAGCGTCGGCTTTCGGCACTGGGCCCCGGCGGCCTCACCCGGGAGCGCGCGGGCTTCGAGGTGCGCGACGTGCACCCGTCCCATTACGGACGTATCTGCCCCATCGAGACGCCGGAAGGTCCCAACATCGGCCTCATCGTGAGCCTTTCCACTTACGCGCGGGTGAACGAGTACGGCTTCATCGAGACCCCCTACCGGGTGGTCAAGGACGGAGTGGCCACCAAGGAGATCAAGTACCTCTCGGCGCTCCAGGAAAAGGAGCTTCCCATCGCCCAGGCCAACGCAATTCTGGACGAAGAGGGACACTTCGTGAACCCCATGGTTTCCGCGCGGGTGGCGGGCGAGTTCATGATGGTGCCGCGGGAGCTCATCCGGCTCATGGACATCAGCCCCAACCAGCTGGTCTCCGTGTCCTCCTCCATGATCCCCTTCCTGGAGAACGACGACGCCAACCGGGCGCTCATGGGCAGCAACATGCAGCGCCAGGCCGTGCCGCTCCTGACCACCGAGGCGCCGCTCATCGGCACGGGGCTCGAGCGCGTCGTGGCCCGGGACTCGGGCGTCACCATCGTGGCCAAGAGGCCCGGCAAGGTGGCGGCCGTGGATGCTTCGCGCATCGTTCTCAAGCACGAGCACGAGCCGGGCGGCGAGCTGGGCAAGAGCGTCACCATCTACAATCTGTCCAAGTTCACCCGGAGCAACCAGAACACATGCTTCAACCACCGGCCCATCGTGCGGGTGGGCGACAGCGTGGAAATCGGCGACATCATCGCCGACGGCCCGGCCACCGAGCAGGGCGAGCTGGCGCTGGGCAAGAACGTCACCGTGGCCTTCATGCCCTGGGGCGGGTACAACTTCGAGGACTCCATCCTGGTTTCCGAGCGCCTGGTGCGCGATGGGACTTTCACCTCCGTGCACATCGAGGAGTTCGAGGTCGTCTCCCGCGACACCAAGCTGGGCAAGGAAGAAATCACACGGGACATCCCCAACGTGGGTGAAGAGGCCTTAAAGAACCTGGACGACTCGGGCATCGTGCGCCTGGGCGCCGAGGTCAAGCCCGGCGACATCCTGGTGGGCAAGATCACACCCAAGGGCGAAACCCAACTCTCCCCCGAGGAAAAGCTCCTGCGCGCCATCTTCGGCGAAAAGGCCGGGGACGTGAAGGACACCTCGCTCCGGGTTCCGCCCGGCGTGGAGGGCGTGGTGGTGGATGCCAAGGTCTTCGCCCGCCGCGGCGTGGAGAAGGACGACCGCACCCGGCTCATCGAAGACGAAGAGATCGCGGCCCTGGAGAAGGACCGCACCGACGAGCTCCGGATCATCGAGGAGACGGTGCGGCGGCAGCTCACCAAGATCTTGGAAGGGCACCAGGCCACGAGCTCCATCAAGAAGGGCAAGCAGGTCCTCATCCCCAAGGACACCAAAATCACGGCCGAGATGATGGTGGAAACCCCTCTCGCCATGCTGGAAGGCCTGGTTCTCAAGGACGAGGCCGTGTCCGAGCGCGTGCAGGACATCCTGGACCGCTACCGGGAACAGCGCGAGATCGTGCACATGACCTTCGAGGAGCAGGTGAACCGCTACCAGAAGGGCGACGACCTGCCTCCGGGCGTCATCAAGATGGTGAAGATCTACGTGGCCATGAAGCGCCGCCTGTCCGTGGGCGACAAGATGGCCGGCCGCCACGGCAACAAGGGTGTGGTTTCCTGCATCCTGCCCGTGGAGGACATGCCCTACTTCGCCGACGGCAGCCCCGTGGAGATGGTCTTAAACCCCCTGGGCGTGCCCTCCCGTATGAACGTGGGCCAGATCCTGGAGATCCACCTGGGACGCGCGGCAAGAGAGCTGGGGCGCCAGGTGGAGACCCTCTTGCAGGAGCAGAAGAAGGAAGCCCTCCGGCATAAGATCGAGGAGATCTTCTCGGCCAACGCAAAGGACGCCAAAAAGCTTTCCGACGAGGATCTGGTCACGGTGGCCAAGCGCTACCTCAAGGGCGTGCACATGGCCACGCCGGTCTTCGACGGGGCCAAGGAAGAGGAGATCAAGGACCTCCTGGAAAAGGCCGGGGTGTGGACCACGGGTCAGGCGACCCTCTACGACGGCCGCACCGGCGAGCGTTTCCACGGACCCATCACGGTGGGCACCATGTACATGCTCAAGCTCCACCACTTGGTGGACGACAAGATCCACGCGCGGTCCATCGGCCCCTACTCGCTGGTCACCCAGCAGCCCCTGGGCGGCAAGGCCCAGTTCGGCGGCCAGCGGCTAGGCGAGATGGAGGTCTGGGCCATGGAAGCTTACGGCGCGGCCTATGCCCTCCAGGAGTTCCTGACCGTCAAGAGCGACGACATGGTGGGCCGCACGCGCATGTACGAAAAGATCGTAAAGGGCCAGAACGTCCTGGAACCGGGCATGCCCGAGTCCTTCAACGTGCTCATCAAGGAGCTGCAGAGCCTGGGGTTGGAGATGACCCTGGAGGAGCTCGGCCAATCGGGCTCGTGAGCCTGCCGGAGAGTACCCGGAAGCAACCCTGGCCTGGCCGTAATGCATGATCGCCTTTACGCGCGGAAAGGATGGAATCCTTGGAAACCATATACGATTTTTTCTCCAAGCCCCTGGACCCCCGAAAGTTCTCCGCGGTGCGCATTCAGCTGGCGAGCCCCGAGAAGATAAGGGAGTGGTCCCACGGCGAGATCAAGAAGCCCGAGACCATCAACTACCGGACCTTCAAGCCGGAGCGCGACGGGCTCTTCTGCGCCAAGATCTTCGGGCCCACCAAGGACTATGAGTGCAACTGCGGCAAGTACAAGCGCATGAAGCACCGCGGCGTGGTCTGCGAGAAGTGCGGCGTCGAGGTCATCCAGAGCAAGGTCCGGCGCGAGCGCATGGGGCACATCGAGCTGGCGAGCCCCGTCAGCCATATCTGGTTTTTGAAGAGCCTGCCCTCCAAGTTGGGAAACGTCCTGGACCTGACCTTGAAGAACATCGAGAAGGTCCTGTACTTCGACACTTACATCGTAGTGGACCCCAAGGCCACGGGCCTGGAGCAGGGCATGCTCCTGTCGGAGGACAAGTACCGCGAGGTTCTGGACACTTACGGGCACCATGCCCTGGAAGTGGGCATGGGCGCCGAGGCCATCAAAAAGCTCCTGGCCGTTCTGGACGTGCCCAAGGTCTACGCCGAGCTGCGCCAGGAGATCCTGGGCACCACCTCGGACGCAAAACGCAAGAAGCTGGCCAAGCGCATGAAGGTGGTGGACGCCTTCCGGGCCTCGGGCATCAACCCGGCCTGGATGATCTTGGACGTCATCCCCGTGCTTCCGCCTGACCTCCGGCCCCTGGTTCCCCTGGAGGGCGGCCGCTTCGCCACGTCGGACTTAAACGACCTGTACAGGCGCGTCATCAACCGAAACAACCGGCTCCAGCGCCTGGTGGACTTGAAGGCCCCGGACATCATCGTCCGCAATGAGAAGCGCATGCTCCAGGAGGCCGTGGACGTACTGTTCGACAACGGCCGCCAGGGCAAGGTGGTGACCGGCACCAACAAGAGGCCCCTGAAGAGCCTCTCCGACACCCTCAAGGGCAAGCAGGGCCGCTTCCGCCAGAACCTGCTGGGCAAGCGCGTGGACTACTCGGGCCGTACGGTCATCACCATCGGCCCCAACCTGCGGCTGCACCAGTGCGGCCTTCCCAAGAAGATGGCCCTGGAGCTCTTCAAGCCCTTCGTGTACCACAGGCTGGAGATCAAGGGCCTGGTGTCCACGGTCAAGTCCGCCAAGAAGATGGTGGAGAAGGAAACGCCCGAGGTTTGGGATACCCTGGACGAGGTGGTGCGCGAGTATCCGGTCATGCTGAACCGTGCCCCCACCCTGCACCGGCTGGGCATCCAGGCCTTCGAGCCCACCCTCATCGAGGGAAAGGCCATCCAGCTCCATCCGCTGGTGTGTACGGCCTTCAACGCGGACTTCGACGGCGACCAGATGGCGGTGCACGTGCCGCTCTCCGTGGAGGCGCAGATCGAGGCGCGGTCGCTGATGCTTTCGTCCAACAACATCCTGTCGCCGGCCAACGGCGCACCCATCATCGTGCCTACCCAGGACATCGTTCTGGGGCTCTACTTCCTTACCCGCGAGACGGCCGGGGCCAAGGGCGAAGGCAAGCTCTTCTCCAACCCCGACGAGGTCCAGGCCGCCTACGACGGCGGCGCGGTGGACCTGCACGCCCGCATCAAGCTGCGCCTGAACGGCCAGCGGGTGGAGACCACGGTGGGCCGCGTGCTCCTGTGGGAGATCCTGCCCAAGGGAAACCTTCTGAACCTGCGGCACCTGATGGTGAGCGACGCGGATCGCGCGGCGGAAATCAGCCGGAAGATCGAGGCCGACCCCAACCTTGACTTCGTGGCCCTGGTCGCGGAGTACTCCGAAGCTCGCGATGCACGCTGGGGGGGGAACCTGGGGCTCTTGAAGGAAGACGAAATCGAGTCCGTGTTCCGCATCGGCAAGACGGCCCTCAGGAAGCTCCTGGCCACGGAGCCGGGGAGCATCGTGGGGCCGCTCACGGAGAAGAAGCACCACCACTTCTTCCTGGTGGAGCACAAGCGCTTCGAGCCCGACTTCTCCGTGGTCAACACGGTTATGAACAAGAAGACCCTGCGCGACCTGGTGGACTTCGTGTACCGGTCCATGGGTGCCAAGACCACCGTCGTGCTTTCCGACCGCCTGAAGGACCTGGGCTACCGCCATGCCACCGAGGCGGGCATCTCCATCTCCATCAACGACATGAAGATACCGCCGGCCAAGTGGGATATCCTCCGCAAGGCCGAAGCGCAGGTGAACGAAATCGCCACCCAGTACACCGAGGGTCTCATCACCCAGGGCGAAAAGTACAACAAGGTGGTGGACATCTGGGCCAAGGCCACGGAAGACGTGGCCAAGGAGATGATGGAGGTCATGAAGCTGGCCCCGGAAACGGACGAGAGCGGCGAGCCGGTAAAGGCCGGCGGGGCGGTGACGGTCATGACCGAGTCGTTCAACCCCATTTACATCATGGCCGACTCCGGCGCCCGCGGCAGCCGCGACCAGATGCGGCAGCTGGCCGGAATGCGCGGCCTCATGGCCAAGCCTTCGGGCGAAATCATCGAGACGCCCATCACGGCCAACTTCCGGGAAGGCCTCTCGGTTCTCCAGTACTTCATCTCCACCCACGGCGCTCGCAAGGGTCTCGCGGACACGGCCTTGAAGACGGCCAACTCCGGGTATCTCACCCGGCGTCTGGTGGACGTTGCCCAGGACTGCGTGGTCACCGAAATTGACTGTGGAACGCTCACCGGCGTGGAGGTGGAGCCCCTCATGGAAGGCGGCGAGATCATCCAGCGCCTGTCCGAGCGCATCCTGGGCCGCACCGCGGCCGAGGACGTGGTGGCCCCCCGCACCGGCGAAGTGATCGTGCCCATGGGCTCGGAGATTGACGAGACGGCCTGCGCCCGCATCGAGAGCCTGGGCCTCACCAAGCTCCGCATCCGCAGCGTGCTCACCTGCCGGACCCGCTACGGAGTGTGCGTCAAGTGCTACGGCCGCGACCTGGCTCACGGCAAGCCCGTGGAGATCGGACAGGCTGTCGGCATCCTGGCGGCCCAGAGCATCGGCGAGCCCGGCACGCAGCTCACCATGCGTACCTTCCACATCGGCGGTACGGCCACCCGGCGCGTGGAGCAGGCCGACATCCGGGCCCGGGTCCGCGGCCGCGTGAAGTACGTGGACCTGGCCGTCGTGGAGAACTCGGAGGGTGAGCTCGTCGTCATGAACCGCAAGGGCGGAGAGTTCATCATCGAGTCCGAGGGCGGCGAGGCCATGGAGCGCTGCCCGGTCATCTACGGCGCCCATATAAAGGTAAAAAACGGCGACTCGGTCACCGAGGGCGACCTCCTGGCCCAGTGGGATCCATTCACCGTGCCCATTCTGACGGACGTGGGCGGCGTGGTGAAGTTCGGCGACATCCATGCCGGAAAGACCATGCAGGAGAAGGTGGACCCGGTGACGGGCAAGGCCAGCCGCATGATCATCGAGTACAAGGACGCCGAGGTTCGGCCGCGAATCTCCATCAAGAACGAGGAGGGCAAGACGGCCAAGACCAAGGGCGGTACGGACGCCCGCTACCCCTTGCCCGTTAACGCCATCCTCCTGGTGGAGGAAGGCGACCAGATCCGAAGCGGCGACGTCGTGGCCAAGCTGCCCCGCGCCACCACCAAGACGAAGGACATCACGGGCGGTCTTCCTCGCGTGGCCGAGCTTTTCGAGGTGCGCAAGCCCAAGGAGGCGGCGGTTCTTTCCGAGATTGACGGCTATGTGGCCATCTCCAAGGGCACCAAAGGCAAGCAGAAGGTCCAGGTGACCCCGGCGGTAGGCGATCGCAAGGAGTATCTGATCCCCCGGGGCCGGCACATCAGCGTCTACGACGGCGACTACGTCCGCGCGGGCGAGCCGCTCATGGGCGGCGCGGCCAACCCCCAGGACATCCTGAACATCCGGGGCGAGGTGGCCCTGGCCCGCTATCTGGTGGACGAGGTCCAGGAGGTGTACCGCCTCCAGGGCGTGCGCATCAACGACAAGCACATCGAGGTCATCGTGCGGCAGATGATGCGCTGCGTGAAGGTGCTGGATGTGGGCGACACCGAGTTCATTTACGAGGAGCAGGTGGACCGGGCCCGGTTCGCCGAGGTGAACCGCGAGATCACTGCGCAGGGCGGAAAGGCGGCCGTGGCCGAGCCCCTCATCCTGGGCATCACCAAGGCGAGCTTGAGCACGGAGAGCTTCATCTCCGCCGCCAGCTTCCAGGAAACTACCAAGGTGCTTACGGAGGCGGCCATAGCCGGCGCTGTAGACTACCTGCGGGGGCTCAAGGAGAACGTCATCATGGGCCGGATCATTCCGGCCGGTACGGGCCTCATGAGCTACGCCGAGGCCGACATCGCCCTGTCCCAGGAAGAGGAGATCGGAGTGGAGCCTGCAGTGGCCCAGGAAATCCTGGAGCTTGCCGGAGCTCCGGACCAGACACAAAATCCTTGACAAAGCCGCTGGGCACATATACAAGCTTGTTTTTCCAAGCCCCCTGAGGCTTTTCGGGGGGTTTTGTTTGGTGGATGCACGAAGCCGTCGGGTTGTGCGAGCTCCACCGGGTAAGTCGGGAATACAGCAACCCCGCACGCGGGCAGGTTCTTTTAAATACCGCGCCATGCAAGGGGCCATAAGGCCATAGGAAGGATACCAATGCCGACCATCAACCAGCTTGTTCGCAACGGCCGGAAACGGTCCAAGAAGAAGCCCAAGACCCCGGCGCTGAAGGCCTCGCCCCAGAAGCGCGGAGTGTGCACGCGTGTCTATACCACCACGCCCAAGAAGCCCAACTCGGCTTTGCGGAAGGTGGCGCGTGTACGTCTCACCACGGGTGTGGAGGTCACGGCCTACATTCCCGGTGTGGGGCACAACCTGCAGGAGCACTCGGTCGTGCTGGTCCGCGGCGGCCGCGTGAAGGACCTGCCCGGCGTCCGTTATCACATCGTTCGCGGAACTCTGGACTCCATTGGAGTGGCCGACCGGAGGCAGGGACGTTCTCTGTACGGCGCCAAGAAGCCCAAATAGACGATCTGCCATAAAACCTTCCCGACCCCTGGGGCCGGGAAGGTTTTTTTTATAGCGGAGCAAGTTGCGGAACGGCGTAAAGCCCGCCTGCTGCAAGTGACAGCAAACAAGCCCCGGGCCGGAGGGTAACACGGCAAGGGGATGCCAGGAGCTACCAGATGCCCAGAAGAAGAGAGATTCAGCAGCGTGAAGTCATGCCGGACCCACGCTACAACAACAAGCTGGTGTCGCGGTTTGTGAGCGTGGTCATGCGTCAGGGCAAGCGGTCTACCGCCGAGGGGATCGTGTACGACGCGTTCACTCTGATGGAGCAGAGGGCCAAGGAAGATCCCTTGCAGCTTTTCGAGCGGGCCATCAGCAACGTCAAGCCCGTCATCGAGGTAAAGAGCAGGCGCGTGGGCGGCTCCACCTACCAGATCCCCACGGACATCCGGGCCTCCCGCAGGGTCGCCCTGGCCATGCGCTGGATCATCGGGTTCGCCCGCAAGCGTCCGGACAAGTCCATGGCCCAGAAGCTGGCCGGCGAGCTCCTGGATGCGGCCAACAACCGCGGGGCGTCCATCAAGAAAAAGGAAGACACCCACAAGATGGCCGAAGCCAACAAGGCCTTCGCCCATTACCGGTGGTAGAAAGCTTAAAGCGCTTTATGAAACGATCCTCGCGGCTCAAGTAAGAGCGGCGGTGATCAAGGGGAGGTTAGACCATGGCCAAGCAGAAGTTTGAGCGGACCAAGACCCATGTGAACGTGGGAACGATCGGCCACATAGACCACGGGAAGACGACGCTGACGGCGGCGATCACGAAGCAGCTGGCGGCGAAGGGCTGGGCGAAGTTCGTGCCGTTCGACCAGATCGACAAGGCACCGGAAGAGAAGGCTCGTGGAATCACGATCGCGACGGCGCACGTGGAGTACGAGACGCAGACGCGGCATTACGCGCACGTGGACTGCCCCGGCCACGCGGACTATATCAAGAACATGATCACGGGAGCGGCGCAGATGGACGGCGCGATCCTGGTGGTGGGGGCGGACGACGGCCCCATGCCGCAGACGCGAGAGCACATCCTGCTGGCCCGTCAGGTGGGCGTTCCGAAGATCGTGGTGTTTTTGAACAAGGTGGACATGGTGGACGATCCGGAGCTCATCGAGCTGGTGGAGCTGGAGCTTCGGGAGCTTTTGGACAAGTACGAGTTCCCCGGGGACGACACGCCCATCATCCGTGGCAGCGCGTTGAAGGCCTTGCAGACGGACGACGTGAACTCGGAAGACGCCAAGTGCATCTTCGAGCTGATGGCTGCGGTGGACAGCTACATTCCGGAGCCCGTGCGTCAGATAGACAAGCCGTTCCTGATGCCCATCGAGGACGTGTTTTCGATATCGGGGCGCGGGACGGTGGTGACGGGCCGTGTGGAGCGCGGAATCGTGCACGTATCGGACGAAGTGGAGATTGTGGGTATCCGTCCGACGCAGAAGACGGTGTGCACGGGCGTGGAGATGTTCCGGAAGATCCTGGACGAGGGTCGAGCGGGCGACAACATCGGCGTGCTTTTGCGCGGCACGAAGCGCGAGGAAGTGGAGCGCGGGCAGGTGGTGGCGGCGCCGAAGAGCATAACGCCGCATACGAAGTTCAAGGCGGAGATTTACGTTTTGAGCAAGGAGGAAGGCGGGCGGCACACGCCGTTCTTCAACGGGTACCGTCCCCAGTTCTACTTCCGCACGACGGACGTGACGGGAACGATGGACCTTCCGGAAGGCGTGGAGATGGTGATGCCGGGCGATAACGTGAGCGTGACGGCGACCCTGATCACGCCCATCGCCATGGAAAAGGAACTCCGGTTCGCGGTCCGCGAGGGCGGGCGCACCGTGGGCGCGGGCGTGGTTGCGGAAATCATAGAGTAGGCAGAGAAACGTCATGATCATGAACGAAAAGATCCGGATCAGGCTCAAGGCCTACGATCACAGGCTTCTGGACCAAGCAGCCACAGATATCGTGGACACGGCCAGGAGCACGGGGGCCAAGGTGGTGGGACCCATCCCGCTGCCGACGCGTGTACGCAGAGTGTGTGTTCTGCGCTCGCCCCATATTGACAAGAAGTCCCGGGAACAGTTCGAGACGCGCACCCACAAGCGGGTTCTGGATATTCTGGAGCCCACGCAGCAGACTGTGGACGCTCTCATGAAACTGGACCTTTCTCCGGGCGTGGACGTGGAGATCAAGGTGTAATGCGGAGCGCGGGGGCATTGGCCTCCGCACGAGCAGATAAGAACAAAGACAATCGAGAACCTTAGCGGGCGGGAAGGGATTTTCCCAATCCGATGCCCGCCTGCAAGACGGCCTCACCTGCCACCCCAGCCGGGGTGCTAGTCGGAGGGGCCGCAGTGCGACTTTTAAGGGGACCCTGGGCCATGAAGGGACTTTTGGGAAGAAAAGTTGGAATGACGGGGCTGTTCGGCCCGGACGGCCGGCACATCCCGGTTACGGTTCTGGAAGTGGGCCCCTGCGTGGTCACCCAGATCAAGACCAAGGCCAAAGACGGCTATGACGCCATCCAGGTGGGCTTCGGCCCCAAGAAGGCCGGACGGGTGAACAAGCCTCTTGCGGGGCACGCCAAGAAAAGCGGCGTTGCAGGCTTTGCCGTGTTGCGCGAGTTTCCCGCCGACGACCCCGCAGCCTTTTCCGTGGGCCAGGTGGTTACGGCCTCCATCTTCGCCCCGGGCGAGATGGTGGACGTGGCCGGGCGCATCAAAGGACGGGGCTTCCAGGGAGTCGTGAAGAGGCACGGGTTTGCCGGCGGCAAGATGACCCACGGCTGCATGACCCGGCGCAAGCCGGGCTCCATCGGCGCGTCGGCCTGGCCGTCGCGGGTCATCAAAGGGAAGAGGCTGCCCGGACACTACGGGGATACCCGCCAGACGGCCATGAACCTCTTGGTGGTGGACGTTCGGCCGGAAGAGAACCTGGTCCTGGTTCGGGGCGCTGTCCCGGGATCTCCCTCGACCATCGTGGAGATCCGTAAGCCGAAGATCGTAAAGAAAAAGTAACTGCGGAAAAGGGCGAAGCCATGCCAGTGGTGGATGTTAAAAATAAAAAAGGCGAAAAGGTGTCGGAGATCAACCTTTCCGACGACGTGTTCGCGGTGCCGGTTAAGAGCCACGTGCTCCACGAGGTCGTGGTTATGCAGCTTGCAGCCCGCCGCCGCGGCACGGCCGACGTGAAGAACCGTTCCGACGTCAGCTTTTCGGGAAAGAAAATGCACCGCCAGAAGGGCACCGGCCGCGCACGCCGGGGCAACCGGCGGAGCCCCCTTCTCAAGGGCGGCGGCGTTGTCTTCGGGCCGCATCCTCGCTCCTATGAGTACAGGGTGCCCAAGAAGGTCCGGAAGCTGGCGCTCAAGATGGCGCTTTCGTCCAAGCTTTCCGACGACTGTCTGAAGGTGGTGGACGCCCTCAGCCAGGAAGCCATCAAGACAAAGGAAGTGGCTCTCCTGCTCAATGCCCTGGAAGTGAAGAACGCCCTGTTCGTGGTGAACGGCCCGGAGGACAACTTCGTCCTGTCCGCGCGGAACATCCCGGGCGTCTGTGTCCTTCCGGTGGAGGGATTAAACGTCTACGACCTGCTCAAGCACCGCCACCTGGTCCTGGACAGCCGGGCCGTGGAGGGGATTTACGGGAGGTTTTCCGCATGATCGGCTACGAAATCATCAGAAGGCCTTTGGTCACGGAAAAGACCACCCTGCAGAAGGAGCAGGCCAACCAGCTCACCTTCGAGGTGGCCATCAAGGCCAACAAGGTGGAGATCGCTCGGGCCATCGAGAAGATCTTCAATGTGAAGGTCCTGGACGTGCAGACCCTGCGGGTCTTGGGAAAGACCAAACGGCGCGGCAAGACCCTGGGCAAGAAGAACGACTGGAAAAAGGCCGTGGTCAGGCTTTCGCCCGGGTCTCGCATCGAGTTCTTTGACGGAGTGTAAGATCAGGAGTTTTTTCCATGGCAATCAAAAAACGCAAACCCACTTCGCCGGCGTCTCGGTTCCAGGAATACTCCACGTTCCAGGAGGTCACCAAGACCGAGCCGGAAAAGAGCCTGCTTGCGCCCAAGAGCAAGACCGGCGGCCGGAACGCGAATGGGCGGGTCACGGCGCGGCACCGTGGGGGCGGGTCCCGGCAGCACTACCGGATCATTGACTTCAAGCGCAACAAGAACGGCATCCCCGCCAAGGTTGCGGCCATCGAGTACGACCCCAACCGTTCGGCGCGCATCGCCCTTCTTTTCTACGCGGACGGCGAGAAGCGTTACATCCTCGCTCCGGTGAGCCTGAAGGTGGGCGACACGGTGATTTCCGGCCCCGAAGCAGACATTCAGCCCGGAAACGCTCTGCCGCTGGCCAACATTCCCTTGGGCACGGTGATCCACAACATCGAGCTCAAGCTCGGAAAGGGCGGCCAGATCGTCCGTTCGGCGGGAAGCTTCGCCCAGCTGGTGGCCAAGGAAGGCGACTATGCTCAAGTGCGGCTGCCCTCCGGGGAGGTGCGCAGGGTTCTGTCCCGCTGCACGGCCACGGTGGGCCAGGTGGGCAACGTGGAGCACGAGAACATGAGCCTGGGCAAGGCCGGCCGCACCCGCTGGAAGGGCCGTCGGCCCATGGTCCGCGGCGTGGCCATGAACCCGGTGGACCATCCCATGGGCGGCGGCGAAGGCAAGTCGTCCGGCGGCAGGCATCCCTGCTCTCCCTGGGGCATGCCCACCAAGGGGTACAAGACACGGAAGAACAAGCGCACGGACGTCTACATCGTCAAGCGTCGGAAATAAGGTGAGCAACATCACCGCAAGATAAGGAAGGGGCGTAAGCAATGCCACGGTCGTTGAAAAAAGGGCCCTTCGTGGACCATAACCTGATGCAGGTGGTGCAGCACGCGCAGCACACGCAGAGCAAGAAGGTGATCAAGACCTGGTCCCGGAGGTCCACCATCATTCCGGAAATGGTGGGGCTCACCATTGCGGTGCACAACGGCAGGAAGTTCATCCCCGTTTTCGTGACGGAAAACATGGTGGGCCACAAGCTGGGCGAGTTTTCGCCCACGCGCACCTTTTTCGGGCACGCCGGGGACAAAAAGGCCAAGGGCAAGAAATAGCCCGGATCAAGGCGCCGTAGGGACTTAGCATACGAAGGCTGGTGCGATATGCAGGCAAAAGCGATAGCACGATTTATCCGCGTGTCGCCGCAGAAGGCGCGGCTGGTGGCCGAAGTGGTCAAGGGGAAGTCCGTCGAGGCGGGCCTGAACACGCTTCTTTTCATGCCCAAGAAGTCGGCGGGGATCATCGGCAAGGTCCTGCGGTCGGCCA
>JBFMHL010000234.1:0-2430 GCA_040753055.1 Thermodesulfobacteriota bacterium | reverse complement strand
AGCCGGCAAAAGGCGGCCTCGAGCTCAGGGTCGTGCGTGTGCGTGTTCATGGGTCGCAATGCTAGGGTATTTTACCCCAGGCGACAAGGGGTAATTCATGGAGTCCCACATGGGGTGAAAACACCCTACATAGACAACATGGATTCGATTCGTGCATACCGCCTGGAGCGGCTGTTCATCTTGGTCATCGAGGATGTGGGCCTGGAAAAGGGCATGAACTTTTCCCAGATAGCCCGTGCGGCTTGGCCGGAAATGCCCGATCCCGTTCGATACCTGCGCGAACTGCGCCGCCAGTCCACCGCCGGGAAGCCGAAGCAGCTTTCCGTGCGGGACGCCGCGCTTCTGGCCGCGGCCGTGGGGCACAACATGTCGGAGATCACGTTCAAGGCCGAGCAGCACCTGAAGACCGGCACCAAGCCGAACTCCTTCATGGAGGGCGAGGCGGCCTACGGGGTGGGGAGTGGAGATGACGAGCTCTCCGAGGTCGCGGAAAAGCCCCGCGCCTACGGCAGCAGGAAGCGCAAGAAGTAACGCAGAGCAAGCTGATTCTCGGAATCACGGGGGAAAGGCGCAATGGAGCGTAAAGAGCTTGAGCATAACTTTAGCAAACTATATGACAGGTTTGAGCGCACTTTTGAAAACCTATATGAACTCAGAAAGAAGATTTTAGTTGGGGCTGTAGCTTTCTCGGTTTTGCTGGGAGGGGATCTCACCATTGATGGAATGCACCTACTCAATAACAACAAAGAACAGTACATAACAATATCCACGTCGCACGGTGAATTTCTGTTAAAGGAATCAAACGGACAGCTATACAAGTACGTACCAAATGGAAAGATCGGCTCCTGGGTTGAAACGCCTTTCATCACGCAGGAGCAGGAACTGGAGCTGGAGAAGAAGCTGAAGCTGGAGAAGGGGCAGGGGCAGGAGCAAGCCTCCGAGCCCCATGCGGGCGAATCGCATCCTCATACCCATGAGGAGAACGCAACCGCCAGGGTTGCCCAGTGACCTCCAAAGCCTTCACCTGCGCCTTCGTGGCCGAGATTGAGCGCCGGGCCGGGGCCCTGGGCCTATCCCAGTCCTCCCTGGCCAGGGCCGCGTTTTCCGGAGTAGCGGATCCGGTGGGCCGCTGGAGGAAGATCCGGCGCCAGGGGCAGAAGACCACCCTGGCCGACGCCTGGGAACTGGCCAGGGCCGTGCAGGTTGACGTTGAAACCGTGGTGCGCGTAGCCAAATTGGAGGCGACATGCAGGGCTTGAAGTGGATTCTTCCCGCACTCCTGGTCCTTGGGATCGGGTTTCTCATGGGCAAGGCTACCCAGGGGCCGCTCATCCCGGCCCCGGCCTATGAGCTGCACACGGTGGGCGACGGGGCCACCGCCTACAAGATGAACCGGGCCACCGGCGAGGTCTGGCTTCTCGTGGGCAACCGAGAAGTCCCGATGCGGATGCAGCCCGACCTGTGACCATGACCCGCCCCATCGCCACCCTCGCCCTCCTGCTCCTCCTGGCCCTGCCCGTCTGGGCCGGCCAGCCGATTCCCGCCCGCTGCGTTGACGCCGTGGACGGGGACTCCCTGCGCGTGGAGTTGGACGGCGTGCTGGTGGACGTGCGCCTGCTCGGCATCGACGCGCCGGAGTATGACCAGGCGCCATGGGGCGAGGTGGCCACCGCCTTCGCCAAGGACTGGTGCGCCCGGGCCGGGGTCGTCGGCCTCGAATTGGACGTGCAGGAGCGCGACCGCTACCGCCGGACCCTGGCCTACGTCTGGAGCGGCCAGAGCATGCTGAACCTGGAGCTCATACAACGCGGCCTGGCCGTGCCCTACACCTGGCCGCCCAACGTGGCCCACGCCACCGAGATCGCCGCGGCCCAGGACCAGGCCCGCGCCGCCCGCGCCGGATTCTGGAAGGACGGCGGCCTCGCCCAGTCCCCCCACGATTTCCGCAAGGTCAAGAGCGTCGGTGAGTAGAAAGCATGCACCGGGAGGAGAGAACATGAGCCGAAGAGCTGACAAGCGAATGCCCTCAAAGCCAGCCCCATTGAAATCGATGTCGCCGGAGGAACTACTTCAGCGAATGGTCGATGGGAAAGAGGCGATGAGCCTGTTAACACTCCCCCCAGGATATAGCCTGGATATCATTGAGTCAGCCCAGTTAGTTCGAAAACGAGTTGAAGAACTTCGGGGAAGACCCCTACTGATATATATTGCAAATACCGTTAGCGGCGGAAAACATGCGGCAATTGGAAGGCATGATGAACTTTATTTTAATGAAATGGTTAGCTCTGTTCCAACTGACAAAAAGGATATTGACTTTTGTCTCATAACTAATGGCGGCGAAATCGACCAGATACCAAGATTTGTAAACACAATGAGGCCGCGCTTTACAAATATAAACTTTATTTTGCCTGAAAGTTGCATGAGCGCTGG
>JBFMHL010000233.1:0-3322 GCA_040753055.1 Thermodesulfobacteriota bacterium | reverse complement strand
CTCATCGTTTTTCAACGGCCCCGGAAAGTTGTGGAAGGCCAAATTTAGAAGGAACACCGCCGGCTAGGAGCCGGAAAGAAAGGAAAGGGGGTGCCCATGGCGCTCGCATCGGAAAAAACCATCCTGGTGGTGGACGACGAGCCGGACGTGCGAAACTTCCTGGCCGCCTTCCTCTCGGACGCGGGCTTCACCGTGAAGACCGCCCACGACGGCGTGGACGCCCTGGAAAAGGCCTTCGCGGACCCGCCCGACCTCATCACCCTGGACATGGTCATGCCCCGCCAGTCGGGAACCCGGGTCATGCGGGAGCTGAAGAAAAACGAGAAGACGGCATCCATTCCCGTCATCGTCATCACGGCCCATGCCCGTGACGAGCTGGGATCGGACGAGATCAAGGAGCTGAACGCCTTCACCGCGCACCTGCGGCCCAAGTACGTGATGGAAAAACCGGTGACGCCGGAGAAGCTCACCCGGTCCATCGCGGAGATCCTGGGAGTGGAGCTGATGGAAGGCGGAAAGCAGGAGGTGGGGAAGGATCAGGAGATCATCTCCAAGCTCATCTCCGGCGCGGACCCGGATACGCTGGCGAAGATCAAGCAAATGCTGGCGAAGCAGTAGCGGCGGGCCTGTCGTCCTCTTTAAGACCGCAGAGGTCCGGCTTCACGGTAAATGCGGTGTGCCGCCCCCTTGAACGCTAAGCCTTTGCCGACCGTCCCGGCCAAGGGCAGAGAGTTTTTCGGCAAAGGGGAGGGGAAAAAGGCGCCTTTTTAAAAGGAGCTTTTCCCCTCCCCCGTATTATCCCTTCTTCAGTTCTTTCTTTTCAGCTCGTCCGCGTCAAAGGCCCGGCCGTGGCCGGGATGGATGGTTCGCGCTCCGCGGGAAAGCAGCAGGTCCCAGCTCCTGTGCATCTCCCCCAGGTTCATGAGAAAGGGCGGGTGCCTGGTCTTGAAGACCTGCGGCAGCTCGTTGTAGCAAAGATCCCCCACAAAGGCGTGGCCGTCTTCTGTGAGCACCGAGACCGAGTCCGGCGTGTGGCCGGGCGTGGGGATCACCTGCGCCGAAAACCCGTAAGGCGCAAGGGAAAGATCGTTGGAAACGGCCACGTCGGGCGTAACGGGCCTGTAGCGGGTGGCTTTCTTCAGGGGTTTCTCCACGCGCCGGGCCAGCGCGATCACGGCCCGCGCCGCTGTGAACCGGCCCTCGGGCAGCACCCAGTCGCCCTTGGCCAGCAGGTCCGCCCATAATGCGGGGGCCACCACCGCCGCACCCGCGGCTTTTTGGAGTGCGGCCGCGGAGCCCACGTGGTCGAAATGCGCGTGTGTGAGGACGATGGCCCGCAGCTCGGAAACGGAAATGCCGCGGGCTTCCAGGGCTGCGATGAGCCGGCGTGCGTCTCCGGGCCTGCCCGCGTCCACCAGCAGCACCCCTCCGTTTTCCCTCACCGCCCAAACATTGGTGTGCCTCAGCGGAATCCTCGTGACCTTCTGCATTGCCCTCACCCGCCTTGCTTGAATGTGGCCTGAATCCGTGACGGAGTTTTGCGTAAAAGGAGCTAAGGCCCGTTGCTCGGGCATTCTTGCCAATAACGATGTTTTCCTCAGAGTGAACGTCTGTCTCCGCCCTTCGGGGCGGCCCCATGCGGCCCGTCTGCCGTGTCAGGTCATGGCCGCCGTACATTCAGTACTGTCGGCAGTGGCCTTCCTTGCATCCGGGTCACCTGAGGCCGCTCATGGATTCAGGTGTGAGCTTGTGCCGCAACGCCTTTTTGCTCTCCTGCCAGGCGTAGCGGAAAAGCGTTGTGTTCATGTTGGACGCGATCATCCAGGCGAACGCGCCCACGTAGTAAGGCCGCAGATACACCCGGTGCAGGGCCCGGCTGCAGGCTTCCTCCAGCGTTTTCCGGGAGGGCGCCCAGGGCAGGCGCACCCAGGGGATCTCCCCGGTCTCCGGGTTCCAGTCGCCCGTCAATGTTCCCGCGTCCCGCGCCTGGCAGTACACGGCCGTGTCGGGATAGGGCCGCAACACCGCGATGTTGGCCGTGGTGGGTCGCGCCTTCCCGATGAAGCGGACCATCGCTTCAATGCTTTCCGGGGTTTCTCCGGGGTACCCCACCACCCAGCTGGTGTGGGAGGCGAGGCGGTACTTCTTGGCAAGCGCTATGGAATCGGCGATCTGGGAGACGGTGATCTTCTTGTTCATGGCATCCAAGATCCGCTGGTCGGCGGACTCGGCGCCGAAGGCCACCAGGTAGACGCCCGCCGCCCTGGCTCCCCGGGCTATTCTTTCCGAGAAAACGTCCACGCGGCTCTTGATGCGGAAGCTCAGCCCCAGGCGCTCGCTTCGGATGAGGCGGAAGATGTCCAGCGCACGGCCCTCGTCCACCGTGAAGGTGTCATCGGTGATCTCCACGTCCCGAATGCCCCGGCTGCGGATGGAGGAAAGCTCGGCCAGCACGTCCTCGGGCGCACGGGCGCGGTAGCGGTGCCGGAAGTTGTAGCAAAACCCGCAGGAAAAGGGGCAGCCCCGGCTGGTGAACAAGGTGTCCACGGGCCTGCGCCGCACCAGTAGCGAGTGGTAGCGCTTCTCCCGGTATCCGTCCTCCACCAGGTCGCGCGCCGGAGGCGTGATGCGCGATACCTCCGGCAGCTTGTGGGCCGGCCCTTGGAGAGTCCTTCCGTCCTCCCGGAAATGGAGGCCGGGAACGTCCCAAAAACCCTCGTCTTTCTCTGCCGCCCGGCAAAGCATGGGCAGCGTGCGCTCGGCCTCCCCGGCAAGGACGAAGTCGGCCAGGGGGAACTGGGCCAGGGTCTTTTCGGGAACGGCGGTGGCATGCGGGCCGCCCAGCACGATCCTTGCGCCCGGCCAGGCGGCGTGAACGGCCCGGATGAGCGAGGCCACCTTGGGAAGGATCTCGGTGTAGACCGGGATGCCGGTCACAAGCGGCCGAGCTTGCGCCACCCGCGCGGCCACGGCCGCATCGGACAGCACGAAGGCGTTGGCGTCTATCACGTGGGGAGCGAATCCCTCGTCCCGCAGGGCGGCCGCCAGGTAGAGGAGCCCCATGGGCGGGTAGCACTTCTGCGCCACCTCCGCCGCATACTCGGCCTGGGGGTTGATGAGGACCACGGCATTTGGGGGGGAATGATCCATCCGGCCCGCCATCTGTTGACCCGGTTGATTTTCCGAAAACGAGAAACGCGGCCGGGCTTTTCCCTGCGAACGCAGCCGCCCGTCCGTCATTTATAGAAGCTATCTCAAAAAAAAAGGAAAGGAATTCGCGGGGGAAGGGTGAAAACCCCTTTTGAAAAAGCTGGATTTTCCC